>CAMYOO010000169.1 GCA_947260035.1 uncultured delta proteobacterium
CCCTCAACCTGGTGGGCGACTTCGGTGGCGGCGGGATGTTCCTGGCCTTCGGCTTGGTGTGCGCGTTGCTCGAGGCGCAGCGCTCCGGGCGCGGCCAGGTGGTGGATGCGGCCATGGTGGACGGCGCTGCCACGCTCATGGCCATGATGCACGGGTTCCGCGCCATGGGCGTATGGTCGGAAGAGCGCGGAACCAATTTGCTGGACACGGGCGCGCACTTCTACGACGTCTTCGAAACGCGCGACGGCGAGTACGTCTCCATCGGCTCCATCGAGCCCCAATTCTACGCAGAGCTTCTGCGCAGGACCGGGCTGGAGGGGGAGGACCTGCCGCGCCAGATGGACCGCGAGAAGTGGGGCGAGACGAAGGAACGCTTGAAGGGCATCTTCAAGTCCAAGACCCGCGCGGAGTGGTGCGAGATCATGGAGGGCAGTGACGTCTGCTTCGGGCCGGTTCTCAGCATGAGCGAGGCCTACGACCATCCGCACAACGCGGAGCGCGGAACCTTCATCGAGGTGGCCGGTCACAAGCAGCCCGGCCCCGCACCGCGCTTCAGCCGCACCCAGGCCGAGGTGGTGCGCCCCGCGACGCACCCGGGTCAGCACACCGACGAGGCGCTGTCCGATTGGGGGCTGGGCGCCGACGACATCGCGCGCCTGCGCGACGCCAAGGCGATCGCCTAGCCCGCCTGGTTCGCCTAGTCCTGCGAGGGCGGCGAAGGCCGGTCGATGCGGCGCCAGCGGGCCTCGGCGTGAGTCAGTACCTGGCCCTCTGCGTCGAGGATGTCGCCTTCCACGTAGTGGTCGTGGCCGTCGCTGCGGACGTGCCGACCCACGATGTGCAGCTCGGTTTCGGTCGGGACGGGACGCCGATAGCGCAGGCGGAAGTCCACGGTGACCACGTTGACCGACTCGTCGAATCCGGTGGCGTCGTGCACGGCGAAACCGAGCACTTCGTCCAGGATCGCCGCCTGGATGCCGCCGTGGACGATGCCCGGCGCGCCGGCGTAATCGGCGGGCACGCTGTAGAGCGTCTCCACCCCGCCGCCCTCCAGGCGCCGGAAGCGCAGCCGCAGTCCCGACGGATTCTGGTGGCCGCAGCCGAAGCAGCGGTCCTCGGGCCCGTCGTTTACGATCCAGTCGGACATGGCGACGCACGGTAGCAAAGCGAGCGACGAGACTTCCCTGCGCCGCGCCCTGGAGCGCGCGCTGGAAGAAGACCGCATCTTCGAGCTGCGCGACCTGGTGCTGAAGGTCGGCCTGGAGTCGTCGGACCGTATGTGGGCGGAGGTCTCCTGCGTCAACCTGGCGCGGCATCGCAATGCCCTGGTCAAGGGCGACGCCCTGGCCGCCCTGGGACATCTGGCGCGGCGCTTCGGTCAGCTGGACCGCAGGCGCGTGCAGCGCATCGTCGAGAATGCGCTCCACGCTCACCACGAGTACGTCCGCGCTCAGGCCACCTTGGCGGCCGACGACCTGGAGACCTACCTGGCCTGGACCCTCGATCGCCCGGGACGGGCCTAGGCCCGCGAAGCCGGCAGCCTACTTGCCCTCGAACTTCGCTTCGCGCTTCTGGAGGAATGCCAGCATGGCCTCGCGCAGGTCGTCGCTCTGCAGGAAGCCGGCGTTCCAGGTGGCCACGTACTCCAGGCCGTCCTCCACGCTCTTGCCCTCGCAGTAGCGCAGCACCTGCTTGGTGCCCTGCACCGCCAGGGGCGAGTTGTGGGCCATGCGCGCGGCCATGGCCTGGGCGCCCTTCACGGTGCTGCTGGCGTCGGCCAGCACCCCGTTCACCAGGTTGATCTCCTGGGCGCGCTCGGCGCCGAAGTCGTCCCCGGTCAGCGCCAGCTCGGCGGCGATGCCGCGGCCCACGATGCCGGGCAGCCGCTGCAGCGTGCCCACGTCGGCCACGATGGCGATGCGCGTCTCGCGCGGCTTGGGGCAGTCGGCGATGGAGGTGATGGCGGCCTGGAAGCCGCGGATACTGCCGAGCAGCTGCAGCCGGCGAACCACCTCGCTGGTCTTCTCTTCGGCGTCGCCGCTGATGCTGCCGCCCATGCTCTTGAGGTCGAGGCCGGCGGTGAAATGGGGGCCGCGGGCCGCGATCACCACGGCGCGCACGTTCTCGTCGGCGCCGAGGGCCTGCATGGCCACGGGCAGCTCGCGCCAGAAGTCCGGATTCATGGCGTTGCGCTTGTCCGGGTTGTTCAGCCACAGGGTGGCGACGTGGCCTTCCTGCTCCAGCTCGAAGAATGTGTATGCCATTGGGTGGTCTCTCCTGTGGCCCTCAGTGTAGCGTCAGACGGCTCAGGGCCGTCGTGCGGCTTTCCTACAGCACGCTGCCGCCTTCGCGGACCCGCTGGTTGATGGCGGCCCGGCGCTCCTGCAGCTCGCGGTGCGTCATGGACTCGTGCTCGTCCTCCAGGCCCAGGGCTCGCTGCATGCCGTCCAGGTCGAAGCCCACCTGGCGCGGATCGAAGCCGATTTCGCTCGCGATGCGCTCGCCGTGGTTCTGCGCGAACCAGGCGTAGATCGTGAGCATCTCCGCGAACAGGTTCAGGTCCGGCGCAAAGTTGGCGATGGCGCCGTCCAGGAAGATCATGTTCTTCACGAAGAGCATCAGCGGCTTGGGCAGCTTGGCGCCCTGGCCCAGCAGCGCCTTGGTCACCTGGCGGATCTCCGAGGTCAACTGCTCCGGCGTCATCTTGGTGGGGTCGCGGACCGGCTGATCCACCTTGAGGACCTGCATCAGCGCGTCCAGGTCGGCGTCCTCGGGCAGGGCTCCCAGGTCGCGGAAGGCCGCCAGGTTTCCGCGAACGTCGTTCGCCGCCGCCGTCATCTGCATGCGCAGAAAGGCCAGGCGCTGCTTCTCGGTCATGCGCGCGGTGATGCCGTAGTCGAAGAGCGCGATCTTGCCGTCCCCGCGCACGACCATGTTGCCGCCGTGCATGTCGCCGTGGAAGACGCCGAAGATCATGGCGCCCTCCAGCACCGCGATGAAGAGAGCGCGCACCAGATCGTGGGTGTTCACGCCGGCGTCGCGCATGGCGGCGACATCGTCGTAGGCGAAGCCGTCCAGCCGCTGCATCACCAGCAGACGGCGCGTCACCAGCTCCGGGTGCGGCCGCGGAACGACGATGATCTCCTGGCCCGCGTCGTGCAGCAGCTTGGCCACGTCGAGCATGTTCTCGGCCTCGAGGCGGAAGTCGAGCTCCTCCAGGATCGTCTCGGCGAAGAGCTCGACCAGGGCCGGCGGATTCGCCAGCGCCGCCACCGGGATCCGCCCCACCAGGAAGGGCGCCACCCAGGCCATGGTGCGGATGTCCTGGCGCACGCGCCGGGCTACGTCGGGCCGCTGCACCTTCACGACCACGGGGGTTCCGTCGCGCAGCGTGGCGGCGTGCACCTGGGCGATGGAGGCGGAGGCCAGGGCCTCTCGCTCGAAGGAGCCGAACACCTCTTGGATGGGACGCCCCAGCTCCTCGCGGACCACGTCCTCCACGTGGTCGAAGGACTCGGGCCGCACGCGGTCGCGGCAGCGCTTGAACTCGTCCACCAGCTCGTCGGGAAAGACGCCCTGACCGGCCGAGAGGATCTGCCCCAGCTTGATGTACGACGGCCCCAGCTGCTCGAAGGCTTCGCGCAGGCCGTGTGAGAGGCCGATGCGCGACTCCGCGCCGCCCCGGCGGCGCTCCTTCAGGGCCCAGCCGAGTAGCGCGGCGCCCACGTGACGCGTGGTGCGAAGCGTGCGCCGCAGCGGCGGGCGCCAGCGCGGCCGCACCAGCTCCGGCACCTCGGCGTTGGTGGCGCGGCGGGTCTCCTCCAGGCCGGTGCGCCACGGAAGGTGCTCGGGATCCAGCGTCCAGGGCGCGTCGTCGGCGAAAGAGCCGTAGTCCAGGTCTCGGGAGGCCGTCATTCGCCCTTCTTGGCCTGCTGCTCGGCGACGTGCTTCTGGATCTCGCCGCCGATGGCGCCCATCAGCGCGCCGATGAACTTGGCGCTGTTGGTCTTGGCCCAGGCCAGGCTCTCCATGCGGTTCTCGTTCAGGTTCTGGAAGCGCGGGGCCACGTGGCGGGCGAAGAGCTCGTAGCTCTTCTTCGTGGCGTCCCAGGGCGCGGCGTTCTGGCCCAGGAAGAGGAAGCTGCCGAAGCCTCCGCTCTGCTTCTGCAGCCGCTCGATCTGGGTCGCCGCGTCGTCGGGGGTGCCGATGCAGCCGATCCCTCGTTCGTTCATCTGCTCGATGGCCTGCTTCGTGGTGAGATCTCCCGGGATCGGGATCGGCAGGATCTCCTTGAAGTAGTGCAAGAAGTCGAGGAGACCGTGCTCCATGTCCCGCTCGGCCTGTTCGCGGGTCTCGGCCACGTGCATCGGACCCACCAGGCGCCAGTTGGCGCGATCCACGGAGTGACCGTGCTCGGCCGCCTTGGCCTCGTAGATGGTCCAGTGATTCGCCAGCGCCTCGAAGCCCTGCTCGCTGGTCGCCGCCACGGAGAGCATCCCGGTACCGAAGGTTCCCGCGCAGCGCGGACCCGAAGGCGAGATCGCCGCCGCGACCGCCATCTCCACGTGCGGGCGGCTGTACGGTGTCATCTGGAGCTGCGCGTCGTGCAGCTCGAACCATCCCGCGCTGTGGCTGACCTTCTCGCCGCGCAGCAGCGGCACGATCACGCTCATGGCCTCGTTCATGCGATCGCGCGACTGGTTCACGTCCAGGCCCATCAGGAAGGCGTCGGAGGGGAGCTGCCCCGGGCCGGCGCCGAAGATGACGCGCCCGCGCGTCATGTGGTCCAGCTGGTTGATGCGCTCGGCCACCATGAGCGGGTGGTGGTAGGGCAGGGAGACGACCCCGGTGCCCAGGCGGATGTGCCGGGTGCGCTCGGCGGCCGCGGCGATGAAGAGCTCCGGCGAGGCGATGATCTCGTAGCCCGCGGAGTGGTGCTCTCCGATCCAGGCCTCGTCGTACCCCAGGCGGTCCAGATGCTCGACCAGCTCCAGGTCTCGCTCGATGGCCAGTGTGGGGTTCTCGGTGACGGGGTGGAAAGGCGCCAGGAACGTGCCGAAGCGCATGCGGGACGGGAGCATTCGGGGACCTCTCGGAGGGGCGGATCGGCCGCAGTCTCGGGTGGGCAAGAAACAATCAGCCTTGATTGTTTCTTGCGGCCAAGCTAGCTACTCCCTCGTGGGACGGCAAGAAAGCGCAAGTTCGGGCAGCGCCGCGGGGGGGCGCCGGACCCAGGCCGAGCGTAGCGCCCGCACCCGGGAGCGGCTGCTGGACGCCGCCCTGGCGTGCCTGGCCGAGCGCGGTTGGTCCGGGACCACCACGGTGCTGGTGGCGGAACGGGCCGGCGTGTCGCGCGGCGCGCAGCTCCACCACTTCCCCACGCGGCAGGCGCTGGTGGCGGCGGCGGTTCACCACCTGGCCGAGCGACGCCTGGACGAGTTCGGGCGTGCCGTGGCCGAGCTGCCCGAGGACAGCGACCTGGTCTCGGCCGGGATCGAGCTGATCTGGCAGTTCTTCTCCGACCCCACGGCGTACGCGCTGCTGGAGTTGCTAGTGGCGGCGCGCACCGACCAGGAGTTGCGCGAGAGCCTGGCCCCGGTGGCGGCGCACATCGACCAGCGCTTCGCGGAGGCCACTCGCGTCCTGCTGCCCGAGCCGCTGGCCAGCGCCCCCCGGCTCACCACCCTGCGCAACGTGACCTTCCTGCTGCTGCAAGGTCTTTCGGTGTCCCAGATCGTGAGGAACGATCCCGCCTCGCCGGACGAGGTGCTGAGCTTCCTGCGCGACCTGGCGCGTCGCACGTTCGTCGAGATCCAGAAGGAGTCCGCATGACCCTGTTTCCCCCTCCCCGCCGTGTCGACCTGGCGACGGGCATCGCGTTGTCGGTTCACGAGGCCGGCCAGGGCCCGGCCGTCGTCCTCTGCCACGGCTTTCCCGAGCTTGCCTACTCGTGGAGGCGCCAGCTCCCCGCATTGGCCGACGCAGGCTGGCGCGCCATCGCGCCGGACATGCGCGGCTACGGCGCCAGCGACCGGCCCGATGAGATCGAGGCCTACGACATGACGCACCTCGCCGCGGACCTGGTCGCCCTGCTCGACGCGCTGGACCTGGAGAAGGCCGTCTTCGCGGGCCACGACTGGGGCGGCTTCGTGGCCTGGGCCATGCCGGTGCTGCACCCGGAGCGCACCGCCGGCGTGATCGGGATCAACACGCCCTACGTGCCGTTCCCGCGCACCGACGTGATGCGCATGATGACCGGCGGCGACGACGACAAGCTCTACATCCTCTGGTTCCAGGAGCCGGGCGTCGCCGACCCCGTCCTGCACCGCGACACCCGCCTGCTCTTCGAGAAGATGATGCTTCCGGGGATCGATCCGCTGCAGACGGCGGCGCGCATGGCGGAAGAGGGCTTCGACATGAACCCGTTCCGGCGGCTGGGCGAGCTGGAGTCCCTGGGCGAGTCGATCCTGACGCCCGAGGAGACCCAGGTCTACGTCGACACCTTCGAGCGCACCGGCTTCACGGGCGGCGTCAACTGGTACCGCAACATCGACCGCAACCAGGAGGCGCATCCAGGTGTGGGAACCCAGCGTCTGGAGCTGCCCTGCCTGATGGTCACGGCCGAGTGGGATCCGGCGCTCAATCCGATGCTCGCCGCCAACATGCCCAACCTGTGCGGTGACCTGGAGATGAAGATGATCGAGAAGTGCGGGCACTGGACCCAGCAGGAGCGGCCCGAGGAGCTGAACGCGATCCTGCTCGATTGGCTGGGCCGGCGCCGGGGTGATCTGTCGTGAAGGCGGTGGTCCTCGGCGGATCGGTCTCCGGCCTGGCTGCCCCGGACATCCTCGAGGCATTGCTGGCCGCGGGCGCCGCCGAGATCCGTTTTGGTGAGAACCTTCCGCCGGAGCTCCAGCCCTACGAACCCGAGCCCGCTGACGAGGATCTGGTGCTGCTGGCTTGTCGTCGGATCACGTTCGAGTGGGTGTTGCGCAAGCAGGTGCTCGCCTTGCCCCACGTGACCTGGCACGGGGGTGTGAGCTGCTCGGGCCTGGTGGCGGAGCCGGATGCGGCGAGTGGCCTGCCCCGGGTGACGGGCGTTCGCGTGCAGCCCACGAGCGGCGCCGAAGAAGTCTGGAATGCCGACCTGGTGGTGGACGCGACGGGGCGGCGGTCGGCGCTGCCGGAATGGCTGCGGGAGATCGGCGCCGAGGCTCCCGAGGAGGAGCGCGAGGACTGCGGGATCTTCTACACCTCGCGTTTCTATCGCCTGCGCAACGGGGAGAGGCCGCAGGGTGCCGGGGCACTGGTGGCGACGGACCTGGGTTACCTGAAGTACGCGGTCTTCCCCGGTGACGCGGGCATCTTCTCCGTTACCCTGGCCGCGTCGAAGGACGACGCACCGCTGCGTCGCATGATGCAGCCCGAGTCCTTCGAGCGCGCATTGGCCGCGCTTCCGCCCGTGCGCCCCTGGATCGCGGCCGAGCGCGCGGAGCCCGTGAGCGACGTGCGCAACATCGCCGCCCTGCAGAACCGTCGACGCCGCTTCGTGCGCGATGGGCGGCCGCTGGCGTTGGGTGTGCACGCGGTGGGCGACGCCGCCGTCTGTCAGAACCCAATGTACGGCCGGGGCTGCTCCCTGAGCATGGTGCACGCATGGGCCCTGGCCGACGTGCTGAATGAACACGCGGAGGATCCGTTCGCCGCCGCCCTGGCCTTCGACGCAGTCACCCGACGAGAGCTGGATCCCTGGTACGAGGCGGCGCGCATGTCGGATCGCGACGCGCGGGAGGTGGCGTCCGCGCAGCGACGCGGCGAGGTGTCCGGGATGGATGCCAAGCCCGACCCGGCGGCGCCCGTGGACCCGAAGGCCTTCATGCGTTCGGTGCTCCAGGAGGGCCTCTTCCCAGCCATGACCCAGGACATGGTGGTCCTGCGCGCGGTGGTGCGCGCGATCAACCTGCTGGATCCGCCCGAGTCCCTGATGAGCAACCCCGACGTGATCGGCCGCGTACTGGCCGTGTGGCGCGACCGCGAAAAACGCGAGCGCCGCCAGCAGGAGCTGGGCCCCCCCCGCAACGAAATGCTCCGCATCCTAGCCGCCCCCTGACTGCACCCAGTACCACTCCTGCAAAGAGGGACGTTCCTGCACAACTGCACGCAGTACCACTCCTGACGGGTAAGACTGACCCTCAATGCAGTTGTGCAGGAACGTCCCTGAACGCAGGACTGGTACTTTGTGCAGTTATGCAGGAACGTCCCTGAATGCAGGTTTGGTTGTGAGGGAGAAGCTTGCGTTGTTGGGGGGGGCGCCCGTTTGTGAGCGGGTGCCCGCGGCGCGTTGGCCTGAGGCGGGGGAGGCGGAGCGGCGGGCGTTGCTGGGGGCGCTGGAAGAGGGCCAGTGGGGTGGCTATCCGTCGCCGGGGCCGCGCGCGGCGGCCTTCGCTGAGCGATTTGCGGCGTTTCAGGACGCACGCCACGGCATCTGTGCGACCAACGGCTCGGTGACGCTGGAGGTGGCGCTGACCGCGTTGGGGCTCGAGGCCGGCGACGAGGTGATCGTTCCCGCCTACACGTGGATCGCGACCGCCGCGTGCGCCGTCCGCACCAACGCGGTCCCCGTGTTCGTGGACTCCGAGCCGCGCAGCTTCTGCATCGATCCCGACGCCGTAGAGGCCGCGATCACGCCGCGCACGCGCGCCCTGGTGCCGGTTCACCTGGGTGCGTCCGTCGCAGACCTGGATCGGTTGCTCGAGATCGCGAGGCGTCACGACCTGCGCGTGGTCGAGGACTGCGCGCACATGCACGGCGCGCGCTGGCGAGAGCGCGGCGTGGGCTCGTGGGGCGATCTGGGATCCTTCAGCTTCCAGACCAGCAAGCTCGTCACGGCGGGTGAGGGCGGTGCGATCCTGACCAGCGACGACGCGCTGGCCGCGCGCTGCCACTCGGTGGTGAACTGCGGACGTCACGAGGGCGACTACGCCCACCTCGAGGAGTGGCTCTTCGGCACCAATGCGCGCATCACCGAGTTCCAGGCCGCCGTGCTGGAGACCCAGCTCGACCGGCTCCCGGAGCGCACGGAGCGGCGCGCCGCGGCCATCGCGCACTTGAGCCAGGGGCTGTCCCAGGTGGGCGGCCTCGAGCCTCTGCCTCTGGACGAGCGTGTCACGACCCGCGCCGCCTACGAGTGGGTGCTGCGCTACGACGCCGAGGGTTTCGCGGGCATTCCGCGCGATCGCTTTCTCCAGGCGCTGGCCGCCGAGGGCGTGCAGGCCGACGGCCCCTTCTACGTGCCGTTGCCCGATCATCCCCTGATGAATGCGCGTAGCACCCAGTGGCCCATGCTGCGTGAGCGCTACGGTGACGGCATTCGCGCGCCCGAGACCCTGCGCCGCCTCGAGTTCCCGGTGGCGCGCCGCGCCGCCTACGAGGAAGCGGTGTGGCTGCATCATGCGACCTTGTTGGCATCGCCGAAGGAGCTCGACCGGGTGGTGGAAGCCGTGGCCAAGGTGAGCCGCCACGCCGACGCGCTGCGCTGAACCATGGATGAGCTGTTCGAAAGGGTGCGCGAGGAAGCCACGCGGGCGACGTGGTCGGCAGGGGTGCAGCTTGCCCGCGCCGGGGCGGTGACCGGCGAGTCGCGCGACGGGTCCGAGCAGATCCTGCGCATCTCCCAGCGCCAGGGGCTCTGGGTCCAGCGCGTCCGGCTGTACCGGGACGACACCGACTGGTCGTGCGATTGCCGGGATCCCGACGATCCGTGTGCCCACGTGGCGGCGGCCGTGATTGCGCTGCGCCGGGGTCGGGAGGAAGGCCTCGACCTCTTCGAGAGCGAGGCCGCCGACGAGGGCCGCATTTCCTATCGCTTCACACGCAGCCAGGGTCGCCTGGCGCTGGAGCGGGTAGTGAAGAGCAAGGGACGCCGCCACGTACTGACCTCCACCCTCGCCGGCGTGGCGTCCGGGCGCGTCGAGGGCCCGGCGTTCAGCGCTGCGCCCGAGGACCATGAGGCCGAGCGTGCCTTGGGAAGCCGGCTGCGCGGTGTGCTGCCTCCCGGTGTGTTGAAGGCGCTGCTCTCGGCGCTGGAACGGGCGTCCGATGTGCGGCTGGACAACGAACCGGTGCGCGCATCCGGCACGCCGCTGCGCATCGAGGGCCGAGTCGAGGATGCGGGCGAAGGCTTCCGCCTCTTCGTGGAGCCGGTGCCCAGCATCGACGAGAGCTTCCATAACGGCGCCATCCTTTCGGGCGACACGCTTCACCCGGTGGGCGAGACGCGCCTTACCGGACGCGAGCTCGAGGAGCTTCCAGTCGGCCGCGTCTACGGCCCCGACCGCACGCTGGAGCTGGTGAGCGACGCACTGCCGGAGCTGCAAAGCCGTATCCACGTGGAGGTGAGAACCGACCGCCTGCCCCAGACCACCGATCGGGTTCCCCCGCGTCTGCGGGTAGAGGTGAGCCGCGACGGAGAGAGCCTGCGCGTCTTCCCCACCCTGGTCTACGGGGACCCGCCCACCGCGCGTGTCGATGCGGGCCGGCTGGTGGCGCTGGGCGGAGCCATCCCGCTGCGCGATCTGGAGGCCGAACGCGCCCTGGTGCGCAAGCTGCAGAACGAGCTCGAGCTGGCGCCCGGCCGTCGCGTGACGCTCTCCGGCGAACAGGCGGTGGGGTTCGCGCAACGCCTGGAGCGGACCGACGTGGACGTGGCCGGCGACGCGCACTCCGGCTTCCGCCGTGTGGCGCCGTTGGAGCCGAAGATTTCCATCGAGGGAAGGCGCTTGTCGCTGGAGTTCCGGTCGCCGGGCGATGCGGAAGCCGGCGTGCCGGCCCGCCGCGCGGATCCGGCTCGCGTGCTGAGCGCCTGGCGCCGCGGCGAGTCCCTGGTGCCGCTGCAGGGAGGTGGCTTCGCCGAGGCGCCGGGGCCCTGGCTGGAGCGGGTGGGCGAGCGCGTCGCCGATCTGCTGGCGGCGCGCGGCGCCGACGGCGAGCTGCCGATGTCGGCGGTGCCCGACCTGGCGCGCCTGGCCGAAGCCCTGGGCGAGCCGCCGCCCGCCGACTTCGCGCGTCTGCGCGCATTGGCCGAAGACTTCGACGCGCTGCCCGAGGCCGTCCTGCCCGGCGATCTGGAGGCCGAGCTTCGCGACTACCAGAGCGACGGCGTGCGCTGGCTGCAGTTCTTGCGCCAGGTCGGCCTGGGTGGCCTGCTCGCCGACGACATGGGACTGGGCAAGACGCTCCAGGCGCTCTGCTCGCTGCACGGGAGGACCCTGGTGGTGGCCCCGACCAGCGTGCTGCACAACTGGGCGGCCGAGACCGCACGCTTCCGGCCGGGGTTGCGCGCGTCCGTCTACCACGGGCCCAAGCGCGAGCTCTCCGACGACGCCGACGTGGTGCTCACCACCTACGCGATCCTGCGCATGGACGCCGAGCGGCTGACCGCCGAGGGCTGGGACACGGTGATCCTGGACGAGGGCCAGTACGTGAAGAACCCGGACAGCCAGGTCGCCAAGGCGGCTCACGCGCTGCGAGCGGGCTTTCGCATGGTGCTCACCGGAACACCGGTGGAGAATCGCCTGGACGAGCTCTGGAGCCAGCTCCAGTTCGCCAACCCCGGCCTGCTGGGAAGCCGCCGCGACTTCGATGCCCGCTACGCGCGGCCCATCGCCGACGGGGACGAGAGCGTCGCCGCGCGCCTGCGCGAGCGGATCCGGCCCTTCGTGCTGCGCCGCCGCAAGAGCCAGGTGGCGCGCGAGCTGCCGCCGCGCACCGAGGTGGTGCTGCACTGCACGCTCTCGGAGGCCGAGCGCGCCGTCTACGACGCGGTGCGCGCGGCCACGGTGCCGGCCGTGGTAGAGCGGCTGCGCGCCGGCGGCAACGTGATGCAGGCGCTGGAGGCGCTGCTGCGCCTGCGCCAGGCGTCGTGCCACCCGGGCTTGGTCCCCGGTCAGCAGGCCGAGAGCTCATCGAAGCTGGAGCTGCTGCTCGAGGAGCTGGAGCAGTCCGTCGCCGAGGGCCACAAGTCCCTGGTCTTCTCCCAGTGGACCTCGTTCCTCGATCTGACCGAGCCGCACCTGCGCGCCGCCGGCATCGACTTCACGCGGCTGGACGGCTCCACCCGCGACCGCGCCGGCGTGGTGGAGCGCTTTCAGTCCGACGACGGCCCGCCGGTGCTGCTGGTCTCGCTGCGCGCCGGCGGCATCGGCCTCAACCTCACCGCCGCCGACTGCGTGCTGCTGCTCGACCCGTGGTGGAACCCGGCCGTCGAAGACCAGGCCGCCGATCGCGCCCACCGCATCGGCCAGGACAAGCCGGTGGTGATCTACCGCCTGGTGGCCGAGGCCACCGTCGAAGAGCGCATCCTCGCTCTCCAGGACAGCAAGCGCGCGCTCGCCGAAGCTGCGCTGGGCGAAGCGGGTCGCGCCGCGTCTCTGTCCCGCGACGATCTGCTGGCGCTGCTGGACGGCTAGGAGCCCGACCCAAGATGGATCGGCGCCCGGACGGTATGCTCCATCTTGGGTCGGGCTCCTAGGGCGCCGGAGCCGGCGGCGGCGAGCCCAGGCAGGTGAGGGCGGTGGAGATAGGATCGTCGTTCTCCACGGCGTCCACCATGTCCAGGATCAGCGCGACTCTCTCGTTGTCGGCTGCCGTCAGCGGGTCCACGTGGGCGTAGCCGTCCAGGATGCAGACGTGGGTGTCGGCCGGCGCCGTGGCGATGCCGCCCACGTGGGTGTCGGCCGGCGCCGTGGCGATGCCGCCCACGTGGGTGTCGGCCGGCGCCGTGGCGATGCCGCCCACGTCGGTGTCGAAGCTCGACACCGACGGCGCCCGGCCGTTGCTGCCGCCGATGCCCAGTACGGGGATGTCGACGCCGGCGTTCTGGGTGATGGCCAGCAGGCTCTCGTCGTCCAGGGCGCTGGAGTCGTTGCAGAAGCGGAAGTGGATGCTCACACGGCCGGCGGTGAAGTACCACTCGAAGCCGTTGTTGATCTCGTACTGGGAGCGCAGGAAGTTGTTGATGGACGTGACCTCGCGGTCGCGGGGATCGCCGCACACTGCCGAGGCCGGGTTGCCGGGAGTCAGCTCGACGCAGTTGGTGGGGTCCGTGTTGATGGCGCAGCCGGCCCCCACGTCGGGCACGTTGGTGCCTCCCGCCTCACAGATCGGCAGCGTCGGGTCGTTGAAGTCCTTCCAGGTGCGCGGCGCCGGCGGCATGCCCGCACCGCGGTCGGCCAGGTAGATGGAGCCGAGCGCGCCGTACAGGTTGGGTGCGTCGTCGCTGAAGCCCATGGTCGCTCGGAACGCCGGGTTGGGGCTGAAGTCGTCGTCCAGGAACAGGCCCGCAATGGTCTGGTTGGTGGCGGGCGCGAAGAAGAACAGGGCCAGCAGACGGTCGCCGAAGATCGGCGTGCCTTTGATCATGGCGGGTGCGTTGGGATCGAAGACGCCGGCGATGGAGGCTACCTGCCCCACGGTGCCCAGGTCGGTCAGCGAGATGGCGGGGATGTTGTTGATGCTCAGGTCCTGGAGGAACACGTCGGGTCCACCCGGCGTCTCCAGAGCGCTGATCTCCGCCAGGTACTCGGTCGAATCGGCTGGCGGCAGCGTGCTGGAGCACGGGGCCGGGCGCACGCCGCCACCCTCCAGCAGGATCAGCCCGTCGATGTGCTCGTGGCCCGGATCGACGCCGCCCGTGGGGTCGAAGTCGTAGGCGGCAAAGATCGAAGCCCACGTAGTTCCTTGGGAGTGCCCGCCCAGCAGCACCACGCCGTCTTCGCCCACCAGCGCCCGGGCCTTGTCCACCAGAAGCTTCCAGTCTCGCATGTAGAGGTCGATGCCCCAGTGCGCCATGAAGGGGCGCACATCGTCTTGCGTGACGAGGATGGGCAGCCGTTCGTTGCCGAGCCCGTCGACGAGCGGCGTCTGCGGATCCGCGATCCCGTTCAGGTTGATGTCGAGATCGATCTCGCCGGGGAAGCCATCCAGGGGAGGGCGGTTGGTGTCGGGGTAGTAGAACTGGGCGCCTTCGAAGATCGCGTCCAGGTTGCCGTCCTGCGCGCCGTCTCGGGCGTGGTTGCCGCCGAGCTGGTCCTCCAGCTGGTTGGGGCGTCGGTCCACCGCTCAGACGGAGATGCGGCCGTTGCTCTCCTGCGCCAGGTCGCGGGCCAGCGGATCGAAGGTGGTGGCGCCGCCCAGGAAGCCCGGGATCAGGATGATCACCACCTCGGGCCGGCCCAGGTCGCCGGCCTCGGTGGGACGGCGCCAGGTGCGCACGTAGCTGACCTGGTTCAGGTCCGGGTCGGGGCCCAGCCGCGCCTCCAGCTTGGCGGGGGGCGTCACGCCGGGGGCGCCGGGCATGTTGGCTTCCAGTTGTGCGGGGATCGAGGCGTTTCGCTGCTGCACCGACCCGTCTCGCCAGCACTTGCCCAAGGGCGCGATCAGCAGGAGGGAGAGCAGGGCGATCGCAGCGACGCGGACGGGCATGTGCACC
>CAMYOO010000170.1 GCA_947260035.1 uncultured delta proteobacterium
CTGATCACGCCCATCGCGATGGACAAGGAGCTTCGCTTCGCCATCCGAGAAGGCGGCCGCACCGTGGGTGCCGGCGTCGTCAGCGACATCCTCGAATAGAAGCTAGGCGCGTAGCACAACTGGTAGTGCACCGGTCTCCAAAACCGGGGGTTGGGGGTTCGAGTCCCTCCGCGCCTGCCAGCACAGACGAAAAGAACGGGAGCTGAAACGAGTGGCCGCGAATCCGGCAAATTGGATCGGCGATGCGCGTCAATACGTCGGGGAGGTACGGAACGAGTACCGCAAGGTCACCTGGCCCACGCAGAAGGAATACGTGGGTGGGACGATCGGCGTGATCGTCGTCGTTAGCGTCATGACGCTGGTCCTGGGCGTCGTGGACTTCGCGTTGAATCAGATGATGCGGCTTCTGCTGCCCTAGGGGCGGTACTCGAACCGGGGACTCATGTCGAAGAAGTGGTACATCGTCCACACGTACTCGGGGCACGAGGGCAAGGCCAAGCAGGCCCTCCTCGATCGCGCCAAGGCGCTCAGCCGGGAGGATCTCTTCGACGAGATCCTGATCCCGGAGGAGACCGTGGTCGAGATGGCCAAGGGCGGCGAGCGCAAGACCTCGAAGCGCAAGTTCTTCCCCGGGTACATCCTGGTGCACATGGAGCTCAACGACGAGACCTGGCACATCGTCAAGGATACGCCCAAGATCACCGGCTTCGTCGGCGGCGGCACCAACCCGCCGCCCATCGACGACGACGAAGTCGCGCGGATGACACGGCAGATTCAAGAGGGGGCGGCCAAGCCCAAGCCCAAGATCCGTTTCGAGGAAGGGGAGAACGTCCGCGTTGTCAGCGGCCCGTTCGCCAACTTCCAGGGCTTCGTCGACGAGGTCCGTCCCGACAAGGAAAAGGTCCGGGTGATGGTGCAGGTGTTCGGTCGCGCCACCCCGGTTGAGCTGGACTACACGCAGCTCGAGAAGGCGTAGAGGTTTCCCGTGGCGAAGAAAGTGATGGCAATCGTGAAGCTGCAGTGCCCCGCCGGGCAGGCGAATCCCTCGCCGCCCGTGGGTCCGGCGCTCGGCCAGCACGGCGTCAACATCATGGAGTTCTGCAAGGCGTACAATGCGCGCACCCAGGACCAGGCGGGGCTGATCATCCCGGCGATCATCACGATCTACGCGGATCGCTCGTTCACCTTCGAGCTCAAGACCCCGCCTGCCGCGGTGTTGCTCAAGAAGGCCGCCAAGATTGCCAAGGGCTCGGGTGAACCCAACCGCGAGAAGGTGGGCAAGGTGACCGAGGCGCAGGTCCGCGAGATCGCGGAGATCAAGCGCCCGGATCTGAACGCGCACGACGTGGACGCGGCCATGAAGATCGTGGCCGGCACGGCGCGCTCCATGGGCATCGAGGTAGAGGGCTGATGGGCCAGAGCAAGCGTTTCAAAGAGGCCACGGGGCAGGTGGACCGCGATCGGCTCTACTCGCTGGAAGAGGCGGTGGCGCTCCTGAAGAGCTTCCCCGCCCCCAAGTTCGACGAGAGCGTGGAGCTGGCCATCAACCTGGGCGTCGATCCGAAGCATGCCGACCAGATGGTGCGCGGCGCCATCGTGCTGCCCCACGGCGTGGGCAAGAGTGTGCGGGTCATCGTCTTCGCCAAGGGCGACAAGGAGAAGGAAGCTCGGGAAGCCGGCGCCGACGAAGTGGGCGCCGAGGACCTGGCCAAGAAGATCCAGGACGAGAACTGGCTTGAGTTCGACCGGGCCATCGCCACTCCCGACATGATGGGCGTGGTGGGCCGGCTGGGTAAGGTCCTGGGGCCGCGCGGGCTGATGCCGAACCCGAAGCTCGGGACCGTTACCATGGACGTGGGCCAGGCCGTGCAGGAGCAGAAGTCCGGCAAGGTGGAGTACCGGGTCGACAAGGCCGGGATCGTCCACGTGGCCGTCGGAAAGCTCTCTTTCGACGCCGTCCAGATCGTGGAGAACGCGGCGGCGCTGATCGATGTGATCATCCGCGCCAAGCCCGCGGTGGCCAAGGGCACCTACCTCAAGAAGATCTCGATCAGCAGCACCATGGGCCCCGGCGTACGGGTCGATCCGTCCAACGCCGGCCAAGCGAAGGCTGCGTAGGGGAAGCGAAGATGCTCACGCGAGCGCAGAAGCAAGAGCAGGTCGAGGAGCTTCGAGAGAAGCTCGGGAAGGCCACCAGTGTGATCGTGGCCGACTACCGCGGGATCGACGTGCAGTCGATCAACAGCCTGCGCGGCAAGATCCGCTCCGGCGAGGAAGAGTACGAGTATCACGTCGCCAAGAACAGCCTGCTGCGCCGGGCCGCCGAAGGCGGCCCCGCGGAATTGATCGCCGAGCAGTTCCAGGGCCCGACCGCGGTGGCCCTGTCCTACGGGGATCCCATCGGTCTGGCCAAGATCATGGTGGACTTCGCCAAGGCGCACGAGGTCTTCGAGCTTCGTGGCGGTGTTCTCGATGGGCGGGCCATCAACGGCGATGAGATCGCCCAGCTGGCGACACTGCCGTCGCTGGACGAACTGCGCAGCAAGCTGGTGGGCCTGATCCAGGCGCCCGCCCAGAAGGTGGCGCAGCTGGTGCTGGCACCGGCCTCGCAGCTCGCTCGCTTGGTGGATGCGCGCCGCGCGCAGATTGAGGAGTCCGGGGCCGCGTCCTGACGCGGTTGCCCGAGTTTTTTCGTCAACCGGGCGAGCTTCGCTCGCCCCTTTTCCGAGAAAGAGGTCAAGCCCAATGGCGGACTTGAACACGATTGTCGATCAGCTCTCCAGCCTCAGCGTCATGGAGGCGGCTGATCTGGCGAAGCTCCTGGAGGAGAAGTGGGGCGTGACCGCCGCCGCTCCCATGGCCATGGCCGCTGCTGCGCCGGGTGAGGGCGCTGCCGCCGCCGAGGAGAAGGATGAGTTCGACGTCATCCTGATCTCCTCGGGCGACAAGAAGATCCAGGTCATCAAGGAGGTGCGGGCCATTACCGGTCTGGGCCTCAAGGAGGCCAAGGAGCTCGTCGAGAGCGCGCCCAAGGCGATCAAGGAGGCCGTGGCCAAGGACGAGGCGGCCAAGCTCAAGGAGCAGATCGAGGCCGCCGGCGGGCAGGCCGACATCAAGTAACGGCTCCGTTTCCGAGGGCGGTGCGCTTCCTCGTGGACGCGCCGCCCTTCTGCAGATCCTCTCTGCAACCTGCAGCCCGGAGGGCCACCCCAGCCGTGACCGAGATGCTGTCTCCCGACAATGATCCCCGTCTTCGCCGATCGTTCGCAAAGATTCCGTCGATCCTCGAGATCCCGAATCTGATCGACATCCAGAAGCAGTCGTTCGAGCGCTTCCTCCAGCTCCGAGTCGAGCAGGAAAAGCGCGAGAACGTCGGGCTTCAGGCCGTGTTCAACTCGGTCTTTCCGATCAAGGACTTCAACGACACCGCGTCGCTGGAGTTCGTCGGCTACACCCTCGAAGCGCCCAAGTACGACGTGCAGGAGTGCCTCCAGCGGGGCATGACCTACGCGGCGCCGTTCAAGGTGACCATCCGCCTGGTGGCGTGGGACTCCTCGGCGGGCGCTCAGAGCATCCGCGACGTGAAGGAGCAGGAGGTCTACTTCGGGGAAATCCCGATCATGACCGACAACGGCACCTTCATCATCAACGGCACCGAGCGGGTCATCGTCTCCCAGCTCCACCGCTCGCCGGGCATCTTCTTCGACGCCAACACCTCCACCACGGTCAGCGCCGCCGGCCGCAAGATCTACTCCTGCCGGGTGATCCCCTACCGGGGCTCCTGGCTCGACATCGAGTTCGACCACAAGGACCTGCTCTACGTCCGCATCGACCGGCGCCGCAAGATCTTCGCCACGGTGCTGCTGAAGGCCCTGGGCTACACGGACGAGGAGCTGCTCAACTTCTTCTACACCCCGGAGACGATTCGCCTCGATGGCCGCAAGGTCATGAAGAAGGTGGTCCCCGAGCTCCTGGAAGGCCAGCGCTGCACCCGCGACGTCAAGGACGGCAAGGGCACGAGCCTGGTCCGCAAGGATCGCAAGTTCACTCGGGCCGCGGTGCGCCGCATCGGCGAGGCGGGCATCGAGTGGATCCAGGTCGGGCCCGAGGACATCGTCCGCGAGGACGGCGTCAAGCGCGTGGTGCCCATCGACATCGTGGATGAGAACACCGGCGAGGTGATCGTCGAGTGCAACGAGGAGATCACCCAGGAGCACGTGGACGAGCTCAAGGCTCGCGGCATCGACGAGTTCCCGCTTCTCTACCTGGATCCGATCCTGGTGGGGACCGCCCTGCGCGACACCCTGCTCCAGGACAAGACCGTCACCCAGGAAGAGGCGATCATCGACATCTATCGCCGCCTGCGCCCGGGTGATCCGCCCACGCTGGAGACGGCGACCAACGTCTTCAACAACCTGTTCTTCAATCCGGAGCGCTACGACCTCTCGCGGGTGGGGCGTCTCAAGATGAACCACAAGCTGGGCTTCTCGCCGGACGAGCGCGTGGAGTTCTACCCGCTGGGCGCCAGTGGGCCCCGCGAGGAGATTCCGCTGGGCGAGATGCCCACCCTGCGGCGCGGCGACATCCTCGAAGCGGTCAAGTACCTGGTCGAGCTGAAGTACGGCCAGGACCCGGACAAGCGTATCGACGACATCGACCACCTGGGCAACCGTCGCGTACGCGTGGTGGGTGAGCTGCTGGAGAACCAGTACCGGATCGGTCTGGTGCGCATGGAGCGCGCGATCAAGGAGCGCATGTCGCTCCAGGAGATCGAGACGCTGATGCCCCACGACCTGATCAACTCCAAGCCCGTCTCGGCGGTCATCAAGGAGTTCTTCGGGTCCAGCCAGCTCTCCCAGTTCATGGACCAGACCAACCCCCTGTCGGCGGTGACCCACAAGCGTCGGCTCTCGGCCCTGGGACCGGGCGGTCTGACCCGCGAGCGCGCCGGCTTCGAGGTGCGCGACGTACACCCGACCCACTATGGCCGCATCTGCCCGATCGAGACGCCGGAAGGGCCCAACATCGGCCTGATCGCGTCGCTGTCCACGTTCGCCCGGGTGAACGGCTACGGCTTCATCGAGACGCCCTACCGCGTGGTCGACGACGGCAAGATCACCAACGAGGTCAAGTACCTCTCCGCCCTGGAAGAGGAGCGGCTGGCCATTGCACAGGCCAACGCGCCGGTGGACGACAGCGGGACCTTCTCCCGCGAAGCGGTCTCCTGCCGGAAGACGGGCGAGTTCACCATGCTGCCCCCGGACGAAGTCCAGATGATGGACGTCTCGCCCAACCAGCTGGTCTCGGTGGCCGCGTCCCTGATTCCGTTCCTCGAGAACGACGACGCCAACCGCGCGCTGATGGGCTCCAACATGCAGCGCCAGGCGGTCCCGCTGATGCGGACCGAGGCGCCGCTGGTGGGGACCGGCATGGAGGCCGTGGTCGCCCGCGACTCCGGCGTCACCGTCGTCGCCAAGCGCGACGGCGCGGTGGAGTCGGTGGACGCCGCGCGGATCGTGATCAAGCCCGACGAGGAGGACGGCGCGTCCACCAACGTCGACATCATCAACCTCATCAAGTACCAGCGCTCCAACCAGAACACCTGCATCAACCAGAAGCCCATCGTCCGCCCGGGCGATCGCGTGCGGAAGGGGCAGGTGATTGCCGACGGCCCGGCTACGGACTTCGGCGAGCTGGCCCTGGGCCGCAACGTGCTCGTCGCCTTCATGCCCTGGGGCGGGTACAACTTCGAGGACTCGATCCTGATCTCCGAACGGGTGGTGAAGGAGGACATCTTCACCTCCGTGCACATCGAGGAGTTCGAGTGCGTTGCCCGCGATACGAAGCTGGGCAAGGAGGAGATCACCCGCGACATCCCCAACGTGGGTGAGGAAGCGCTCAAGGATCTCGACGAGGCGGGCATCGTGCGCATCGGCGCCGAGGTCCAGGCCGACGACATCATGGTGGGCAAGATCACGCCCAAGGGCGAAACCCAGCTCTCTCCAGAGGAGCGTCTCCTGCGCGCCATCTTCGGCGAGAAGGCCGGAGACGTCCGCGACACCTCGCTGCGGGTTCCGCCGGGCGTGTCGGGCACAGTGATCGGGGCCCAGGTGTTCTCGCGGCGCGGGGTGGAGAAGGACGAGCGCGCCCGGGCCATCGAGGAGGCCGAGGTCGAGCGCCTTCGCAAGGACCAGGAGGACGAGACCCGCATCGTCCGCGACAGCGCCCTGAACCGCATGCGTCAGCTCATCGTCGGGAAGAAGGCCGCCAACCGCGTCGCCGATGAGCGCCGTCGGGAGGAGTGGCTCCAGTCCGGCGACACGATCCAGGAGGAGATCCTGGCCGACATCCCGCGCCGCAAGTGGCGGGACATCCAGGTCTCCGACGCCAAGGTCCAGGAGAAGATCGACCGCCTGCTGGCGGGCGTCGACGAGCAGGCCGGCGTGATCAAGGCCGTCTTCGACGAGAAGATCGCGCGGCTGCGCAAGGGCGACGAGCTGCCGCCGGGCGTCTTCAAGATGGTCAAGGTCTACGTGGCCATCAAGCGCAAGCTCTCGGTGGGTGACAAGATGGCGGGCCGCCACGGCAACAAGGGCGTCATCTCGCGGATCCTGCCCGAGGAGGACATGCCCTACACGTCGGACGGAACCCCCGTGGACATCGTGCTGAATCCGCTGGGTGTGCCCTCGCGCATGAACATCGGGCAGATCCTGGAAACCCACCTGGGCTGGGCGGCACGCGGGCTGGGCGCCCAGATCGGCGAGCTCGCTCGCCGCGCCGGCGACCCGGCGGCCCTGCGCCAGCGGCTCAAGGAAGCCTACGCCGACGAGCGGATCGCCAAGCTGCTGGACGAGGCCTCCGAAGAGACGATTCGCGATCTGGCCCATCAGGCCCGCCGCGGCGTGCACATGGCCACGGCGGTCTTCGACGGAGCCAAGGAAGACGAGATCAAGGCCGAGCTCGAGCGTGCGGACCTGCCCACCAACGGGCAGACCGTGCTGTTCGACGGGCGCAGCGGTGAGCCCTTCGACACGGATGTGACCGTCGGCATCCTCTACATGCTGAAGCTGCACCACCTGGCCGACGACAAGATCCACGCACGGTCCATCGGTCCCTACAGCCTGGTCACCCAGCAGCCGCTGGGCGGCAAGGCCCAGTTCGGCGGTCAGCGTCTGGGCGAGATGGAGGTCTGGGCCCTGGAGGCCTACGGCGCTGCGTTCGCGTTGCAGGAGTTCCTCACCGTCAAGTCCGACGATGTACTGGGTCGGACGCGGATCTACGAGTCGATCGTGAAGGGTGAGTGCTCGCTCGAGCCCGGGCTGCCCGAGAGCTTCAACGTACTTGTGAAGGAGCTGCAGGCCCTGGGCCTGGACGTCGAGCTCCTCGAAGAAACGAACTAAGGAGGAGACCGCATTGCGCGACCTCTACAACTTGTTTGAGAAGCCCAAGGATCCGTTGGCGTTCAACGCCCTGCGGATTTCCATCGCCTCCCCCGAGAAGATTCGGGAGTGGTCGTTCGGCGAAGTGAAGAAGCCGGAGACCATCAACTACCGGACCTTCAAGCCGGAACGCGACGGGCTCTTCTGCGCCAAGATCTTCGGTCCGGTCAAGGACTACGAGTGCAACTGCGGCAAGTACAAGCGCATGAAGCACCGTGGGCCACATCATGCTGGCGACGCCGGTGGCCCATATCTGGTTCCTCAAGTCGCTGCCGTCGCGCATCGGCAACATCCTCGAGGTGTCGCTCCGTGACCTGGAGCGGGTGCTCTACTTCGAGTCGCACATCGTCATCGACCCCCTGGAAACCGATCTGCGCCGGGGCGAGCTGCTCAACGACGAGCGCCTGGCCGAGGCTCGGGAAGAGTACGGTCGCGACGCCTTCGAGTACGGCATCGGCGCCGAGGCGGTCCGCGAGATGCTGGGCAGCATCGACGTGGAGAAGGAGTCGGCCGAGCTGCGCCAGGAGATGAAGGAGGCCACCAGCGAGGCCAAGCGCAAGAAGCTGGCCAAGCGGCTCAAGGTGCTCGAGGCCTTCCGCGAGTCGGGCAACTCACCCGAGCACATGATCCTGGAGGTGGTTCCGGTGATTCCGCCGGACCTGCGGCCGCTGGTTCCGCTGGACGGCGGGCGCTTCGCCACCAGCGACCTCAACGACCTGTATCGCCGGGTCATCAACCGCAACAACCGCCTCAAGCGCCTCCAGGAGCTGAACGCTCCGGAGGTGATCATCCGCAACGAGAAGCGCATGCTTCAGGAGGCGGTGGACGCGCTCTTCGACAACGGGCGCCGCGGCAAGGTGATCACGGGCCCCAGCAAGCGGCCGCTGAAGTCGCTGTCGGACATGCTCAAGGGCAAGTCCGGGCGCTTCCGCCAGAACCTGCTGGGCAAGCGCGTGGACTACTCGGGCCGCTCGGTGATCGTGGTCGGTCCCGAGCTGCGCCTGCACCAGTGCGGGCTGCCCACGCGCATGGCGCTGGAGCTGTTCAAGCCCTTCATCTACTCCAAGCTCGAGCAGCGCGGCTACGTAACCACCATCAAGGCCGCCAAGAAGATGGTGGAGAAGGAGCGGCCCGAAGTCTGGGACATCCTCGCGGAGGTGGTGCAGGAGCACCCGGTCATGCTGAACCGGGCGCCCACCCTGCACCGGCTTGGAATCCAGGCTTTCGAGCCCCTGCTCATCGACGGCAAGGCGATTCAGCTGCATCCGCTGGTCTGCGCCGCATTCAACGCCGACTTCGACGGGGACCAGATGGCGGTGCACGTGCCGCTGTCCGTGGAGGCGCAGATCGAGGCCCGGGTGCTCATGATGAGCACCAACAACATCCTGTCCCCGGCGACGGGCCGCCCGATCATCGGACCCACCCAGGACATCGTGCTGGGCTGCTACTACATGACTCGCGAGCGACCCGGTTCCCGGGGCGAGGGCATGCGCTTCTCCGGCTCCCACGAGGTCCGCATGGCCTACGACTCGGGCGAGCTGGACCTGCAGGCGGCCATCCAGGTGCGCATGGACGGTGTCCTGGCGGACACCACGCCGGGCCGGATCCTGCTGAACGACATCGTGCCGGACGAGATTCCCTTCGAGATCATCAACCAGGTCATGGACAAGAAGGCGCTGGGCGAGCTGATCGACCAGTGCTATCGGCGCCTCGGCAGCAAGGCCACCGTGATCCTGGCCGATCGCGTGCGTTCCCTGGGCTACCAGGCGGCCACCCAGGCCGGCATCTCGATCTGCCTGGACGACATGCAGATCCCCAGCGACAAGGAGCAGTTCCTGGGTGACGCGAACTCCCAGGTCGCAGAGATCGAGCAGCAGTACCAGGACGGTCTGATCACCGACGGTGAGCGGTACAACAAGGTGATCGACATCTGGGCGCAGACCACGGAGCAGGTGGCAGCGCAGATGCTCGATCGTCTGGGCACGGACGTGATCGTCGACAGCGAGGGCAACGAGAAGACGATTCCGAGCTTCAACTCCATCTACATGATGGCCGACTCGGGCGCCCGGGGATCCGCGCAGCAGATCCGTCAGCTCGCCGGCATGCGCGGGCTGATGGCCAAGCCCTCCGGCGAGATCATCGAGACGCCCATCACGTCGAACTTCCGCGAAGGCCTGTCGGTCCTCCAGTACTTCATCTCGACCCACGGTGCGCGCAAGGGCCTGGCTGACACGGCTCTCAAGACGGCCAACTCGGGCTACCTGACCCGCCGGCTGGTGGACGTGTCCCAGGACATGATCATCCGTCTGGGGGACTGCGGCGCGGGCGAGGGAATCGAGGCCGGCCCCCTGGTGGAGGGTGGCGAGATCATCGAGCCGATCGGCGAGCGCATCCTGGGCCGCACGGCCCTGGAGGACATCCGCGACCCGCTCACCGACGAAGTGCTCGTCGCGGCGGGCGACGAGATCGACGAGGACAAGGTCCGGATCATCGAGGACGCCGGAATCGAGCGGGTCATGATCCGCTCGGTGCTGACCTGCGAGACGCGCCGGGGCGTGTGCGTGAAGTGCTACGGGCGCGACCTGTCCCGGGGCGAGATGGTCAACCTGGGCGAGGCGATCGGTGTGATCGCGGCTCAGTCCATCGGCGAGCCCGGCACCCAGCTCACGATGCGGACCTTCCACATCGGTGGCGCCGCCACCCGGCGGGCCGAGGCGTCTCATGCCGAGGCGGTGAGCGAAGGCCAGGTCAAGTACCACAACGTGCGCTGCGTGGAGAACGCCCAGGGACAGCGCGTGGCCATGAGCCGCAACGGCGAGATCGGCGTCTACGACGCCACAGGCCGTGAGCGCGAGCGCCATCCCGTCGTCTACGGCGCCATCGTCAAAGTGGGCGAAGGCGAAGCGGTGGAGTCCGGAGCGGTGCTGCTGGAGTGGGACCCCTTCTCCAACGCCATCCTCACAGAGGTGGCCGGAACGGTGAAGTTCGGGGACATCATCGAGGGCGTAACCATGCAGGAGCAGGTGGACGAGTTCACCGGCATGTCCTCCAAGGTGATCCGCGAGTCCAAGGACCCGGACCTGCGGCCGCGCATTTCGATCAAGGGCGAGGACGCCACGACGCTCTCACGCGCGCTGCTCCCGGTGGGAGCTCACGTGGTGGTCACCGAGGGCGCTGCGCTCTCGGCCGGCGACGTGGTGGCCAAGATCCCGCGCGAGACCACCAAGACCAAGGACATCACCGGCGGTCTGCCCCGCGTGGCGGAGCTCTTCGAGGCGCACCGACGTGCGCGGCAAGCGCCGCGTGTACGTCACGCCCGACGTAGAGGGCGCCGAGCCGAAGGAGTATCTGATCCCCAAGGGCAAGCACATCGCGGTGCACGAGGGTGATCACGTGCGGGCCGGCGAGGCCCTGATGGACGGCTCCGAGAACCCGCACGACATCCTGAAGATCAAGGGTGAGACGGAGCTCTCGAGCTGGATGGTGGACCAGGTGCAGGAGGTCTACCGCCTCCAGGGCGTGAAGATCAACGACAAGCACATCGAGGTGATCGTTCGCCAGATGCTGCGCCGGGTGCGCATCAAGGAGGTCGGGGACACCGAGTTCCTGGTGGGTGAGCAGGTCGAGAAGCAGATCTTCGAGTCGGAGAACGCGCGGCTGCTGGACGAGGGGCGCCAGCCGGCGATTGCCGAGCCGCTGCTGCTCGGCATCACCAAGGCTTCGCTCTCCACCGACTCCTTCATCTCGGCGGCCTCCTTCCAGGAGACCACCAAGGTGCTCACCGAGGCGTCCATCTGGGGCAAGACCGACCACCTGTACGGCCTCAAGGAGAACGTGATCATGGGTCGCCTGATCCCCGCCGGGACCGGCCTGGCCCGCTACAAGAACATCGGGATCCAGATCGATGCCCCCGACGACGTCCTGCAGGGCGGCGAGGAAGAGGGCGGGCTGATCGAGGAGACGGGGAGCCCCGCCGCCGCCCTGGGCGGCGCCGAGCCGGTCCCCGGCGAAGCCCCCATCGTGGCGGCTCCGGGCAGCGTCAGCGAGCCGATCGAGAGCTGATGGGAGTCCCCTGGGGGCGGCCGTCCGGTCGCTTCCCGGGCCCTCCCCAACGCGTTGACAGAGGGTCCAAGCCCGCTAGGATACGGCGGTTTTTCGCGGACAAGCCCACCCCTGAGTGCGGCTCGTCCGGGGAGTCGTAGAGGGCACCCGAGGCACCGTGTCTCCGGTCTCTGCGCCGCCCGGACGGGACCCAGGGGGAGGCTTTTCCCTTGGGCTTCGTTCGACGCAGTGCGTGCGGACGCAGCGGGCAACACACACATGCCGACGATTCAGCAGCTGATTCGCAAGGGCCGCGTGCAACAGCGCAAGCGCTCCAAGTCCGCCGACCTGGAGAGCTCTCCGCAGAAGCGCGCCGTATGCTTGCGCGTGTTCACCACGACTCCGAAGAAGCCGAACTCGGCGCTCCGCAAGGTGGCGCGCGTGCGGCTGACCAACGGGCGTGAGGTGAACGCATACATCCCCGGCGTGGGTCACACGCTCCAGGAGCACTCCGTGGTCCTGGTGCGCGGCGGCCGCGTCAAGGACCTCCCGGGTGTTCGCTACCACATCGTGCGCGGTTCACTCGACGCCACGGGCGTGGCGGACCGGGCCCAGCGCCGCTCGAAGTACGGTGCCAAGCGGCCCAAGTAGGCTTTTGCAGATGGCCGCCCCGGCGCCAGACGGTGTCGGGGAGGCTGTTCGTGTCGCGGCCCATCATGGGCCGGCAGGACGAGGAACGATGCCCCGACGTCGAGAAGTGCCCAAGCGCAAGGTGCTTCCGGATCCCAAGTACCAGGACCGGATGGTGACGCGCTTCGTGAACGTCCTCATGAAGGACGGCAAGAAGAGCACCGCCGAGCACATCCTGTACGGGTCTTTCGAGCTCATCGAGGGGAAGACCCGCAACGACCCGCTGGCCATGTTCCGGCGGGCGCTGGACAACGTGCGGCCGCGGCTCGAGGTGAAGTCGAGGCGTGTCGGCGGCGCGACCTACCAGGTGCCGATCGAGGTGCGCCCCGAGCGCGCCACCTCGCTGGCCATGCGCTGGTTGGCCGACTACGCCCGCGCCCGTTCCGGCAAGAGCATGCGCGAGAAGCTGGCCGACGAGATCATCGACGCGGCCAACGAGCGCGGCGACAGTGTGAAGAAGCGCGAGGACACCCACCGCATGGCCGACGCCAACAAGGCGTTCGCCCACTACCGGTGGTAGGGAGGCCCTGACGGGCACACGGTCATGTTGCGGACCCCGCTCGAGAGAACCAGGAACATCGGCATCATGGCCCACATCGATGCCGGGAAGACCACGACGACCGAGCGGATCCTCTTCTACACAGGCAAGACGTACAAGATGGGCGAGGTCCACGAGGGCTCGGCCACCATGGACTGGATGGAGCAGGAGCAGGAGCGGGGCATCACGATCACGTCCGCCGCCACGACCTGCTTCTGGAACGATCACCGAGTGAACATCATCGACACCCCCGGACATGTGGATTTCACCATCGAGGTGGAGCGGTCCCTGCGCGTGCTGGACGGCGCGGTGGCGGTGTTCTGTGCCGTGGGCGGCGTCGAGCCCCAGTCGGAGACGGTGTGGCGTCAGGCCGACAAGTACGGCGTGCCGCGCATCTCGTTCGTCAACAAGATGGACCGGGTCGGCTCGGACTTCCCGCACGTGGTGGACATGATCCGCGACCGCCTGGGCGCCAACGCGGTGCCGATCCAGATCCCGGTGGGCTCCGAGGACGGGTTCCGGGGCGTGGTCGACGTGATCCGCGAGCGCGCGATCATCTGGGACGACAGCAGCCTGGGCGCCGAGTTCCACGAGGAAGACCCGCCGGAGGAGCTTCGCGCGGAGATCGACGCCTGCCGCGAGCGCGTGCTGGAGGCGGCCGCCGACGTGGACGAGGCCCTGATGGCCCGGTACCTGGAGGGCGAGCCGGTCTCGCCGGACCAGATCCGCAAGGCCCTGCGCCAGGCCACCCTGGAGAACAAGGTCGTGCCGGTGCTGTGCGGTTCGGCTTTCAAGAACAAGGGCGTGCAGCCGCTGCTCGACGCCATCGTCGAGTACTTGCCTTCGCCCCTGGACGTGCCGCCGATCGAGGTGCAGTCCACGGGCAAGAAGGGCGGCACCGTGGTGCTCAAGGCCGCCACCGACGAGCCGTTCAGCGCGCTGGCCTTCAAGATCATGAGCGACAAGCACGTGGGCAACCTGACCTACCTGCGTGTCTACTCGGGCACCGCCAAGAGCGGCCAGCAGGTGATCAACGCCAGCCGCGACCGCAAGGAGCGCATCGGCCGCATCCTCATGATGCACGCCAACAAGCGCGAGGACGTGGAGGAGATTCACGCCGGCGACATCGCCGCCGTGGTGGGTCTCAAGGCCGTGTCCACCGGCGAGACGCTGTGCGATCCGCACCGCCCGGTGCTGCTCGAGGCCCTGGAGTTCCCGGAGCCCGTCATCTCCATCGCGATCGAGCCCAAGACCAAGGCCGACATGGATCGCCTGGCCACGTCGTTGGAACGGCTGGCCCAGGAAGATCCGTCCTTCCGCGTGACCGTGGATCCCGAGACCGCCCAGACGCTGATCTCCGGCATGGGCGAGCTGCACCTGGAGATCATCACCGACCGGCTGCTGCGCGAGTTCCAGGTCAGCGCCAACGTGGGTCGTCCCCAGGTGGCGTACAAGGAGACCATCACCAAGGCCGTCAAGGCCGAGGGCCGCTACATCAAGCAGAGCGGCGGCTCCGGCGACTATGGCGTGGTGAAGATCGAGCTCGAGCCGGGCGAGCCGGGCAGCGGCTTCTTCTTCGAGAGCAAGGTGAAGGGCGGCCGCGTGCCCACGGAGTTCATCCCCGCCGTCCGCCAGGGCTGCGAAGAGGCCGGCCAGAGCGGCGAGCTCTCCGGCTACCCGGTGGTGGACCTGCGCGTGCGCCTGGTGGACGGCCAGTCCCACGACGTGGATTCCTCCGAGCGCTCCTTCAAGATCGCGGGCTCGCTGGCCATGAAGGAGGCCATGCGCCGGGCGGGCCCGGTGCTGCTGGAGCCGCTGATGGCGGTGGAGGTGGTGACGCCCGAGGAGTTCCTCGGCGCCGTGCAGGGTGACCTCAACAGCCGGCGCGGCCAGATCACCGGCTTGGATCTGCGCGCCAACGCCCGCGTGATCGCGGCCGAGGTGCCGCTGGCCACCATGTTCGGATACGTGAACAACCTGCGCTCCATGACTCAGGGGCGCGCGACCTACACGATGCAGTTTTCGCACTATGCCCAGGTTCCGGCCAGCGCGTCGGACCAAATCGTGGCGCGTTAGAGAGAGGCGAGGAAGATGGCGAAGGCGAAGTTCGAGCGCACGAAGCCCCACGTGAACGTGGGGACGATTGGTCACGTGGACCATGGGAAGACGACGCTGA
>CAMYOO010000171.1 GCA_947260035.1 uncultured delta proteobacterium
GCGGGCCAGGTGGGCGGCGTAGATGCCCTGGCCGCCGCAGTACATGTTCCCGCGATAGGTGAGGAGCGCGATGCGCACGGCTAGGAGCCTGACCCAAGAGGGAGTGCGCCGGTCCGGCCGTCGAGACGCCGCGCTGGCAAGGCGCGCGACTGAGCCATAGCCGCTGCTACGGCGCAAGGAGCGCAACGCAGCCAGCGCGGATGGATCGGCGTCCGGACGGTGTGCTCCATCTTGGGTCGGGCTCCTACTAGGCCGCCCCCTCCGAGGGCGGCACCTCCGGCTCGTCGCCGACCTCGGGCTCCGGCTCGACCTGGATCGTGGCGATGGTCCAGCCCACCCAGAAGGCCAGCCCCAGGCCGAAGAAGGTCAGGGTGGCCACGGGAAGCGCCAGGGCCCAGTAGCTCTCCCGCAGCAGGCCCACGGCGAAGAGGGCTCCTACCACCACCACGGCGACGCAGATCATTCCGCCCTGGGCGCGCGAGTCGTCGGTCATGGTTGGGAGGCTCCTGGAGCGTGGGGGACGGGCCGCGGAATATCGGGGCGCGCCCCAGGGCTGTCAACGGTCTATGCTGCGCGCGTGCGCGTGATCGGGCTGATGTCGGGCACCTCGGCCGACGCCGTGGATGCGGCCCTGGTGGAGTGGCCCGACGGGCCGGCTGTGCGCCCGTTTCGGCTGCTGGCCTTCCGCGAGGAGCCGCTGGCGGGCGAGCTGCAGCAGCGCATCCATGCCCTGGCGGCCGGGAGGGTCGAGGCCGGCATGGCGCTCCGTGAGCTGGCCGTCCTGGACGTGGAGCTGGGCGAGCGCTTCGCGAGCGTGGCCGCGGCGGTGGCCGCCCAGGCCGATCTGGCGCTGGAGGAGGTCCAGGCCGTGGCCTCCCACGGCCAGACCGTGGCCCATCATCCCGAGCTGCGCGCCACGCTGCAGATCGGGGATCCCTCGGTGATCGCCGAGCGCACGGGACTGGCAACGGTGGCGGACTTCCGGCCGCGCGATGTGGCCGCCGGAGGCGAGGGCGCCCCGCTGGCGCCCTTCTTCCACCACGCACTGATGGCTGCGCCCGATGAGCGCCGCGTCGTGCTCAATCTGGGCGGCATCGCCAACGTGACGGGTCTCCCGGCCGGTGCCGCGGCGGACGACGTCGTGGCCTTCGACGTCGGGCCGGCCAATGCACTGCTGGACGGCGTGGTCTCGGCGCGCAGCGGCGGCCGCGAGCGCTGCGACCGCGACGGCGTCGGCGCTCGGCGCGGGCGGGTCGACCCGGCGCTGCTGGCCCGGCTGCTGGACGATCCGTTCCTGCGCCGTGCGCCGCCCAAGTCCACGGGTCGGGAGCGCTACGGCCTGGCCGAGGCCGAGGCCCTGGCGGCGGGCTGGAAGGGGCCCGACGATGACCTGCTGGCCACGCTGGTGGCTTTTACGGCCGAGTCCGTAGCGGCGGCGTGCCGGGATTTCCTGGGAGGAGCGCCGGATCGCCTGCTGGTGGGCGGCGGGGGCGTTCGCAACCCCGCCGTGATGGAGGCCCTGGGCCGAGCTCTGCCCGGGAGCGCCGTGGAGCCCATGGATGCGCTGGGCGTTCCGGCTGCGGCCGCCGAGGCCATGGCCTTCTCGCTGATGGGCCGCAACGCCCTCTTGGGCATCCCGAACCACCTGCCCCGCACCACCGGAGCCGCGGGAGCGCGGATCCTGGGCGAACTGGTTCCCGGGCGCTCCGGCCTGCCGCGCCTCTAGGAGCGGAGCCCTCAGACCTCGATCTTGGTGCCGTCGTCGGCGGTCTCGATGTCGAGCCGCCCGCGCAGATCGGTCATCTCGCCGCCCAGGTGGGTGAGGATCAGGCGCTTCACGTCGAGTCGCTCGACCAGTGGCTGCAGCTCCAAGTAGCTGAAGTGATACGGGTACTCGCGGTCGTAGTAGGTGCACTCGCAGATGAACAGATCGGCTCCCTGCACGTGCTGGGGAAGCTCGTCGAACCAGCCCGTGTCACCGGAGAAGACGATGCACTTGTCGTCGGCCTGGACGGCGAACCCGCAGGGCTGCACGTCCGGATTGTGGTTGACCGCGAACGGGCGAATGGCCGCCGGGCCGACGCCCGTTTCGACGCCCGGCTCCAGCTCAGTGAAAACGATGGGGAAGCTCCAGTCGGGGGCATCGAACGGGTGGGACATGGCCATGGCCAGATCCCGCATGCGCTGCTCGATACCGGGGGGACCCACGATGCGCAGCGGCTTGGTGCGCAGGTCCTCGTAGCGGGCCGCCAGCAGGAAGAGCGGCACACCTCCGAAGTGATCGCCGTGGTAGTGGGAGATGGCGATGGCGTCCACCTCCTCCCGGCTGATCCCCAGGTCCGCGAGGCCCGAACAGGTGGTGGGGCCGCAGTCCAGCAGCAGCGAGCCCTCGCTGCTGCGCACCAGGATGGCGGTCTGGCGCCGTCCCCCGGCGCCGAACGCATCACTCGTTCCGACGAAGATCACTTCAGGCATTGCCTTCTCCCGCACTCGCCTCAGCCCCCGCGCAGGGGTGGAAACGGCCGCCCGCGAAGACGCCGTCGCTACCCTGGAAGCCGTCAGGCACGCACTCCCCATCCCAGACCACAACTCGCTCCAGGCGGACGTCCCGGCCGATCCGTGCTCCGGCGCCGATCACCCGGTCTGCCTCGAACCGCACACCTTCAGCGCGCGCCCGGGCATCCGCGTCCAGGTAGCCCAGCGCGTGGGGGCGCAGATTCGCCGCCAGGTACTCGCCACGCGTTCCCACCGGCTCCCACACGCATTCGGACGCATCCAAAAGCAGTGCTCCTACATCGGTCGCTCCCGCGGCGAGCCGCGGCATCAGCCAGTCGTCCAGGTGGCCGAAGCTTCGCTTCGGGGGCAGGCCGTCGAGTGCGTCGGCCCGCACCACCGTCGCGTGTACGTACACGCCGGAGCTCGCTTCGCCCCCCAGATCGAATCGGCCGGCGATCCGCCGGACACATCCCCCCGAATCGATTCCGATCGTTCCGAAGTTCGCAGCGCGGGGATCGGCCCGCAACAGCAGCGTTACCGAGTCCTCACGATCGCGCTGGTGCGCCAGCAGCCGCTCCAGGTCCGCGTCCAGGATCATGTCGCCCGCCAGCACCAGGCAGGGGTCGCTCTCGCGCAGGAAGGCGGCCAGCTGGCGCAGCCCGCCGCCGGTGCCCAGCAGCTCCCGCTCGTGGGAGAAGTGCAGCGTCATGCCTTCGGGCCTGTAGCGTTCGGCGGCCTCGCGCACCTGGTCCGGCAGGTGGTGCAGGTTGATCGCCACCTCGCGCACGCCGTGGCGGGCCAGCAGCGCCAGCGTGTACGCGAGCACCGGTAGCCCGCGGACGGGCAGGGCGGGCTTGGGCCGCAGGTCCGTGAGGGGCCGCAGTCGGGTGCCCAAGCCGGCGCCCAGGATCATGGCCCTCACGCCGATTCCTCCTCGATCTCCGCGATCAGCTCCGCCAGCGCTGTCAGCTGCGGGTCGCGCTGTGCCGCCCGCGGTGCAGCGCTTCGGAGCGAACGCAGCGCCGGGCCGACGCAGTCCCGGTAGCGGCTGTCTCCGCGCTCGGCGACGGCGTAGCGGTAGCGCGCCAGATCCTTGCCCTTGCGCGTCAGGGTCAGCAGGTCGAAACGAAGCGCGAACTCCTCGGGGTCGGGTGCGTCGGGCAGCTCGCCCCGGACCTGTGCCGCGTGGCTGGCCACTTCCTCGGCGGAGAGTTCCGTATAGGAGTCGCGAAGCAGGCATACAGCGTCGTACTCCGGGGGCGCCAGGAACGCACCTTGGAGATCGATCATCACCAGCGTAGGGCCTCGTGCACCGGGTCGGGTGTGCAGATTCTCACTCTGGTAATCCCGGTGGGAGAACCGCTGAGGCGACTTGTCACATACCTCGGCCACGCGGGCGAAGGCCTCGGCCACGACCCGGGTCTCGGCCGGGGTGGCGGGGCGTCCCATCCCGTAGCGTGCGAAGAGGTCCGCCTTGTAGGCCAGCTGCGCCGAGTCCAGCCGGCGCCGAAACGCCGGCAATCCGCCCGGGTCCTCGACCCGTTGCAGTCTGGGGATGAGGCTGCAGGCGTCGGCGTAGAGGGCCCGTCGCTGTTCGGGCGACGCCTGCGCAGCGGCCTGGCGCAGCGATACCTCGCCCACGTCCTCCAGCAGATCGATGCCCGCGCCGGCGTCCCGTCCGTAGGAGGCGGGTACCGGCAGCCCGCACTGCTCCAGGTGGTCTCGCAGTGGCTCCAGCGGCGGCTCCGGCGCCATGCCGGCGGGCCGTCCGGCCGGATCCTCCGGGGCTTCGAGGCGGGCGATCGCCGTTCCCGGCGGTCCGTCCAGGTGGAGGCGCAGGAAGCGGCGCAGGCCCAGCCCGGCGCTCAGCGGTTCCACCCGTACGATGTCGCGGCCGAGGCCCTCTCGGGCCAGGCGCAGCAGCGCTTCTTCGGGAATGGACGGGTCCGCAGCAGAGGTCATGAATCAGCCGAAGAAGATGTGGCAAGCCACCGTGGCTGCTGCGATTCCGGCAACGTCGCCGGCCAGGCACGCCGCCAGGGTGTAGCGCCCGGCGCGGACCCGGGCGGCGCCGTAGTAGATGGCGAGCACGTAGAAGGTGGTTTCGGTCGATCCCTGGAAGGTGCTGACCAGCAGGCCCACGAAGGAGTCGGGCCCCTGGCTGTTGAGGATCTCGCTCATCACCCCGAAGGATCCCGAGCCCGAGAGCGGGCGCAGCAAGGCCATGGGCAGCGCCTCCGCGGGCAAGCCGATCGCTCGGGTCATGGGATCGAGCCAGGCGATCATCAGGTCCAGGGCTCCGGAGGCTCGGAAGATGGCCACGGCGGAGAGGATCACGACCAGGAAGGGCACGATCCGGAGGGCCACCTCCAGGCCCTCGCGGCCGCCGGCCACCGCGGCCTCGTAGACCTTGACGCGACCGCTGAGCCCCACCAGCAGGAAGAACACCACCAGCAGCGGCAGCAGCCACGAGCGCACGATCACGCCCAGCGAGCCGTCGGGCGTCGCCAGCAGTCGTTGTATCTCGAGGCCCAAGGCCAGCAGCAGGGCCAGCGCCACGCCCACGACCAGCAGGCGTCGGGCCGGGGAGGGCGGCTCCGAGGGGCCCTCCGGGATGTGCGTGTCGGCGGCGGCGCCGGCCACCTCGTACTCTTCGGCGTCCTCGGGCAGCGCGCCCTCGGTGTCATCCCATCCGCGCGCCGCCCACAGCTTGCGCAGCAGCAGGCAGGTCGATAGCGCGACCACCGTGGAGCAGCTGGTGGCGATCACCGTGGGGATCCAGAAGGCGAGCGGGTCGGCCGAGCCCGCGGCCTCTCGCACCAACATGGTTCCCAGCGGCGGCATCAGCGTGACGCTCGAGGTGTTGATGGCCAGGAACAGCGCCATGGAGTCCGATGCGACTCCGGGGCGCGGGTTGAGCTTGCGCAGCTCCACCATGGCCTTCAGGCCAAAGGGGGTCGCCGCGTTGCCCAGGCCCAGGATGTTCGCGGCGATGTTCAGGATCATCGCGCTCATCGCAGGGTGGTCGGCCGGAACGTCGGGGAAGAGCCGCCGCATGACCGGGTGGAGCCGCCGGGCCAGCCAGCCCAGCAGACCGCCCTCCCGCGCCACGTTGAGCAGGCCCAGGAACAGGATCATGCCGCCGACGAGGCCGATCACCAGATCGACGGCGTCGCGAGGCGCGTCCAGCAACGCCTGGTACGTGGGCTCCATGCGGCCGGTGAAGGCGGCCACGACCACGGCTCCGACGATCAGGATGAGAAAGACGGCGTTCAGCGCGAGACCCCCCGGCGCCGTTGGGGGGAGGCGGCGCGTTGCCGCAAGCGAGGCTCCCGGATAAGCTCGCGGCCGTCAACCACCCCCCAGCGAAGGTCTGCGTGGAGTGACCCCATGAGGGTGCGAGCGCATGTGGCGTTCCTCTGTCTCGGGGCGCTGGCGACGGCTTCGGGCGCGCGCGGCGATGCCGCATGGACCTCGCGCCTGGAGGCCTCCCTGCGCCATCCGGGTCTGCGGGGCGCGAAGGTCTCGGCGCTGGTCGTGCGCGCCGACGACGGTGCGACGTTGTTCGACCGGGATTCGGGGCGGGCGCTGGTGCCGGCCTCGAACCTGAAGATCCTGACGGCGCTGGCGGCCCTGGAGACGCTGGGCCCGAGCCATCGTTTCACCACCCGGGTGTGGGCGGATCGCGCACCGGATGCGGACGGCGCGGTGGGCTGGCTGGCGGTGGAAGGGGGCGGCGATCCCTCGCTCACCTCCGAGCAGTGGTGGCGTCTGGCGGCCGACCTGCAGCGCGCGGGGCTGCGCCGCGTGGATGGAGCCATCCTGCTGGACGACCGGGCCTTCGACGAGCGCCGTTGGCATCCGAAGTGGGGGAAGATCTCGAGCCGCGCCTACCACGCGCCGATCTCGGCACTGGCCGCCAACTTCGGCGCCTTCGCCGTGGAGGTTCGGCCCGGATCGGCGACGGGCGCCGCTGCGCGGGCGAGGGTGGACCCGCCCGTCAGCACCCTGCGGCTGCAGTCGGCGGTCCGGACGCGCGGCGCACGCACGCCGGCCAAGCTGCTCGTGGATCGCGTCGCGCGGGCCGAGGGAGCGGAGACCTGGGCGGTGAAGGGCGCCGTGCCTCGGGGCGGCGAGCCCGAGACCGTCTGGCGCAGCGTCGCGGACCCGCTTCTCTACGCGGGCGGCGTCCTGCGCATGCAGCTCGAGGCCGTGGGCGTGTCGGTGGGCGGCCCCTTGCGCGCCGCGGCGGTGCCGGCGGACGCGCTGGAGCTGCTGGACTTCGAGGGCGAGCCGCTGGGTCGGGTGGTGGGACTCTTCATGAAGTACAGCAGCAACCCGATCGGCGAGATGCTGGTGAAGGGCCTGGGTCGCGCGGCCACGGGCGAGGCGGGCAGCTGGAAGAACGGGCGGCGCGCTGTGCGCGCCAGCCTGGAACGGCTGGGTCTGGATCTGCGCGGCTTCGAAGGGATGGACGGCTCGGGCCTGTCGCGAGCCAACCGGGCGGCTCCGCGCACCCTGGTGCAGGCGCTGCAGGTCGCGCGGGACTCGTTCCGCTTCGGGCCCGAGCTGATGGCGGCGCTGCCGATCGCGGGCCGCGACGGCACCCTGAAAAAGCGCATGCAGGGCAGTCCGGACGGCGTGCGGGCCAAGACGGGCCTGCTGGACGGCGTGACCGCACTGTCGGGCTACGCCGACTCCGCCTACGGAGTGCTGGCGTTCTCGGTGATCTCCAACGGTCACACGCGCGGCGACGAGCCGGCCATGGATGCGCTGGACGGCTTCGCGGCGGCCCTGTCGCGGCGTGCGCCGGCGACTCCCTAGTGGACTAGGACGAGGGCCGGCTGCGATAGACCGCCAGCACGTCGCTGGCGTAGCCGTCGGGAACCGGCCTGCCGGAACGCAGCTTGCGATCGATGCGTCCCGGGCCCCAGTTGTAGGCGGCCAGCGCCACGTCGATGCGGCCGTAGCGGCCCTTCAGCCACTTCAGGTACGCGGTGCCCAGACGCACGTTGGCCTCGGGGTCGAAGAGCGTCTGCGGGCCGGACCAGGGAATGCCCTGCTGCGTGGCCAGCTCGCGGCCGGTCGCGGGCAGGATCTGCATCAGGCCCAGGGCGCCCACGGG
>CAMYOO010000172.1:0-7614 GCA_947260035.1 uncultured delta proteobacterium
GCCTTCGGGGACGACTTCTTCGAGTGAGCGGCGCGCGTCCGGTGAGATCAGGCGCACCCGGCTTTCGCCGTGTCCCTGCAGCAGCGGCACGCGCACCCGGCCGCCGCCGCCCGGGCGCGGCTCGAACGCGAGCGTCGATCCGGCCACCACGTAGCCCAACGCGCGCAGTTGCTCGAGGCGCACGCCGGCCTGGTCCGGGCGACTCTCCAGGGCGATCGATCCGGTTCCCACGACGTCGGACGAGGTGGGCACATCGGCCTCGCCGACCGGGTCTGCAACCGCAGCCTCCTCGGCCTGGTCCGCGTCGGCAAACGCCTCCGCCGGCGCGGCTGCCGCCGGACTCGGCGCGGCCTTGCGCTTGGGGGCGGCGACGGCCTTGGCTGCCGGCGTTGCGACCCGCTCCTGCATCGGCGCGGGCTCGGCCGCGCGCTGCTCCTTCTTCTCGCTGACCGGCGCCTGCCTGCGCAGCCGGTCAGCGGCAGGCGCTTCGTCCGCGCGGCTCCTTTCCTCGGTGTGGCGCAGCCACTCCTTCTCCAGGGATTCGTCGGCCGCCGGCGCCAGGCTCGAAGCCGGGCCGCCGGGCGCGACCAGGTCGTAGAGGGTGGGCGCCGCCACCAGCAGGAGCAGGGCGTATGCGAAGCCCGGGTGGAAGAGCAGGCGGCGCAGGGCGTCCAACAGCGCCGGGCGCTCGGGTGCTGCGCGCGCGGCTTCCACCCGTTCGGGCGCGAAGCCGCCCAGGGCCGTCAGCTCGTCCCGGCAGGCTGCGCACTGCTCCAGATGCGCGGCCAGCCCGAAACGCTCGGCCGGCGCCAGCGCATCGTCGGCGTAGCGCAACAGGATCTCGGGCTCGGGATGCGCGTCGCTTGCCGGGCGCAGCAGCCCATCGACCTCCGTCCAGGCGCGCACCTCCGCCGAGCATTCCCCGCAGCGCGGGTAGTGGTCGCGGAAGTCCGCAAAGCGCTCGGCGCGCGGCTCGGCCAGGAAGTCGGCCAGATCGATGTCGTAGGCCCGGCGGCAGTTCATGTCCCACCCAGAGTAGTCGGCGTAAGGCGCCGGATCGGTTCACTCATCTCTCAGCCGCTCCCGCAGCAACGCCACGCTCTCGCGCAGGCGCCGTTTCAGGGTTCCCAGGGGAACGCCGGTCGCGGCGCTCACCTCCTCATAGGTGCACCCCTCGCGGTAGACGCCCTCGACGATCTGCCGGTGCTCCTCAGGCAGCCCGTTCACGGCCTGCCACAGCGCGCGACGCTCCGGAGCGTCGGGGTCCGCGGCGACGGCGCGGGCCGTCTCCTCGTCCCAGGGGAGCGTCTCCTTCTCCCGGTGGCGCAGTTGCCTCTTCAGCCGGTCCACGAACTTGTTGCGCGTGATCACCTTCACGTAGCCGACGAAGGCCTGGGGATCGCGCAGGCGCCCGGCTCGCGCGTTGGCCACCACGCTGGCCACTACCTCCTGGCGCAAGTCGTCCCACTCCTCGCGGAAGTCGTAGGCGCGCAGCTGCGCCAGGAAGCCCGTGACAAGCCGGTTCAGCTCCAAGAAGGCGAGCCGGTCGCCCTCGCAGAGCCGCTCCACCACGGCCGGCCAATCGCGGTCCATGTCCGAAGCATGGAGCCAATCACCCGGAAATGCTCCGGATTTTATAGTTTGTTTTTAAAAGTTACTTGTGCGAAGATCGCACTTAACGTGACCGACTTCCGCTACGCCCAGTTCTGCCCCATCGCCCGCGCCTGCGAGCTGCTCGCATCGCGCTGGACCCTCCTGATCGTGAGGGATCTCTTCTCGCGCGGGCCGCTGCGCTTCAGCGATCTGCGGGACGGCCTGCCCGGCGTCAGCAGCAGCGTCTTGACCGAGCGCCTGGCCCACCTGGAGAGCCACGGGATCGTCGAGCGGCGCGAGCTGCCGCCGCCCGCCGCCAGCACGGTCTACGCGCTCACCGAAACCGGCCTGGCACTGCGCCCGGCGCTGATCGAGTTCTTGCGCTGGGGCCTGCGCTTCATGGCGTCCTCGCAGCCCGACGACCACTTCGAGCCCAATTGGCTGCCCATCGGCATCGAGGCCATGGCGCGCCGTGACCCCGTGCCCCCGATGCGCATCGGACTGCACATCCGCAACGGTGAGGCGCCCATCCAGCTTACGGTCCACGGCGGACCCCACGGAGTGCAGGTGGAGCCGGGCCCGGCCGAGACCGACGCCCAGCTCGAGACCGACGGGCGCGCCGCGGTGATGCTCGCCGCCGGCGCTCTCTCCCTGGAGCAAGCCGAGGCCGCGGGTCTGGCCAGCGGCCAGGGTGACCGCGCCCTTCTGGAACGATTCTCGGAGCTGTTCGAAATGCCGGCTCTGGAGCCAACCCCCAACCAAGACCCGATTTCCTAGAAGGAGTCCCCATGCCGATCCTGCACGGTGTCAACGCCTCTCCGTTCGTGCGCAAGGTGCGCGTCGCCCTGGCCACCAAGGGCATCGAATACGAGCTCAACCCGATCATGCCCATGGGTGTCTCGGACGAGTACAAGCAGAAGAGCCCGCTGGGAAAGATCCCCTGTTGGGAGGACGGCGACTTCACGCTGCCCGACTCGTCCTGCATCATCGCCTACCTGGAGAAGCGCCAGCCCGACCCCGCCCTCTACCCTTCGGATCCCCAGCAGCTGGGTCGCGCGCTCTTCCTGGAGGAGTACGGCGACAGCAAGCTCGCCGAAACCGTGGGCCCGTTCTTCTTCGAGCGCATCGTGAAGGGCAAGATCATGAAGGCCGAGCCCGACGAGGCGCGTCTGGCCAAGATCCTGGCGGAAGATCTGCCGCCGGTGTTCGACTGGCTGGAGAGCCAGGCGCCGGAGAGCGGTGACGCGATCGTCGGCGGGCACTTCTCCGTCGCCGACATCGGCATCGCCAGCCAGCTGGTGAACGCGCGCCACGCCGGCCTGGACGTGGACGCCGCACGCTGGCCGCGGCTCGCCGCATACCGGGATGCGGTTCACGGAAACCCGTACTTCAAGCCCATCGTAGAGGAAGAGACGGCCGAGCTCGGGGCCATGTAGGAAGCACGAGGAGATCGCCATGACGAAGATCGTCCTGCACGGAAGCCGCCTCTCGCCCTTCGTGGAAAAGGCCTATCGCGCGCTGTGCTACAAGGGCCTGGACTTCGAATGGATCGACCTGGGCAGTCCCCTGGAGCTGCGCAAGCTGAACCCGGTGACGAGCAAGATGCCCGTGGCCTTCTTCGATGGAGAGCGCGTCTACGACTCGACCTTGATCCTGCGTCGCGCCGAGGAGCTTCAGGCCGAGCCGCCGTACTATGCGGCGGACGCCGAGACGGCCGCCAACCAGCGGCGCCTCGAGGATTGGTCCGACGAGTCGCTCTACTGGATGACCATGGCGCTGCGCTGGACCCCCAAGAACGCCTCCGCGACCGCCAACCAGATCCTGGCAACGCTGCCCGGGCTGCTGCGTCCGGTGGTTCGTCCGCTGGTCTCCCGCCAGATCGGCGGCACGACCCGGGCCCAGGGCTTCGGGCGCTTGCCCGAGGACGTGCTCCTGTACGAACTGGGCCTGGCGCTGGACGACCTGACCACCAGCCTGGGCGGGCGCGCCTTCTTCTGGGGCGAGCACCCGGGCGCGGCCGACTTCGCGATGTACGGCCAGCTCCACATGCTGACTTCCGGTCCAACGCCGGAGGCCGAGGCGCTGATCGCAGATCGGGCGGTGCTGGCGGACTTCGCCAAGCGCGTCGAAGGGGCCAGCGGCGGCGCCTGAGAAAAGGGAACCAACGATCGTTCCCATTCTCAACAGGGTCAGCCTGGGTAGCGGTCCAGGATGAGCGCGACGGCGCGGCGAATTTCGTCCTCGGGGCTCGACGCCTGCTCGTAGATCGTCTTGTACGCAAAGCCGTGCCAGACGATCTCCCGTTTGCGCGGATCGATCACGTCGATCACCAGGGTGCCCTTGGTCTGACGGCGCGCGCGCGGGTACGAGTAGTAGTAGCCGTAGGGCGAGACCGTGTGGCCGTTGGAGATGCGGACCCCCTCCTCGAACTGGAGGTGGTAGGTGATGACCACGTCCGCTTCGGCGCGCGGAACCTCGGGAATGCTCTGCGCCACCAGGTACTCGCGGATCGCGTGCTCGATGCGCCGGTTCTCGATGGGACTCACCGGCTCTCCGGGTCGGGGCTGCCCGGTGGGCTCGGGTACGTTGTCGGCGAAGGCCCAGGTCTTGTAGCGAGCGAAGTCGATCTGGGAGTCGAAGTCCGATCCGGAGCGGATCGTGTTGCAGCCGGCGAGCAGAGCGGCGGCGCACAGGCAGACGGCGGCCCGGGCCCGGCTACGACCCACTGGGGATGTCCTTGAAGGCCACGTCCTTGTCGAGCCGGGACTCGGGGGGCAGGCGCAGGATGCGCTCGGCGATGATGTTGCGCAGGATCTCGTCGGTGCCGCCGGCCGCCCGCGCGCCCGGCGCAGCCAGGTAGGCGGTCTGCCACGGCCCTTGCTCCAGGCCCGCAGGACCCAGCAGGTCCAAGGCGAAGCTCGCCATCTGCTGGCGCGTGCGCGCTCCGACCAGCTTGCCGAGCGAGTTCTCCGGGCCCGGCGTGGTGCCGCGCGAGATCGCGGTGAGCGATCGGTAGCGCGTGTACTCGATACCCTTCTGGCGCACGTAGAAGTCGGCCAGCCGCTGCCGCACCTGGGCGTCTTCAAGGGCCGGGCGGCCGTCGATCTCGGTATCGGCGGCCAGGCGCAGCAGGTCCCGGAAGCTGGGCCCGCCCGCGGCGCCGCCGCCCAGTGCGGCGCGCTCGTTCATCAGCGTCGTGATGGCGCCGCGCCAGCCGTCGTTCACCTCTCCCACGCGGTTCTCGTCGGGAACCCGCACATCCGAGAAGAAGACCTCGTTGAACGCCGAGGCTCCGTTGATCTGCTTGATCGGCCGAATCTCGATCCCGGGGGACTGCATGTCCACGATGAAGTAGGTGATGCCCGCGTGCTTCGCGACAGTCGCGTCGGTGCGCGTGACGATCATCCCCCAGCGCGAGTAGTGCGCGCCGGAGGTCCAGATCTTCTGGCCGTTCAGCAGCCAGTCGTCGCCGTCGCGGACGGCGCCGGTGCGCAGGCCGGCCAGGTCCGAGCCGGCGCTGGGCTCGCTGAAGAGCTGGCACCAGATCTCGTCACCGCGCAGCAGCGGGCGCAGGTGGCGTTGCTTCTGGGCGTCGCTGCCGTGGGCCATGATCGTGGGCCCGAGCATTCCCTGCCCGATCACGAAGATGTTGGGCGGCGTCAGGAAGCGCGCCTCCTCCTGATTCCAGACCACGTTCTCGATGGCTCCCGCGCCGCGGCCTCCGTACTCCTCCGGCCAGGTGATGCATGCCCAGCCGGCGTCGGCCTTGTGCGCCTGCCACACCTGCGCCGCCTGCACCGCAGCGGGGTTGCGCGGCTCCGGCAGGGGCTTGCTCTCGCCGGGGCGCAGCGGGCGTTCGGCGTTGGCTTCGAGCCAGTCGCGCGCCTCGGTGCGGAAGGCCGCCTCTTCAGGGGTGTCGTTGAAGTCCATCTGGAAGCTCCCGGCCCCGCTCCTCGGTTCTACCACATCAGCAAGGGCGCTCGTCGCTCTTCCCGCCGATCCGTATCAGCGGGTTTCCAGGTGCTCCAGCAGGATCCGGCGAACCTCTTCGATGGTGGCGGGCTCGCCTTGGGTGGAGTGCCCCGAGCGCACCACCAGCTCGGACTCGACGCCCTCCATGCTCGCGCTGTCGTACGCCACGACGCCGTCGCTCTTTCCCGCCCAGGGCGGGCCGTCGCCTTTGACCGAGATGATCGAGTGCGCGGTCACGCCCGGTGCAATGGGGCTCGCGGACAAGGTCACGCTGAAGGGATGCTTGGGGTTCATGTTTTCCACGCTCGTGGACATGCGCTTCATCTTGCGCGAGGCCAGGGCGTCCTGGTTGTTGGTCAGGACCTCCGCGCCCGTCCCCGCCAGCCGGAAGGGAAAGCTGACCATGCGGTTCAACAGGCCGGCGATGCGCCGCCCCGCCAGGAAGCTCCCGCGATGCGGAGTGGAGATGAACACCACGCGCTTCACCGAAGGCACCGGCTCGAAGAAGAACGACGATTCCAACATCGCTCGGGTGTCGGGCCGGAGCTCCAGCTGGTCCAGGGGCTTGTTGAAGATCGCGTCCCAGAAGCGGTCGCCGCTGTCGGTGACCATCAGCCGCGTCAACAGGCCACCCTGGCTGTGGCCGATGACGACCACCTCCTGAAGCGCCGGGTCCACACCCTGCGGATCGAGCTCCGCCACGGCCGCTACCAGGGACGTCCGGAGAATGGACGCGGAGTAGAGGATCGGATTGCCGGTGTTGTAGAGGAAGAGCCAGAACTGGTAGTGGGAATGGAGTCGCGGATCGTTGGCCAGCTCGTTGATCATCTGCGCCCAGCGAGCGGGGCTGGACGCCGTTCCGTGAACCAGCACCACCGGGATTCGGCCGCGCCGGTACGGCGTCAGCGAGTAGAGGCCGTCCAGTCCCGACTCGAACTCGCCCGAGAGAAACCCCTTGCTCTCGAACGACCACAGCTTCGATTGGTCGAGGGTGTAGGCGAGCGCGGCGCTGGGCTCGTACTCCAGCGGGACGACGTGACTTCCGATGGTCACGTCGGGTGCGCGTTCCTCGGCGAAGATGCGCAGCGTGCCGCGCACAAGCCCGTCGCTGACCGACCGCCTTGGCTGCTGGATCCGGAGCAGCGCTGTCACCGGCAGCGTGATGCCCATCGGCACGCGCAAGGCGGGCGGCGTCTCCGCAGTATGGTCCGGCGGGGCGAGCGATCCACCGAAGGCGGCGCCGATGCCGGGCCGCCGGTAGCGGTTGCGAAGACCGCGAACGTCGAAGCGATACAGGTCCCTGAAACGGTCGAGGCGATAGCCGGCCCAGTCGAGCCCGGTCGGCTCGAGCTCCACCTCGAGCTGCCCGAACGGCAGCTCGAAGCTACCGCCGCGCAGCTCCACCGTGTCGTCCTCGCCCGTCTGGAAGCCACGGCTCAGGCCGCGGTTGTAGAGGTTGAGGGCCAGTGGCACGCGGACGTCGTAGGCGCCGGGCGCTTCGCCCGCCTCGGGGAAGAGGAATGCGTACGCGTAGCAGGCCGCAGCCAGGAACTGCGCCGTGTTGCCCTTGCTCTGGCCCTGGTGGAACGAGAGCTCCGCCAGCGCGAAGAAGAGCTGATCGTCGAGCTCGCCTCCGAGCCGGTCGCGCAGTGCCTGGAGGGCGTCTCCGGGGGCCACCCGGTAGCGGTCCCACAGCCCCAGCCGAAGAAGCTGCGCCTTCGAGAAAGAGCTGGGCTCGCCCGCCGAGAGCACATTGCGGGTAAGCGCGCGCTGGGCCGTCTGGGGATCCACGCGCTCCACGCCCACCGGCCTGGCACAGGCGACCAGGCTGGCGGTCAGGATCAGTACGGCGAGGCGAAACCGGGGCACGGTCGCCGGAATCTAGCGTGTATCGTGCTCGCCCCGGAAGGAGCCCCGGTGATCGAGCTCTAAACCGCCCCGACCCCCAACGGCTGGAAGGCCTCCATCGCGGGATGGGCAGGAGTGGAGACCGAGGGAGGCCCTCGCGTAGCGACGCGCGCTACGCCGAGATCACGAACAGGGCGATGC
>CAMYOO010000172.1:7693-14056 GCA_947260035.1 uncultured delta proteobacterium
CGCCAGGAACACCACCGAGCGCAGCATGTCCTGGTTGGCGGCGTACAGGATCGGGTGCAGGATCCGGGTCACGATGAAGGCCTCGGAGAGCTGAGCCGCCCGCGCGGCGTCGGCGCCGGCCAGGTGGGACACCAGCACCGCGGCGGCGAACACCGGCAGGATCTCGAAGGCGTTCTGCTCGGCCGCGAACACACGCGCGCCGATGCCCTCGAGCTGGGTCTTCTGGATACGCGGGTGCTTGTTGTCCATGGTGCCGAGCTGGCGCACCCGGAAGTAGCCCACCGTGCTCGACAGCACGTAGGGCAGCACGGCGGCGATGAAGAGACACCAGAAGGGAGTCGTCATGGTGGGGACCTCCGGGTCCCCACTCTACACCGCTCTCAGCTGGCGAAGGGATTCTTCTCGGCGGCGGCGCGATTGCGCTTGAGAAGCTCAGCGGTCAGGGCGTCGGGCGTGCCGCTTCTCAGGAAAGACTCGAACTGGCCGCGGAACGTGACGCTGGTGTCCACGCCGCCGAACGCCACGCTCTGGACGCGCCAGGCGCCGTGGCGCTGGCGCAGGCCGTAGGTCACCACGCGGCCCTCCGGCGACTGACGCGGAATGCGCATCGAGCCGGGGATGAATCCTTTGCGCGGCTTGCCCGCGGTGCGCACCGTCACGCGGTCGCCCTGCTGCTTCACGTCCAGGATCCTGAGCGGCTCCGGCTCCGAGGCGGCGATGGTTCCGATGAAGAAGTCGGTCACGAAGACGCCGTACGCCTGGGCGAAGTCGGCGAACTGCTGCTTGGAGAAGCCCTCGGCGCTCTTGCCCAGGGCGGCGGCGGCCAGGTGGCCGTAGTCCAGGTGGGCCGCCAGCTCCTTGGCCACCCGGGCGCGCTTGTCGTCGGGCCCCGCGTCGGCGTCGGACACGATCGCATCGATGCGCTCGTGGAACCCGGTCAGGAACGTCTGCGCCTGATCCCCCAGATGGGAGTCGGCGCGCGCCGGCGAGGCGAGTAGACCCGCTACGAGCGCGAGCAGGACGATGTTGCGGTTGCAGGAGAGGGGAGAGAGTCTCCGGATCACGGCCAGCCTCCGAAGAGCGCGAAGCCATGCGGCCCGCGCGAGTCGAGCAGGCTAGCATAGGCCCGGACTCAGGGAGAAACTGACTGGACTCATTCTTCCGGGCGCTCCTCCCTCTGGCCGTTGCACTCCTGCTGAGCCTCGCGCTCGGCAGGGCGGCCGGTCGCGTCGGCATTCCCCGCGTGACGGTCTACCTGTTGGTGGGGCTCTTGCTCGGGCCCAGCGGGCTGCTGCGCCTGTTCGATCCGGACGTCGGCCTGGGGAGACTGCTGCTGGGCCCGTCCACCGCCGGACCGCTCGATGGGCTCGGTGAGGTGGCCGTCGGCTTCATCCTGTTTGGGATCGGCGCCGAGTTCCGCTTCGAGGTCTTCCGCCGGGTCGGGGCCCGGGTGCTGGGCGTCTCGGCTGCCGAGATCGGGCTGACCGCACTGCTGGTGGGCCTCGCCGTCCTGGCCGGCACCGGCGATTGGCGGCTGGCCGTGATCGCTCCGGCCCTGGCCGTGTCCAGCGCACCCAGCGCCACCCTGGTGACCCTGCGCGAGGTCGAGGCCGAGGGCCCCGCGACCCGCTGCCTGATCCTCTGCGTGGGCCACAACAACCTGGTGGCGCTGCTGGCCTTCCCGCTGCTGCTGAGCCTGGCCTTCGGCGGCGGCGGCGCGCTCTCCGCCACCTCCCTGGCGGTCGGCGCACTGGTGGTGGGAGCCGTGCTCGGACTGGGCGCGGCGATCTGGCTCGAGTCGCTGACGGGCCGCCGCGAGATGGTGCTGGTGGGGATCCTCGTGGTGCTGGGCGCCCTGGGCGTGGCCCACGGCGTCCGTCCCGGCGCCACCGGCCTGGCCATGCTGGCCTGCTTCGCGGCCGGCCTGGCCATGGCCAACTCTTCGCCCCACGCCGACCACCTCTTCCGCTACCTGGAGAACACGGTCTATCCGCTGTACGTGCTCTTCTTCTTGGCGGCGGGGCGATCCCTCCATGTGGAGGCGCTGGCACATGCCGGCGCGTTGGGCGTGCTCTTCATCGGCGCGCGCGCGGCGGGCAAGATCTTCGGCGCGCGCATCGGCCTGCACCTGAGCCACTGGGAGGAGGGCATCCCACGCGAGCTGGGCTCCGGCCTGCTCTGCCAGGCGGGTGTGGCGCTGGGACTGGTGGCCGCCCTGGAGGCCGTGACCGGCGAAGCCACGGCCGAGCTGCGCAGCGTGGTGGTGGCGTCGGTGGTGGTCTTCGAGCTGATCGGGCCCTGGCTGACGCGACGCACCGCGGTGCGCTCCGGCGAGGTGAAGCTGGCCAACCTGCTCTCGCACCCCGAGGCCACGGGCTTCGACGCGGTGCGCTGGGTGTGGGTGGAGCTGCGCCGCAACCTGGGCCTGCTGCGCGGAGACGTGGAAGATGCCCCGCGCGCTCCGACGGTGTTGCATGCCATGCGCCGGCGCCCGCGCACCGTCCAGGAGGGGGCTCCGTTCGAGAAGGTGCTGCGCGCGCTGGGCGAGAGCGCGGCCGACGTGCTTCCGGTCGTCGGGCCCGACGCGGTGTTCGCCGGCGTCATCTCCTACGACGAGGTGAAGAACGCGCTCTACGACCCGGCGCTGCGCGGCCTGGTGATCGCCGGCGACCTCACGGATCCCATCGACGATCCGCTGGCGCCCGAGGACTCGCTGGCCGAGGCGCTGGAGCGCATGGACCGGCACCGGGTCCAGTCCTGGCCGGTGGTCGAGGACGGGCGCCTGGTGGGCGTGGCGCGCCGCTCGGATCTCTACGGCCTGATGCGCGGCCTCGGTCAATCCCGCCCGCAGGTGTAGACTTGCCCCCAGGAGGCGAGTCATGCCCGAATCCCCCCGCTCGAGCTCACCGGATACCCGACCCCTGGCGCTGGTGACCGGCGCCTCCGCCGGCATCGGCCTCTGCTTCGCCGAGCGCCTGGCCGAGCAGGGCCACGACCTGATCCTGGTGGCCCGCCGCCGGGATCGCTTGGAGGACCTGGCGCGGCGCCTGGGCGCCGACTGCGGCGCCGATGTCGAGGTGCAGCCGGCCGATCTCACCGACCCGGCCGAGCTGCGCAAGATCGAGGACCGCATCATCGCCGAGCCGCGCCTGTCGCTGCTGGTGAACAATGCCGGCTTCGGCACCGTCGGCCGCTTCCAGGACGTGGAGCCCGACCGCATCGAGTCCGAGATCCGGCTCAACGTGCTGGCGCTGGCGCGCCTGGCTCGCGCCGCCGTCGGGCCCATGGTCGAGCGCGGCGCCGGCGCCATCATCAACGTATCTTCGGGCGCCGGCTTCCAGCCGGGACCCTGGTTCGCCAACTACAGCGCCACCAAGGCCTTCGTCACCAGCTTGTCGGAGGCGATGGCCGGAGAGCTGGAGGGAACCGGCGTGCGCGTGCAGGCGCTGTGCCCGGGCCCGGTGAGCACCGAGTTCGCCGAGGTGGCCGGCACCGACGAGGGGAGCCTGCCCGACATGCTGGTGCAGACGCCGGAGCAGGTGGTGGACGCATCGCTGACGGCGCTGGAGAAGGATCAGGTGGTGTGCGCCACCTCCACCTTCGTCGGCGTCAGCGCAGCGTTGACGAGCCTGCTGCCCCGGGGCATCTCGCGCCGCCTGGGCCTGGCCCTGGCGCGGCGCACCTTCGACCGCGACTAGAGCGGGCTGCGTTCCAGCTACGAGTCCGCGCGCAGCGGAAGCGCGTAGAGATCCTGGGCTTCACGCCGCCCGCGAATCGGAACCCCAGAACGTCTCTCGAAGTCCTGCGCGGCGGGTTGCGCGTGCTCCCACGTCCCGGAGTCGATTACCAGCGACGCATCCAGCTCGCGCGTCAGGCTCTGGAGCCGCGCGGCCAGGTTCGTGGTGTTGCCGATCGCGCTCCAGATCATGCGATCCACCGCCTGGATGTTGCCCACGAAGGCCTCGCCCGTGGCGATGCCGACGCCGACCGAGAGTGTCGTCGGCCCCTGCGAAGCGTCCTCGACCGGTAGTGCGCCGACGGCCTCCACGATCTCTCGCCCCGCTTCGACAGCCGCGCGCTCCTTGTGGGCAATTTCCCGGGGCGCACCGAAGACGGCCATCATGCCGTCGCCGTTGAACTCCACCACGCTCCCGGCATGCCGTTGCACGATCTCGGATACGGTTTCGGTGTAGCGGTTCACGGTGGAGAAGATCTCCTCGGCGCGGCGGCTCTCCGAGAAGCTCGTGTAGCCCCGGATGTCCACGAAGAGCACGGAGACTTCGCGTTCCCCGGAGCTGAGATCGCCACCCGCCGACAGTTGTTCGGCCACGGCGCCCGGCACGTAACGGCGCAGCGACTCCTGCATCTCCCGGCCCTCGCGGATCGTCTGCTCCTGGTCGAAGTGACGCAGCTCCCGGGACACCGTCTCGGCCACCGCCGTGAGGAGGGAGAGATCCGTAGACGTGTAGACGTCGCCGGAGCGCTTCGGGCCGAGGCATACGAAGGCCGCCAGCCCGTCGCCTTGCCGTACCGGCACGACCACCTCGGCTTGCAGCGTCTCCAGCGCCGCGCGATCGAAAGGACCGAGAGGGGCCTGGTCCGGGCGGCGTCCAGCGGCGCTGAGCGAAAGGGGGGCGTGCCGGTCTCGTAGCGATCCGATCAAGAGACTGTCCGCCCCGAATGCCGGGGGCACAGCGCGCCCCTCGACGAAGACGGGCGCGTACCCGCCCTCGCCCGTGGCGTAGACGACGCAGACTTCCGGTCGCAGCAGGGAGTGAAGTCCGCTTCCCGCGCGCTCGGTCAGCTGGCGTGCGTCTGCGCACTCGGACAGGGCCGGCAGCAGGTCGGCGATGCCCTGGTCCAGCTCGTAGCGTTCGCGGAAGAAGACGCGGTCGATCTGAGGTCGGAGGCGGCGATGGGCGGGAACCACCAGGGCGGCCAGCGCCAGGGAAAGCACGACCCGCCCGGTTCCCGGATCAATCCCTATGAGACCGGATGCTGCCTCGGCGATCCGCGGCATCACGACGAGTGCTCCCGCGCCCAGTACCACGGCGAGGATGTTGTAGGAAGCCGTTGCCGAGATCAGCCGGTCGACGTCGAAGAGGTTGAAGCGCGAGATCGACAGCAGGAAGAAGATCGGGAAGAGAGGGGCCGTCCAGAAACCGATGATTCCGAGAATGGCATAACGTGGCACCAGGACGGCGATCACGTTCAACACGACGATCGGAAGCACGGCTACATACGCGCCCGCGACGAACCAACGGATCTGGCGCCGGGCCACCGGGTCCCCGTGCCGGTACTTGTACGTGATGGCTGTGAGGATGGCCGCGGCGCCGAGCGCGGTGGTGCCCGCCGAGATCGCGCTCGCGGCGTCCCAATAGCCCTCGAGGTTGCCGATCGCGACGGCCGGGCCATTGATGCTGAGAATCCAGGGCCAGGTCCGCAGCCAGCGGCCCGCCGGCATCCGGTCGTCCGGGAACAAGAGGTTGAAGCGGACCAGCAGCGGGATACACACGCTCTGGGCCGTGATCCAGAGGACGAAGTACGCGGCGTACGTCAGCCACGAGCTGAGCGGGAAGCCGCCCAGGGCGAAGGCGAGGGCGAGGCTCGCGTGGAAGTAGGCGCGCACCGTGGGCGTCGGCCGGGCCCGCAGGAGCAGGAAGAGGGCCGAAGCGACGTAGGCGAGTGACGTAACCTGCCACGGAAGCAAGCCGGCAACGGGGACCAGCTCGAGAATCGTTTCGCTCTGCTCGCCACCCCGCTCGTAGCTCACCGTCATGTTCGAGCCGGGAACCGACGCGCTCCAGGCGGCGTGGTGGAATTGCAGGGCGTTGAACCCGTGCAGGTCGGTCTCGCCCACGCGGATCAGGACATCCCCGCCTCGCAGCCCCGCCTTCTCGAGCGGATCGAATCCGAACAGGGCCGAGGACTCGCCGGTGAGCACCGGATGCCGGTCGCCGCTGGTCGAGACGCCGATCAGTGCGGCGCCGCCACCTTCGAGCTGCACCTTCATGGCCAGGCTGAAGCACACGACCCAGATCGGCACGAGGATCAGTACCAGCGCCCGGTCGAGCGGTGCGAGACGGCTCAGTGGGCGACCTCCCGGCGTCTGCCGGCCTGGCGGAGCCAAGCCCGACATATTGTATCCCGGTCGGGCCCGGAACGATCGCCTATCCGTCGCGGCGGGGTTCGCGCAGTTCCAGGCGCGGGACCGAGATGCGGAAGGTAGTGCCCTTGCCGAGGGTGCTCTCCACGTCGATGCGGCCGCCGCAGCTCTCGGTGATGGTGTGGACGGTGGCCAGGCCGAGCCCGGTGCCGCGCTCGCGCGAGCGGGTGCTGAAGAACGGCTCGAAGATGTGCTCC
>CAMYOO010000173.1 GCA_947260035.1 uncultured delta proteobacterium
CGCTCCAGGTGGCGGATCTCCTCGCGGAAGCGCACCAGGTTGCCCTTGGCCTCTTCGGCCTCGGTGCGAATGCGCTCCACCTCCTGCTCGGCGCGCTCCAGCTCGCCGGCCAGCGCGTGCTTGCGGTGCACCAGGGCCAGCGCCGCCTCATCGTCGCCTCTGCGCACGGCGCCGCGGATGTCCTCGTGGGTGCGCGTGAGTGCGTTGCGCAGCTCGTCGATCTCACCCTCGAGCTTGTTGCGCGTGTACAGGATGCCGGCCACCGCACGCTTCAGGTCGGCGTAGTGGCGCGTGCGCTCCTGGATGGCCCCCTCGTAGACGGCCCGCGGGCTACGTTCCTCGCGATCGCGCATCCAACCGAGCAGGTTGCCTCGGATCAGCGCGACGAAGCGCCCCAGCAGGCTGCGGTTCCGGTTTCCCATGATTCCTCCTTGGACGCCCTCAGGCGTCGGTGCTCCAGTCCTCGTCGCGGAGTCCGAGCTCGCGGATCTTCTGCTGGAGGCTCTGGCGCACCATGCCGATGGACTCGGCGGTGCGAGAGATGTTGCCGGCGTGATGGCGCAGGGCCGTCAGCAGGTACTCGCGCTCGAAGCCTTCGACCGCGCTCTTCTTGGCCTCGGCGAAGGAAATGCCCGGGGCCGGCGTCGCGGCGGCGAGGCCCGGCGTGCCGGTTGCGCCCAGACGCAGGTCGTCGGGGTGGATTTCCTCCTCGCTGGCCAGCACGGCGGCCTGCTCGATCACGTTGCGCAGCTCGCGGACGTTGCCCGGCCATGCGTGGCGCGTCAGGTGGGCCAGGGCCTCGGGGCCGAGGCGCTTCTTGTCGCGCCCCAGCCGGTCGGCAGTCTGGGCCAGCAGTCGATCCACCAGGGCCGGAATGTCCTCGCGACGGTCGCGCAGCGGAGGCAGCTCGATTTCGACCACGCGCAGCCGGTAGTAGAGGTCCTCGCGGAACGTGCCCTTCTCGACTTCCTTTTCCAGGTTGCGATGCGTGGCGGCCACGACGCGCACGTCGATCTGGATCGGCTTGGTGCCGCCCACGCGTTCGAAGGAGCGCTCCTCGAGGACCCGCAGCACCTTGGCCTGGGTTTCGGTGGGCATGTCGCCGATCTCGTCCAGGAAGATCGTGCCGCCCTCGGCGGCTTCGAAACGGCCGGCCCGGCGGGCATCGGCGCCGGTGAAGGCCCCCTTCTCGTGGCCGAAGAGCTCGCTCTCCACCAGCTCGCGGCTGATGGCGGCGCAGTTCACGGCGACGAAGGGCCGGCTGCGCCGCGCGCTGCGGTCGTGCAGGGCCTGTGCGACCAGCTCCTTGCCCGTGCCGCTCTCGCCTCGGATGAGCACCGTGAGATCGGTCTCCGCCACCTTCTGGATGGTCTCGAAGACGCGGCGCATGGGGGCGCCCGAGCCGATCAGGTTGGCGTAGCCGGAGTCGCGCTGGACCCGTTCCAGCAGCAGCGAGTGCTCTCGGGCCAGGCGGGTGCGCTCCAGGCCGCGGGCCACCACCACGCGGATCTCATCGTTGTTGAACGGCTTGGGCACGTAGTCCTCGGCGCCGCCCTTCATGGCGTCGACGGCGATCTGCTCCGAGCCGTGTGCCGTGATCATGATGACCGGCGACTCGGGGCGGATCTCCTTAGACGCGCGCAGCACGTCCATGCCGCTGGGGCCGTCGCCGAGGGCCAGGTCGGTCAGCACCAGGTCCACGGGCGCCTCCCGCAGCTGTGCGATCGCGCCGGCGCCGTCGCCGGCGCAGGCCACCTCGTAGCCCTCGCGGCGCAGCAGCCCGGAGAGCGCCAGCTGGATCGCGCGCTCGTCTTCGACGACCAGGATGCGGGGCTTCACGATGCAGTTCCTCCGTCTCCCCGGTGCTTCGGGAAGGTGAGCACGAACTCGGTTCCGTGCCCGGGCGACGATTCGGCGGCGATGGTGCCGCCATGGGCGTCCACGACCTTCTTGGACAGTGCCAGGCCGAGGCCCGTGCCCGACTCCTTGGACGTGTAGAACGGGCTGAAGATCTTGTTCATGCGCTCGGGCTCGATGCCGGGCCCGTTGTCCTTGATCCGTACCCAGACGGCGTCGCCGGCCAGGTTCTCGCCGGCCTGGATCTCCAGGCTGGGCGAGGGCGTTGCGGACTCGCCCAGGGCGTCCAGCGCGTTGGCGAAGAGGTTGATGACGACCCGCCGCAGCTTCTCCGGGTCACCCACCATCTCTCCGTCGGCGTCGATGACTCGGGTGACCTCGATGCCGAGCCGCTCGACCCGGTCGCGGAACGTCTCGAGCGCCGAGTCCACCACGTCGACGATCGACATGGTGCGCATCTCCACGTCCTCGTCGCGGGCGAAGCGCAGCAGGTGGGAGATCGATCGCTCCACGCGGTCCAGCTCCTCGAGCGCGACCTCGGCGTACTCCACGTTGTCCGCCGCGCGCGGATCCTCGCCCATCTGCTGCACCAGGCTCTTGGCTGCGGTGATCGGATTGCGGATCTCGTGGGCGATAGAAGCGGAGAGCTCCTCCAGGTGCCGCGAGTGCTCACCGTGAAGCTCCCGGCGCTGCTGGGTCGTCGTGGTGGTGACCTGCCGCGAGACCTCCTGGTGGATCCAGCGCTGGCGCAGCCCCGGTGCGATCACGGCCATCACGTAGTGCATCACCAGGCCGATGCCCCAGGCCAACGCCACGATGAAGGAGGCCCGGAAACCGGCCACCATCAGCAGGAAGAAGCAGACCAGCGCGTAGACGACGAAGTGGACGACGAAGGAGAGCTTCGCGTTGGCGATGCGTTGGGCCTCGCGGTAGCGGCGCTCCTCGGCGGTCAGCTTGCCGCGACGGCGGGAACGCGGGCGTCCGCTGCGCTCGGCGCTGCGTTCCGCATTGCGCTGGTGCCGGGACGCAACGCGTTCCCGGTGGCGTGCGCGGCGCTCGCGACGCTGCTCGTCGCGACGCGCACGCTGCTCGTCGAGCCAGGAGCGTTGTTCCAGCTCGGCCGGTCGCGGGTCGTCGGGGTCCATCAGCTCGCGCAGGGCCTCGTCCAGGGGGTCGTGCCCCGTCACATCGGTGCTCTCGTGGATTCTACGCTGCCTCATGCCCGACCGTGAGAGCAAGGTGCGTGCCCAGATCATGAATCCCTGCATTTTCAACCATTTGGGGCCTCGGTGCAGTGACGCAGGTGCAGCGCTGCGGCTTCAAGTGCAGGAACTCGCCTGCGGCTGCCGGGGGCTCTTCTATGCTCGGAACATGGAGCACCCCAGCGCGATCCGACCCGAGACCCAGGCCGTCTTCCAGGCGGAGAAGATGGGCAAGGCCACCCTGTTCCGCTCCGACCGGCTGATGGTCGGGCTCAACGCCTTCGAGCCCGGCCAGGAGCACGCGCTGCACGCCCACGAGGCCATGGACAAGGTCTACTACGTGCTCGAGGGCGAGGGGCTCTTCCTGCTGGAGGGCCGGGAGCTGCCCATGGAGCAGGGTGTCATGCTGGTGGCGCCCGAGGGCGTGCCCCACGGCATTCGCAACAGCGGCGAGGCGCGGCTCGTGGTGCTGGCGGTGCTCGCCCCGTCCCCGTAGCCCGGGCTCAGCGGGTCCCGGGCAGCGGCGGTGCGCCGCGCAGCTCCTCCGGAACCTCGGGGGCGGGCTCGCCCGGCTCTGCGGCGTCCGGGGTGACCATGCCTGCCGACATCCCCTGCTTGAAGGCGTCCTCCACCGACCGGTCCACGTCGATCAGCTCCTCCTCGGGAACCAGTAGGTAGAAGCCCGAGGTGGGGTTGGGCGTGGTGGGGAGGAAGCAATTCACCATGGTCTTGGGCGTGACCTCCTGCACGATGCCGCGGGCCGTCCCGGTGGTGAAAGCCAGTGCGTAGAGGCCCTTGCGCGGGTACTCGATCAGCACCACGCGGCGGAACTGGGTGCGCGAGCCCGCGCTGAAGATGGCCTCGAAGAGCTGCTTCACGGCCATGTAGATGTTGCTGGCCACGGGAACGCGCTTGAGCACCCGCTCCCAGAGGCGGATCACCTCGCCGCCCAGCAGGTGCCGGGCGATGAACCCGATCAGGACGATGGCGAGCAGCGTGAAGAGGGTGCCCAGGATGGGGAGCGGCGGCGGCGTGTAGTCGCCGGGGACCACGATGCGCAGCAGCCGAGGCAGGACCAGGTTGTCGAGCCAACGGATGATCGAGACGATGGCCCAGATCGTGATGCCGATCGGTGCGAAGAAGAGAATCCCCGCGACGAAGTACCGGCGCAGGGTCTCGCGGACTGCGTCGAAGAGGCGCCGGATCATGGGGTGCGCTTAGTGGAGCGGCCGCTCTTCGCTCTCGCCCGCGGTGTGGCGGTGGAGCACGTTCATGCGCGGACGGTATAGCACAGCGCCCCGGCGCCATCGGTTCAGCCCGACAGGCGGCGCAGCTCCAGTGCGTGGACCAACGTCTCCCGCGTAACCGCACCCAGCACCTGGTCGTTCTCGACGATGGGGATCTGGTTGACGTCGCGGGTCCCCATGGCGACCAGGATGTCGCGCAACGGCGTCTCGGGCGCAGCGGTGAGCATCTGGTCCGCGGGTGTGGCCACGCGCACGATCGGCGTCGATTCCCACTGATCCGGGTCCAGGCGCTGCACGTCGGAAAGGGTGATGAGCCCGACCAGACGCCCGGCATCCTCTACCAGGGCCCAGCGGCGACCGCGCATCACCAGTTCGCGGGCAAAGGTGGCCACCGGCTCGGCGCCGGAGATGCGCGCGGGAATCGGCGCCAGCAGATCTCGGGCGCGCAGCCCCTCCAGGGAGGCGTCCAGGTCCACCTGGCGGATGGCGGCTCCCGAAGCGGAGAGCAGGAACCAGCCGATGAAGGCCAGCCACAAGCCGTCGGCGCGCCCGACCCCGAGCCAGCGCGGGTCGAGCGCCTGCAGTGCGCCCATCGCGATGAAGCCGTAGGCCAGCGCCTGGCCGGCGCCGGCCGCAATCCGCGTGGCGCGGCGGGAGTCACCCGTGCGCGCCCACAACACGGCCCGCAGGACACGGCCTCCGTCCAGGGGGAAGCCCGGCAGCAGGTTGAAGAGCGCCACGGCCAGGTTGATCCGGAACAGCCACCAGGCCACGAAGCCGCCGGCACTTTCCTCGGGCAGGATGCGCATGCCGACCATGCAGACCAGCGCCAGCGCGGCGCTGACGATGGGGCCTGCGATGGCGATCTCGAATTCGGCGCGCGCGTCGTCCGGGTCGCGCTCCATCATCGCGACACCGCCGAACACGAACAGGGTGATCGAGCGCACGGCTACGTGGTGACGCTGGGCCAGCACGCTGTGGCCCAGCTCGTGCAGCAGGATGGAGCCGAAGAAGAGCACGGAGATCGCGCCCCCCGCCAGGTACCGGGCGATGTCCGGCCAGTCGGGGAAGCGTATGCCCACCTCGGCGGACAGCGCGAACGAGATCAGCAGGAAGACCAGGAACCAGGTGGGGTGCAGGTAGATCGGGATGCCCAGGATGCGCCCGATGCGGAGTCCGCCGGTCATCGAAGCAGCACGTCGCAGACCTCGCGGACCTTGCGCACCATCCGACCCAGGGTGTTGTGGTGGATGTTGCGCCGCATACGCACGAGGATACGCCGCTGCAGGGCGAAGCGGTCCAGCGGGCGCCGACGGCGGTTCTCGGCGGGGGTCGCCGCGTCCAGCTCCTGCAGGATGGCGCTGCGCGCATAGCCCCAGGTCTCCAGGTCGGGGTCCGCCACCCGGCCCAGGCTCGCGCGGGCGTGAGCCAGCATTGCGGGCCGCGCCGCAAGCTCGCCGGCCCAGCGGCCCACGTTCGCCGTCGTCGGCCGCGTCTCCCGCGTGACACCGGGGTCGCCCAGGCCGTCGGCCGCCTTCTTGGCGCCGCTCTGGGTGGCGCCGTACTCGATCATGCCGGGCTCGAACTCCACGCCCAGGTGCTCGCAGATCGCCCGAAGCCCCGTCTCGGGATCCGCCACCAGCTCCTCGTAGCGAACGTGGACCAGGGGCACCGGCCGTTCGCGCAGGAAGCGGGCGATCGCGGGCACGTAGCGCTCGAGGATCGGGTTGTTTCGCTCGGCCGCCTCGAAGTCGCCGTCGAAGAAGGAGTCCACCTGGGAGGTCCACACCGCCAGGGGATGCCGCGTGATGACCACGAAGTGCGCCTGCGGATACAGCTTGGCGATGAAGTCCAGAACCAGGGCGTAGGCCGGCGTCTTGTCCAGTAGGAGCCGGGCCCCGGAACCGCCCAGCAGGCGCTCGTAGAGGGTGTCGCTGCAGGCGCGCAGCGCGTCCAGGTAGTCCGCCTCGCCATCGGGAAGCTGGGCGACCAGCGCCCGCTGTCCTTCGCGGGTGATGATCGGGTCGTAGGGGGCGCGCTCGACCGCGTCGAAGTAACCCAGGTGAGCCAGGGGAGTCATCATGTGCGGCTCGTCGGGCGCGTGGATGGCGCTGTGCGCGCCGAGCATGCGCGAGAGCAGCGTGGTTCCCGAGCGCTGCGATCCGATCAGGAAGATCAGGCGTTCCTGCATGGCGCCGGAGACTACCGCGACGCGGCCGGGGCCGCCCTCAGCCCTCGATCCCGTTCTCCGCCGCGACCTCTGCATACCAGCGCCCCGACTCCTTGATGGTGCGGTCCTGGGTTCTGCGGTCGACCCAGACCAGCCCGAACCGTTGTTCGTAGCCCTCGGCCCATTCGAAGTTGTCCAGCAGGGACCAGGCGTGGTACCCGCGCACGTCGGCGCCTTCGGCGATGGCGCGGTGCACCGCCTCCAGGTAGCCCCGGTAGAAGTCGATGCGGCGCGTGTCCCGGACCAGGCCGTCCGCGTCCGGGCCGTCGTTGTAGGAGCAGCCGTTCTCGGTGACCTCCAGGACCGGGTTGTCGAAGTCCCGGGCGAGCCAGACCAGCACGTTGTGGAGGGCCTCGGGCCAGACCTCCCAGCCGAAGTCCGTCTTGGCCCCTTGGTCGCCGTCGAAGGGAAGGGCGGGCCGGGCGCCCAGGTTGGCGTCTTCGGGCGCGTCTTCGATCAGCGCGCGCGTGTAGAGGTTGACGCCCACGAAGTCCAGCGCTGCGCGCACCTCGGCCAGATCGCCTTCCTGCACGCCCATGGCTTCCAGGGGCGGGCCGCCTTCGCGGTAGACCTCGGGGTAGGCGCCACGCAGGGTGGGTCCGATGAACATCTCGTTCACGAAGCGGTGCCAGCGGCCCGCGGCGCCGGCGTCGGCTTCGTTGTCGCGCAGCGGCTGGCAGTCGCTGAAGTTGAAGGCGGTGCCGATGCGCAGGTCCCCGCGAACGGCCTTCATGGCGCGGAACGCCAGGCCGTGTGCGCGGTTCACCGTGTGCACCGAGCGCAGGAAGTCGGGCAGGCTGCGGCGGCCCGGCGCGTGGATGCCCATCAGGTACCCGCACGCGGTGAAGACGTTGGGCTCGTTGAAGATCATCCAATCCGAAACCCGGTCGCCCAGCGCCCGCGTGACCAGCTCGGCGTAGTCGGCGAAGCGGCCCGCCAGGTCGCGCTCGGGCCAGCCGCCGGCGTCCTCCAGGGTCTGGGGCAGGTCCCAGTGGTAGAGGGTCGGGAAGGGCCGGATGCCGGCGTCGAGCAGCGCGTCGACCAGGCGAAGCGATGGTAGCTGTCGCATGCGACGTCCCCGTGCTCGCCGTTCTTCACGTTGCCGGGGGTGTGGGCGAAGCGGTCCCAGATGGACTCGCCCTTGCCGTCCTCCTTCCAGCCGCCCTCGATCTGGTAGGAGGCCGTGGCCGCGCCCCAGTGGAAGCCGTCGGGGAAGGAGAGTCGCGCCATGGGGGAGAGTCCTTTCGCACGGGGCTCGGAAGCGGTCGGGGCGACGCGATGGTATCAGAGGGGCATGGGACCGGAGACGCAGTCGAAGGTCGGCCTGACCCAACGGGCCAAGGCGTTGGCGCTGGGCCTGGGTTTCGACCGCGTGGGTGTGGCGCCGGCGGCGCCCACGCATCACACCGAGCGGCTGCGCGAGTGGGTGGCGCGCGGCTACGACGGAAACATGGCGTGGATCTCGCGGCGGCTGGAGGAGCGGGTGGACCCCCGGCGCGTACTGCCGGAGGCGCGCAGTGTGGTGGTGCTCGGCTTCGTCTACGAGCCCGAGCAGCGCGAAGAGGAGGCGCCCGGGGGTGTCCATGTGGCGCGCTACGCGGGGGGCGACGACTACCACGACCTGCTGCTCGAGCGCGTGCGCGCCCTCGGCGATGCACTGGAGGCGCTGGCTGGACGCTCGCTGTCACAGCGCGCCTACGTGGACACGGGCCCGGTGTTGGAGCGCGCGATGGCGGCGCGTGCCGGGTTGGGCTGGATCGGGAAGAACAGCTGCCTGATCGACCCGGAGCTGGGCTCGTACCTGTTCTTGGCTGTGCTGTTGACCGAGCTGGAGCTCGAGCCCGACACGCCCGAGGCGGATCACTGCGGCACCTGTCGGGCCTGTCTCGATGCGTGCCCGACGGACGCCTTTCCCCAGCCCTACGTTCTGGATGCCACGCGCTGCCTCTCCTACACGACCATCGAGCTGCGCGAGGCCATCCCCGAGTCGCTGCGCGCGGCCCAGGGCGATTGGGTCTTCGGCTGCGACGTTTGCCAGGAGGTGTGTCCCTGGAATACGCGCCGTGGGCGCAGTCGTCCCCCGGACCCGATCGGCCTGCGCGCTCGACTGGAGCCGCGCCCCGAGTGGCGCCGTCCGGCGCTGGCGTGGCTGCTGGAGCTTTCGGAGGACGCATGGCGACAGGCGACCCGGCGCACGGCGCTGCGCCGCACCAAGTACCGGGGGCTGCTGCGCAACGCTTTGGTGGCGGCGGGCAACTCGGGAGACCGCAGCCTGGAGTCCCTGGTGCGCCGGCACGCAGAGGGCGACGACGACCTGCTGGCCGAGCATGCGCGTTGGGCGCTCGAGCGCCTGGCGGCGGAACCGAGCTAGGGCATGCGCGCCAGGAGCGAAGCCAGGTGCCAGGCGCGGCCGTCGGCGTCGTGGCGTTCGCGCTCCTCGAAGGCTTCGACCCGAAGCCCCGGAAAGAGCTGGGGCAACTCGCCATCGCGTAGCAGAAACTCAGCATTTCCGGGCCCATAGGGGAGGTTTCTCTGGCGCCAGGTGAAGGTCTCATAGAGGAGGATCCCGCCGGGCTGCAAGAGCGTCTCGATGGCGGGAGCCAGCGGGCGCCACAGGTAGCGGAAGACCAGCACCGCTCCGAAGCGGCCCGGCGCCAGCGGGATCCCGGCCCCCGCCTCCAGATCCGCTCGCACCGCCCAGGCGTGCAGGCGTTCGGCGCGCGCCGCCTGCAGCAATGCGCGCAGCGCGGTTGGGCTCCGATCGACGCCAACCGCAGCGATGCCCAGGCGCGCGGCCGCCAAAGCGTGACGGCCCGAACCGCAGGCCAGGTCCAACACGGGACCATGCGCAGCCGCGCTGCAGAGCGCATCGCGGTGGGCCGAGAAGAAGGGCGAGGGCTCAGCCTGAGGCACGCCGTGCCGCGCAGGCAGCGACCACGCGATCGGGGTGATCGCTGACGATGCCGTCCACGCCCAGATCCAGCAGACGCTCGATCTCGTCGCGATCGTTGATGGTCCACACGTGGACGTGCAGCTCGTGGGCGTGGGCGTGCTCGACGAATGCAGTGGTCACCAGGGGACGCCCGCCGAAGTCCGGCGGCACCTGTAGCGCCATGGGACCGGGCGGCGGCGGCTTGCCGTCCAGCGCCGCACGTACGAAGGCCACTACGTCGGCCGCCGAAGCGCCGATGGCCACCGGCACCTGCTCGCGCGCAGCGGCTTCGCGCAGCGCGACCATGATGCCCGGGTCGGCCGCCGCCAACAGCGTGCGGTCTGCGCGGGCCGCGGAGAGCTCCAGGGTGCGCTCGAGCAGGCCGGGCGTGGCGGCCTTGATCTCCAGGTTGAAGCGCATCTCCGGGAAGGCTTCGTAGGCCTCTGCCAGTGTGGGAATGCGCACGCCTCGGTCGCGGAAGGGGTGGCTGCGGCCGCCATCGGGGCTGAAGCGGTAGCCGGCGTCCAGCTCGCGCAGCTCGGCCAGGGTCTTCTCGGCCACCAGGCCGCTGCCGTCGCTGGTGCGGTCGACCTCGGCGTCGTGATGGATCACCACGTGGCCGTCCCGGGTCAGGTGGACATCGCTCTCCAGGATGGTCGCGCCCACGGCGACGGCGCGCTCGAACGACGGCAGGGTGTTCTCGGGGGCGTCGCCCGCCGCGCCGCGGTGGCCGATCGGAATCGGCGTGGGCAGATCCAGGAACGGGTGCAACATGGGTAGCCTCCGCGGCGCAGGGTATCATCCGCGGCCCGATGGCTGTCCTGACCCGTGATGCGTTGATGCGCGAGCTCGACTCGGGCCGGCTCGTGATCGAGCCCCT
>CAMYOO010000174.1 GCA_947260035.1 uncultured delta proteobacterium
GGTATCTTCGGTTCCTCGCCGGCCTTGATGGCCTTCTTCTCGGCCTCGATGCGTTGGCCCTCGAGGGTCTTGTAGCCGTCCTTCAAGTAGTAGGTGAAGGTGGCGCCGAAGGGCGGGTTCTTGGCGGTGTAGAAGGTCTCACCGCGATTGACGACCCGCGAGCTCATCTCGACGTAACGCAGGGCGTCCTTGGCCGGGAAGAGGATCGCCTCCTGCTCGAGTGCCGCTTCCGATACTTCCCGCAACGACGTGTAATCGTCGAGGATGTAGAAGCCGCGACCGAAGGTGCCGAGGGCGATGTCGTTCTCCTCGCGCTGGATGTCGATGTCGCGCACCTGGATGGTGGGCAGCCCGCCCTTGAGGCGGATCCACTGCTTGCCCTCGTCAACCGTGAAGTAGAGGCCAAACTCGGTGCCCACGAACAGCAGTTCCGGTTTGACGTGGTCCTGCATCAGCGAGTAGACGATTTCACGATCTGGCAGATCGCCGGTGATCGAGCTCCACGTCTGACCGCGGTCGCGGCTGATGAAGACATAGGGCTTGAAGTCGGCCTGCTTCTTGTTGTTGAAGGTCGCGTAGACGGTGTCGGCATCGTGTACGGAGGCCTCGAGGCGGCTGACATAGGTCATCTTCGGCACGCCCGAAACCTGGTCGATTGCGCGCCAATTGTCACCGCCGTCCTCGGTGACCTGGATCAGCCCATCGTCGGTGCCGACGTAGATCAAGCCTTCGACGATCGGTGACTCGGTCAGCGACACGATGTTGCCGTAGTTCGAGGTCGACATGTTTTTGGCGACCGCGTCGATGCTCTGGATCTTGCCGAAGACCGGCAGCGTGTTGAGGTCGATCTGGCGGCTGAGGTCGGGGCTGACCGCGGTCCACTTGTTGCCGCGATCGTCGGAGCGGTAGAGCCGCTGGCAGGCGTAGTAGAGGCGGGCGGGGTTGTGCGGGCTGATGATGATTGGCGAATCCCAATTCCAGCGGTGGGCGGCCTCGCCGGGCTCCTCCTGGGGCTGGATGTCGATCATCTCGCCACTCACCCGGTCATAGCGGACCAGCCCCCCGTACTGCCACATCGAGTAGAGGATGTCCGGATTGTCCGGATCGACCCGCGTCTGGTAGCCATCTCCCCCGACCGTGATGAACCAATCGCTGTTGCGAATGCCGTGGATATTGGTCGTACGCGAAGGACCTCCCTGGGTGTCGTTGTCCTGAGTACCACCGTAGACAAAGTAGAAAGGCTTGCTGTTGTCGAGACCGACCCGGTAGAACTGCGCGATGGGCAGGTTGTCGACAAACTTCCAGGTTTCCCCCCGATCCCAGCTCTCATAGATGCCGCCGTCACTACCCACCATCAGGTACTCGGGATCCGCGGGGTCGAAGACCATGGCGTGATTGTCGACATGTTTGAATCTCGAGTTGAGCGAGCGAAAGCTCTTGCCGCCGTCGTCCGACACCTGGATCCAGACATCCATGACGTAGACCCGGTCGAAGAGGTGGGGATCGGGAAAGATCTCCTGGTAGTACTGGGGATCAACGGGGACATAGTCGTTGGTCTTCACCCAGCTCTCCCCACGATTGGCGGAACGAAAGAACCCACCATCCTCGCCGACGGCGGGGATCGTGGCGTACAGAACATCGGGATCCTGCGGCGACATGGCGAGGCCGATGCGGCCACGATCACGGCCCGCCAGTTCCTCAACCCCAGCCTGCTTGGATCCGGGGGCGGTCTGCGAGGCAGGAACTCGAGCGTCGAGGAGGGCACCGCCTTCCGGCTGCAGCTCTCCCAGCCCTTCGAAACGCCCTTCCTGCGCGGAGCGCGGCGTCGCGCCGCGGAGTCCGGGCTCGATGCGGCGCGGGCATCGGCGCGCGCCGCCGACGCGGATCTGGTAGCCGGCGTGAAGAGCGCCTTCTCCCGGGTACTCCTGGCCCAGGGGCTTCTGGAGCTGTCCAAGGAGCAGCTCGCCCTCCTGTCCCGGGTGCGCGAAGGAATCGAGCGCAAGGTGCGGGTAGGCGAGGGGCCGGGGCTCGACTTGGCCCGGGCCGAGACCGAGGTGCTCAATGCCCGCCGCGATCGGGCGGAGGCCACGGTGGCGGTGAGCCAGGCCAAGCTGGGTCTGGGCACGGTGATCGGCGAGCCCGACCCCCAGGAGCTGGCGATCGACGGCGGCCTGCCGCCCATCGAGCTGCCCAGCCGCGACGATCTGCGCCAGCGTCTGAGCGGCGCCAACCCACGGATCGAAGCGGCTCGTCGCGATGTGGATCGGGCGCGGCACCAGCTGTCGCTGGAGAAGCACAAGCGCCTCGATGGCCTGGGCTTCGAGGCGGAGTGGGAGCGAGAGCCCGAGACGGACAAGGTCTACCTGGGGCTGCGCGTGCCGCTTCCCCTCTGGAATCGGCGCCGCGGCGAGATCGCCGAGGCCATGGCCGGCGTGCGCCGGGCCGAGGCGCTGCTGGCCGGCCGCGAGCTGGCCCTGGGCCGTGAGCTGGATGACCTCTACAACCGCTACCTGCTGGCCCGAGAGCAGGTGCAGATCATCGAGCAGGGCCTGCTCCAGGAAGCGAATCGTGCGCTGCGGGGCGCAGAGGTGGCCTATCGATCCGGTGAGCGGGGTATCCTGGAGTATCTGGATGCCCAGCGGACGCTGCGAGACATCCGTCTGGATCAGCTCACGGCGAGGGGTGAGATGGAACGAGCGGGCATCGAGATCGAGCGACTGGCCGGCAGCACGCGATGAGGTCACCTCCCGTGCCCCGACGAAGGCGGGGCTGGCTTGCCCTCGCGTTCGCGGCGGCGTTGATGGCGACGCCTTCCGCAGCCCAGCCGCCTGCCGACGCGACCGTGATTCAGGTGGACGAGCGGGTCGAGGCCCGCTTGACCACGGCCGCGGTGGCGGTGGCCAAGCTGCAGCGGAAGGTGCGGGTCCCGGCCACAGTGGAGCTGGACCCGGCTCGGGTGAGCCGGATCGACGCGGGCGCAGACGGCCGCATGCTGGCCGTGGATGTAGACACCGGCCAGAAGGTGAGCGCGGGCCAGGTGCTCGCCTGGGTCACCAGCCCGGACGTCACCCGGGCGCAGGTGGCCCTGCTGGGCGCCGTCGCAGAGGTGGACATCCAGCGTCGGGCCGTGCAGCGGGCCAGCGAGCTGGTGCAGGCCGAGGTCATCGCCCAGGCGGAGCTGGAGCGGCGCCAGAAGGAGCTCTTCCTGGCCGCCATGGCGGTGCAGTCCCATCGCGATCAGCTGGCGCTGCTGGGCATGTCCGAGCGCGAGATCGAACAGGTGGTGCGCACCGAGTCGATCCATTCCGAGATCGCGGTGGTCTCCGATGCCGACGGCGTGTTGATCGAGCGCAACGTAGACCGGGGTCAGGTGGTGCGCACCGGCGAGCCGGTATTTGTCGTTGCCGACCTGAGCCGGGTTCGCGTGGAAGGCCGCGCGCCCGAGCGCGAGGTGCCGTTCCTGGCCCGCGCCCGGGAGGTGCGCGTGGAGATCCCGGCCGTGAACCAGACCGCGCGGGTCGGAGACGAGCTCTTCGTGGGCGCCACGGTCAACCCGCAGACGCGAACGGTCACGGTGCGCACGGCGCTCGACAGCCCGGAAGGCATCATCAAGCCCAAGATGCTCGCGACCTTGGAGGTGTTGGGGCCGCAGGAGGAACGGCTGGCCGTAGCGGCCGCGGCGGTGGTGCGCGACGGCGATCGTGAGTACGTCTTCGTGCGCGAATCCGAGGGGCGCTTCCGCTTCGCGCGCGTCAGCCTGGAGCGCGAGGTCGACCAGCTGCGGGCCGTGGTCGAGGGCCTGAGCGAGGGCGACGTGGTCGTGGTGGACGGTGCCTTCCGCCTCAACGCCGAGCGAAGGCGCCGCCTGGGCCAGTAGCCATGGTCGAATCCCTCATCCGCCTGGCGCTGGCGCGCCGCATCGTGGTCGTCATAGCGGCCGTGGTGCTGATGCTGGCCGGGGTGGCGGCCATGAGCGACCTGGCGGTGGACGCCTTCCCGGACGTGACCAACGTGCAGGTGGTGGTGGCCACCGAGGCGCCCGGGAATGCGCCGGAGGACGTGGAGCGCCAGGTCACGATCCCCCTCGAGTTCGTGATGGTCGGCATGCCGGGGCTCGTCGAGGTGCGCTCGGTCAGCCGCAACGCGCTGTCGCAGATCACCCTGGTTTTCAGCGACGCGGTGGACGTCTTCGACGCGCGAACCATGGTGCTGGAGCGCCTGGAGTCGGTGGAGGACAAGCTGCCCCCGGGCGTGGTGCCGGGTCTGGGGCCCGTGACCACCGGTTTGTCGGAGGTCTACCTCTACACGCTGGAACGCTCCGACGACGGGGAGACACCGCTCAACCCGCGCGAGCTCACCGAGCGCCGCACGATCCAGGACTGGGTGGTGCGACCCCTGTTGCGCAGCGTCCCCGGTGTGGCCGACGTGACCTCGGTGGGGGGCTACGAGCGGCAGTACCAGATCTTCGTCGATCCAGAGCAGCTGGCCTACTTCAACCTGACCGCGCGCGACGTCTACGAGGCCATCGCAAAGAACAACGCCAACAGCGGCGGCGGGATCCTGCCCCAGTACGAGCAGCAGTACCTGGTGCGGGGCGTGGGGCTGATCCGCTCGGTCACCGACATCCGGGACATCGTGCTGCGCGAGAGCGAAGGGACGCCGATCTTCGTGCGCGACGTGGCCGAGGTCGGGATCGGTCGTGCCGTTCGCTACGGCGCGGTCGTGAAGAACGGTGTCACCGAGGCCGTCGGCGGCATGGTGCTCATGCAGGCCGGCGGCAACGCTCGGGACATCGTGACCCGGGTCAAGGCGCGGGTGGACGAGATCAACGCCGGCCAGCGGATCCCCGGCGAGCTGCAGATCGTACCCTTCTACGATCGCTCGGAGCTGGTGAATGGGGCCCTGGGCACCGTGGCCAGCGTGCTGGTGCAGGGCACCGTGCTGGTGGTGCTGATGCTGCTGCTCTTCCTGGGCAACCTGCGCAGCGCCTTCATCGTGGTGGCCACCCTGGTGCTCACGCCGCTGGTCACCTTCATCGTCATGAGTCGCGCGGGCATCAGCGCCAACCTGATGTCCTTGGGCGGCATGGCCATCGCCATCGGCATGGTGGTGGACGGCTCGGTGGTGGTGGTGGAGAACGCCTACCGGCATCTCACCCGAACCAGCGGTCAACCGCTGAGCAAGCGGGCGCTGGTGCAGTGGGCGGCCACCGAGGTGGGCACGCCGGTGCTCTTCGGCGTCGGAGTGATCTGCCTGGTCTTCATGCCGCTGATGACCCTGGAGGGCATGGAGGGCAAGATGTTCGCGCCCCTGGCCTACGTCATCGCCATCGCCATGTTCGTCTCGCTGGTCCTGTCCTTGACGCTGTCGCCGGTGCTGTGCAGCTACCTGCTCAAGCCGGGCTCCGGGAAGGACACCTTCATCATCCGCGTGATCGAAGGTCCGTACCTGCGACTCCTGACCTTTGCGCTGCGCCACGGCGGCGCCACGCTGGCAATTTCCGCGCTGATGCTCGTGGGAAGCTGGTCGCTGGTTCCGCTGCTGGGCACCTCGTTCGTACCGGAGATGAAGGAGGGGTCGCTGGTTCCGGGAATGTTCCGGTCCCCGAACATGTCGTTCTCCGAGTCCGTGGAGGTGGAGCTCGAGGCCACGCGCCTGATCGCCGAGACCCCCGGCGTGACGCTGGTGGTTTCCAACCTGGGCCGCGGGGGCGACCCCACGGAGGTTCAACCCGAGTGGGAGTCCACGCCGATCGCCACGCTCTCGCCCCGCGACGAGCTTCCCGATGGCTGGGACCAGAACGACGTGGCCGAAGCCCTGCGCAAGACCCTGGCCAACATGCCTGGGGTGAGCATCGTCATGGCCCAGCCCATCTCCGATCGGGTCGACGAGATGGTGGCCGGCGTCAAGGCGGACCTGGCCGTCAAGATCTTCGGAGACGATCTGATCGAGTTGAAGGAGACGGCCGACGCCGTGGCCGATGCAATGCGCCAGGTCGAAGGCGCGCGGGACGTGCGCGTGGAGCAGGTCTCGGGCCAGCAGTACCTGACCATCGAGACCGATCGGCGCGCCATCGCGCGCTTCGGGCTGAACGTGGCCGATGTGAACGACGTGATCCGGACCGCGGTCGGCGGGCGCCAGGCCACCGAGATCTACGACGGAGAGCGACGCTTCTCGGCGGTGGTTCGCTTCCCCGAGCGCTTCCGGAACGCACCGGAGGCCATCGAGCGGATCCGGCTGCGCTCGGCCACGGGCGCCATCGTGCCGCTCTCGGAGCTGGCGCGGATCGATATCCGGGACGGACCGGTGCAGATCTCCCGCGAGGCGGCGCGGCGGCGCATCTACGTGGCGGCCAACGTGCAGAACCGCGACCTGGGCGGCTTCGTGGCCGAGGTGCAACGCGTCGTTGCCGAGAAGGTGCCGTTGCCCGACGGCTACTTCCTCCAATGGGGTGGCCAGTTCGAAAGCCTGGAGCGGGCCAGCGCGCGCCTGGCCATCATCATTCCCATCACCTTTGCCGGCGTCTTCTTCCTGCTCTTCCTGTTCTTCGATTCGGTGCGCTACGCGCTGCTGATCATGCTGGTGATTCCCTTTGCCACCATCGGAGGCATCGTGGGCCTGGTGGTCTCCGGCGAGTACCTCTCGGTGCCGGCGTCGGTGGGCTTCATCACCCTGGGCGGCATGGCGGTGCTCAACGGAGTGGTGCTGGTCTCGTTCATCCAGGACTTGCAGGCCCGGGGCCGCCAGAGGGTTTCGGCGATCGTGCGCGGCTCTACGGACCGGTTGCGCCCGGTGTTGATGACCGCGACCACGTCGCTGCTCGGGCTGGCGCCGTTCCTGTTCGCCACGGGCCCCGGCTCCGAGGTGCAGCGGCCCCTGGCGGTGGTGGTCATCGGCGGCCTGATCACGTGCACGCCCCTCACGCTGATCGTGCTCCCGGTGCTCTACGAATTCGCCAGTGGCGAGAGCGACGAGGAGGACGATCTCGCGTCCTCCGCCGAGATGCGGGCGCGACGCCGTCCGGGGCGTTTCACGTCCGCCCCCGCCTCCGAGTGAGCGTCGACCTCGCCAGACTGCGGCCAGGATTGGGGCCGGTCACCGCGCTCTACCTGGCGATTCCCGTGGCGATCTTCGGCATGGGCTAGCTGCGGCCCGGCTACGCGCTGCTCTTCTGCGCGGCCCTGGTGGCGTCGCTGGTGCTGGCCCTGCGCGGAGCTCGCCGGGGACCGCCCGCCACGCCGCGTTCCGCTCCTGCATGGGCGCTGCTCGCAGCGCTGCTGCCCATCGCGCTGGCCGTGGGACCAAGCCTCGCGGCCCACGGTCGTGCGCAAGCATCGCACCTGGGCGCGCGAGTACGCCGAGAGCAAGGCGATCCCGATCTACAGCTCGTTCCTGGACGCACTGGATGCCTCGCTCATCGATGACGCGGCGCGGGCGAAGCGCGCGTAGAGCGCGTCGCATGCCTGCACGATGGCGGGCTCCACCTCCAGCGCCGCGTGCACGTGGCGGTTGCGCGGCTCCACGCCGGCCGTCATGCGTGGCCGGTAGCCGATGTCGAGAAAGTCGCAGACCTC
>CAMYOO010000175.1 GCA_947260035.1 uncultured delta proteobacterium
CGGCCAGACCGCCGGCGATGCGCCGCATCAGCTTTCCCAGCCCCCCGATCAAGACGGGGCACGGGGTGGCGCCGGGTGCGTGGAGCTGTCCCTGTACCCGGTAGACCTGACCCTCGTGCTTCACGCTGCCTTCTTCCAGCAGCGCCTTCAGCACCTGGACGTATTCGCGCACGTGGCGGGCGGGCTTCTCGAAGGAGAGGCCCAGCATGTTCTCGATCACCACCTTGTGGCTGGGGCCGATGCCCAGGGCCAGCCGGCCGCCACAGGCTGCGTTGGTGGTGAGCGCCTGCTGCGCCATGTAGAGGGGATGCCGAGAGTGGGTGGGCACGACGGCCGTGCCCAGCTCGATGCTCTCGGTGGCACGGCCGGCCAACGCGATCAGCGTCAGGGCGTCGTGGGCGAAGATGTTGCTGAACCACATGCTCTGGAAGCCGGCCTCCTCGGCTCGCTTCGCCTCTTCCAGGGTCGCGTCGATGCTGGTGCCGCGTCCGCCGACGCCGATTCGCAGATTCTGCATGCAGATGTCTTCCTACCAGTAGGGGGTGGATACTTCGAGGTCGCGATCAGCGCGCACCTGGCACGACAGTCGCAGCCCCGAGTCGATGCGGTTGCGTTGCTTGGCGACGGACTCCGTTGCCGTCTCCCGGGTCACGTCGCCTTGCACGTGCACACCGCAGCGGGCACACAGCGCCGCTGCGCCGCAGGCGCTGGCCACGGGCAGGCCCGCGCGACGGATCGCCTCCAGCAGGGTGGTGCCGGCAGGGACCCGAACGCTCCGGCCCGAGGGGGAGAACCGGATGCACACGTTCACGGCGAGCAGCGTAGCATTAGACCCCGCCCACGCCCTTGGGTACCCTGACTGCATGCCCAGCGCCGGAATCCTCGTCATCGGAAACGAGATCCTCTCCGGCAAGGTGGAGGACACCAACTCCCCCTATCTGTCTCGTGAGCTCCGGGCGCTGGGCGTGGACCTGCAGCGCATCCTGGTAATTCCCGATGATGTGGAGATCATCGCCGGTGAAACCCGCGCCATGAGCGAAGCGTACGACTACGTCTTCACGTCGGGCGGCATCGGCCCGACCCACGACGACCTCACCATGGACGGGATCGCCGGCGCATTCGGAGTCCCCATCGAGCGCAGCGAGTCGATCGTGACGCGGCTGCAGCGCGCCATCGGCAGCGAGCTCAACGAGAGCCAGCTCAAGATGGCCCAGGTTCCGAAGGGCTCGCAGCTTCTGGATGTCGGCGACCTGTGGTTCCCGGTGGTGATCTTCGAGAACGTGCACATCCTGCCGGGTATCCCCGAGCTGCTGCGCAAGAAGTTCGAGTCGATCCGCCAGCGCTTCAAGGGGGTTCCCATCCTGTTGAAGCGCGTCTACGTCAAGCGGCGCGAGAGCGAGATCGCCGAATCGCTGAACGACCTGCTTGGTGAGTTTCCGGAGCTGATGCTCGGCTCCTACCCGAAGATCGGCGTGGAGGCGTTCCACGTGCTGCTCACCCTGGAGTCACGCGACGCCGGCTACCTGCAGGGCGCCCTGGACGCGCTGCTGCAGCGGCTGCCTGCCGACTCCATCCACAAGGTCGAGTAGCGCTGGACCCGGCGCTGCGAGATCCGTTGCTGCGGGCGCTGGCCTGGGGGCACCCGGCGTTCATGCTGGCGTCCATCACGCTGGCGTTCCTGGCGCTGCGCGCCGGCATGTCGTTGCGGCGCGGACGGCGCGGCGGGCCGCGGCCCGGGCGCGACGCGCGCAGCCGTCACCTGCGCCTGGCCAAGCCCGCGGTGCTGGCCGTCGCCGTGGGCTTCGTCGGCGGCCCCGTGTCCATGGCGCTGCTGCGCGGGCGCGAGCCCTTCGGCACCGCGCACGCCTGGATCGGCCTGCTGACACTGGCCCTCTTCGCGAGCGCCGGACTGTTGGGCCGCCGTCTGGAGCAAGGCCGCTCCCAAGCCCGCGACGCCCACGCCCTGCTCGGCCTCCTGGCCGTCCTCTTCGCCACCGCCGCAGCAATGGCCGGCCTCGTCCTCCTCCCCTAGGGCGAGCTGCATTCAGGGACGTTCCTGCATAACTGCAGCAGGTACCACTCCTGCATTGGGGGACGTTCCTGCGAAACTGCACCGGGTGCCACTCCTGCGGCGAAGACTGGCACTCCGCGCAGGACTGACCCTCCGTGCAGTTATGCAGGAACGTCCCCCAATGCAGGTTAGAGGGAGTCGGTGGCGCGTTGGCGGAGCCAGTGGTCGGCGAGGACCAGGCAGAGCATGGCTTCGACGATGGGTACGGCGCGGGGCAGGACGCAGGGGTCGTGGCGGCCCTGGGCCTCCAGGGTCACGGCTTCGCCCGCGCGGTTCACGGTTTGTTGGGCCGATGAGATGGTGGCCGTGGGCTTGAACGCCACGCGCACCACGATGGGCTCGCCGTTGCTGATGCCGCCCTGTACGCCGCCGGAGCGGTTCGACGAGGTGTGGGGTCGTCCGTCATCGCCGGGCACGAAGGGATCGTTGTGTTCCAGGCCCGTCAATCGCGTGCCGGCGAAGCCGCTGCCGATCTCGAAGCCCTTGGACGCCGGCAGCGACATCAACGCCTTCGCCAGGTCCGCCTCCAGCTTGTCGAAGACGGGCTCGCCCAGGCCGGCGGGTACGCCGCGGGCAACGCACTCCACCACGCCGCCCAGCGAGTCGCCGCGGCCGCGCGCCTCATCGATCGCCGAAGTCATGGCCTCGGCGGCTGCGGGGTCCGGGCAGCGCACCGGGTTCGACTCCACGGCTTCCAGGCTCACTGCTGCGGGGTCGACCTTGGCCTCGACGTCGTGCACGCGGTGCACCCACGCCAGCACCTCCACGTTCGCGGCCACGCGCAGCAGCTTGCGCGCTACAGCGCCTGCCGCCACGCGGCCCACGGTCTCGCGGGCGCTGGCGCGGCCGCCGCCCTGCCAGTTGCGCACGCCGTACTTGGCCTCGGTGGTGTAGTCGGCATGCGAAGGCCGGTACACATCCTTCATGTGCTCGTATGAGGACGGGCGCGCGTCTTTGTTGCGCACCGCGATGGCCAGCGGAGTGCCGAGGGTCAGGCCTTCGAAGACGCCCGACAGGATCTCCGCCGTGTCCGGCTCCTGGCGCGGCGTGGTGAGCCGGCTCTGGCCGGGTCGGCGCCGGTCCAGGTCGCGCTGGATCTCCTCCAACGCCAGGGGCAGGCGCGGGGGACACCCGTCCACCACGACCCCCACGGCGCCGCCGTGGGACTCGCCGAAGGTGGTGATCCGGAACGTATGTCCGAAGGTGCTGCCCACGATCCGCCTCGCGGCAGCGAGTCTACTGGAGCAGAAGCTCCAGCGCCTTGCGGGTCAGGCTGGCCTGGGGCAGTCGGGCCAGGCCGGAGGGCGCCAGCCAGCGGTGGGCGTCCGGGCCCGCCAGGCGCACGCGCCCGCCCTGCGCCTCGCAGCAATACACGTGCAGGCGTAGGCGGCGGTGGGTGAAGACGTGCTCCACGCTGCCGGCCTTGCGCAGCGGGCCGACGTCCAGTCCCACCCGCTCGCGCAACGCCCGGCGCAGGCCGCGGGCCGGCGCCTCCCGCGGCGCGAGGTCATCTCCGGGAAGCTCCCAGAGCCCGCCCATCAGGCCTCGCGGAGGGCGTCGCACCGCCAGGGCGCGTCCACCGCGGACCAGCAGCGCGGCCGCCGCCTCCACCCGGGGCACCGCGCGCTTCGCCGTGCGCAGGGGGATCGACTCCGGGTCGCCGCCGCGCCGGGCCGCGCAGCGCCGCGAGAGGGGGCAGGCGCTGCAGTCCGGTGACCGGGGCGTGCAGCACACCGCACCCAGCTCCATCAGCGCCTGGTTCAGGTCGCCGGGGCGGGGCCCGGCGGCGAGCTCTGCCGCCTCGGCCCACAGGCGCTCGCTCTCGTCGCTGCGCTTCACGTCATCTCGAAGGTCCAGCAGCCGGGCCAGCACGCGCTTGACGTTGCCGTCCAGGACCGGCTCCGGCCGGTCGAAGGCGATGGATGCCACTGCGCCCGCCGTGTAGCGGCCGATGCCGGGCAGCGAGCGCAGCGCCTCGGCGTCGCTGGGAAGCCGGGCCCCGTAACGCTCCACCACCTGCTGGGCGGCCGCGCGCAGGTTTCGCGCGCGAGAGTAGTAACCGAGCCCGGCCCACACCGAGAGAACGTCGTCCATGTCGGCCGTGGCCAGGGCGCGCACGTCGGGGAAGCGATCAAGGAAGCGTTCGTAGTAGGGGATCACCGTCTCCACGCGGGTTTGCTGGAGCATCGCCTCCGAGATCCAGATGGCGTACGGGTCGCGGCTACGGCGCCAGGGGAGATCGCGCCGGTTGGCGTCGTACCAGGCCAGCAATGCGCGGCGGATGCCGCCGGCGTCTCTCACAGCGTCACCGGCAGCGCACCGTCCAGCACCAGGCGTCGCGGCGTCACCCGGGCGCGCAGGGCGAGCACCTCGACGCCGGCGCGGGCGGCGTCGCGCAGGGCCGCCGCGTAGGCCGGGTCGATCTCGGCCGCGGGCTCGACGCGCCGGCAGTCGGCGCGCTGCACCACGAAGAGCACCGCGGCGCGGTCACCGGCCGCGCGCAGCGTTGCCAGCGCCTGCATGTGGCGGGCGCCGCGTGTCGTCACCGCGTCCGGGAAGCGCGCCACGTCGCCCGCCGCCAAGGTGACGCTCTTCACCTCCAGCCACAGAGGCTTGCGGCGTCGCCCGCCCGTCAAGCGGAAGTCGAGGCGCGAGCCCGCCTCGGCCGTCACCTCGCGGCGGATCTCGGCGTAGCCCGCCAGCGCCGGCAGCGCTTCGGTCTCCAGCGCCCGGGCGGCCAGCGCGTTGGCGCGGCCGGTATGCAGGCCCACCCAGGTGCGCCCCACCCGGATCATCTCCAGGGTGTGGCGCAGCTTGCGGCGCGGGTCGTCGCTGGTCGAGCAGCGCACCGGCGAGCCGGCCGTGTCGCAGCCGGTCATGGCGCCGGGGTTGGGGCAGTGCACAGTGACGACGCGGCCGTCTTCGGTCTCCACGTCGGCCAGGAAACGCTTGTAGCGGCGCAGCAGGCGGCCGCGCAGGTCGGCGCGCAGGGGCACTCCGATCGCGCTCGCCCGACGCACGGGGCTCACGGATTCATTCGAACCGAGATGTGCTCGCGCACCCATCGGGCGTCCCACCACTCGCGTGGGTCGACGTAGGTGTCCCCGACGAGGATGGCGAAGTGCAGGTGGTCGCCGCCTGCCAGCCCGGTGGCCCCGGTGCGGCCGATGACCTGGTCCCGGGTGACGCTCTCGCCCTCCTTCGCCTCGATGATCGAAAGGTGACCGTAGAGCGAGACGACGCCGAGCCCGTGGTCGATCAGCACGGTGTCGCCGTAGATCCCCAGGTTGCCCGCGAAGAGAACGCGGCCCGCATTGGATGCCGTGATCGGCGCTCCGGCGGTGCTGGCCAGGTCGTAGCCGTAGTGGGTGGCTTTCGAAACCGCTTCTCCGTCCACGGTGTAGACACGCCGCTCGGCGAAGAGGCTGGTTACCTTGCTGTTGTAGAGCTGGCGGAAGGCGCCCTGCCACAGCGGCTGCCGCTGGGACCTTGCGACGAGCTCGCGGATGCGCGCCTCGTCCTGCCGGCGGCGCTCCTCGTTGATGGTGCGGAACGCCGCGACGCGATCGCCCGGGTCCAGGTCCCATGCGTCGGAGAGGTCCGCGATCTTGCCCTCGAGGAAGCGCTGGGAAAGGCGGATCGGCACCCGGGGCGTCTGGCGTTCCTGGACGCGCGCGTCGAAGCGCGCGCTGGCCACGTTGCCCGCCGCGTCCTCCGCCACCACGCGAATCGCCGTGTCCGAGCCGTCGTCCACGTCCAGGGCGAAGAGCGCGATGCGGCAGCCGGCGTCGCCTTCGGGACACGCCGCGGGCCACGGAATGCCGTCGTAGTGGCGATCGCCCACGCGCACGCCGTCGCGCGCGGGCTCCTCGCTGGTCCGGTACACCACCAGGGCGGCGCCGCCGCGGCGCACGTAGGTGAGGCCGCTGCGCACGGAGATGCGCGGGGGGCTCAGGTCGACGCTGACGGGAATGCGCGTCGTCGCCAGGTTGCCGCGCAGCATCCCGCGCCACGACCAGTCGCGCGCCTCCACGATCAGGAAGGCATCCCCCTCGGCCAGGCCCAATGCCTCCGGATCCAGGCTTGCCTCCAGGGACGCCGTTGCCGGCCCCCCGCCGCTGAGCGGGTTGCCCGAAAAGCTCCGCTGGGCCACCACCGCTTCGCCCTTGGCGTGGGACAGGGTGACGCTGGCGGTGCGCAATCCGGAGCCCTGGTCGGACAGGTCGACGGCCAGGGCCCGGGGCAGCTTGCCCAGGGAGAAGGATTCGGGCGCGGCGATCGCCGGCGCGTCGCCCTCTGCGCGCACCCATGCCACGGCCGCGACCAGCACGGCCGCGACGAGAAGAACCACCAGACTCCAGGCGCTTCGGGTCATGCCCCCCGGCTCCGCGGGGGAGCCGCCGCGAGTCTATCAGAGGCGCCGGCCGTTGACGGGCGGGGTCTGCTTCCCGATCTTCCGGCCCCAACCCTTCCGGAGGCCTCATGTCCAACCTGCGCCGCATCGTCCTGGTCCGCCACGGAGAGACCGACGGCGAGTCGAGCATCCGCTTCCACGGCACGACGGACGTGGGCCTGGCGCCGGAAGGGCGCGAGCAGATGAAGGCCGTGGCCCGCCAGCTCCGCTTCGAGTCCTTCGACGCCCTGTTCTCCAGCCCCCTGCGCCGGGCCTGGGGGTCGGCGTGGATCGTGGGCGGAGGCAGCGAGATCTCCTTGGTGCCCCAGTTCCGCGAGGTGGACTTCGGGCGCTGGGAGGGCCTGACCCGGGAGGAGATCGAAGCCCGCGACCCGGTGCTGGCCAAGGACTGGCAGGACGGCGCCGAGGGCTTCGAGTATCCCGGCGGCGAGTCGCGCAGCGACTTCCGGACGCGGGTCGAGAGCGGCCTCGACGCCGTGCTGGCCTCGGGCCTGAGCTCGGCGCTGGTGGTGGCGCACAAGGGCGTGATCCGCGCGATCGCCGAGAAGCTCACGGGCGAGGCGCTGGACCGCGAGGCGCCGCCCCTGGGCGGTGTGCTCGTGCTGACCCGCGATGGCGACGGCTCCTGGTTCGTCGGCCAGCGCGGCAGCAATCCGCCCGCCCTGGCCCAGCAGGCCTGACGGCTCCCTGAAGAAGCTCGCTCCGTTCGCGGCGGCACTTCTGCTGGGCGGAACTGCGTCGGGCGACGCACTTCCTGCCGCGGAATCCGACGCGCTGCGGCGTTTCACCCAGCGGGCGCTCGAGCACGCACAGGTGCACGGTGCCGCCGTTGCGCTGGTGCGCGGCGGGAGCGTGGTGTGGACCGGGTCGTTCGGCGTCGCCGACCAGCGCAGCGCTGACCCCGTCACTACGAGCACGGTCTTCGAGGCGGCCTCCCTCGGCAAGGTGGTGGCGGCATACGCGGCGCTCAGCCTGGTGGAGGAGGGAACCTGGTCGCTGGGAACGCCGGCCCGCTCCTCTCGCCTCGAGGTGGAAGCGGGCTGCAAGGCGCCGCGGCTCGGCCAGCTCCTCTCCCATCGCGCGGG
>CAMYOO010000176.1 GCA_947260035.1 uncultured delta proteobacterium
GCGCCGATCCGCTCCTACGCTGACGCCGCCCAGAACCCACACATCCGCGCGCGGGACATGCTGCAGAACACCCCGCTGGATGGCGGGGCCGAGATCCCCGTAGTCGGACCCGCCGCCAAGCTCTCGCGCACGCCGACCCGAGTACGCAGCGGCCCGCCGGCCCTGGGCGCCCACACCGACGATGTCCTCGAAGGCCTGGGCTACGACCCCGACGCCCGCCGCGCCCTACGCGAGCGAGGGGCGATCTAGCCCCGCGAAGAGATCAGCCCGTGTCAACTAAAGGGACTGTCCCTTTAGTTGCCGCGGCCCACCTGAGACCCGCGAAGAGAGAAACCCGCAGCCCTGCCCGCAACCACAAGCCCACCCGAGCCTATGGCCCGCAAGCCCGAGCCACCGGAGACCGCCAGCCCACCCGGGAGGCCGAGGGCGCGCAGTGAGCCGAAGGCGAGCGGAGGGGCTCGGCCGCCTAAGGATGGAAGAACGCGTGTATTACCTCCGCGTCCTGCGCACTTACCCCGCTCACGCCTGAGAGCTCCTCTACGCTCGCCCCCTTCACCGCTCGCAACGAGCCCAGCTCGCGCAAGAGCGCGCGGCGCTTCTTGGGCCCGATGCCCGGAAGCTCTTCCAGGATCGACACCAGGCCTTCGCGCGAGCGGAGCCGGCGCTGGTACTCGATCGCAAAGCGGTGGGACTCGTCGCGGATACGCTGCAGCAGCAGGAGTCCCTTGGAGCTGGGCAGAAGCAGGATCGGGTTCTTGCGGCCGGGGCGGAAGATCCGCTCGGCCTTCAAGCCGCCCGAGCGCCGCACGCGCGCGCCGGGTGCGTCGCCGTCGCGCTCCTTGGCCAGGCCCAGGGTCTCCACCTCCAGCCCCGCGTCCCGCAGCGTCGCCTCGACCACTCCGAGCTGGCCCCTGCCCCCGTCCACCATCAGCAGATCGGGGAGCGGCTCGCTCTCCACCCGGGCCAGTCGGCGGCCCAGGGCCTCGCGCAACGACGCGTAGTCGTCGGATCCCTCGACGCTGCGTATGCGGTAGCGCCGGTAGTCGTTCTTGCAGGGCTTGCCGTCTTCGAAGACCACGCGGCTGGCCACCGTCAGCGCGCCGTTGAGGGTGGAGACGTCGTAGCACTCGATGCGGCGCGGCACGGCCGCCAGGCCCAGCCGCTCAGCCAGCTCTTCCAGCCCCGCATCCAGGCTCTCACGCGCCTCCAACCGGCGCACCAACGCGATCTCGGCGTTGCGGTTCGCCGTCTGTACCAGCTCTCGCAACCCGCCCCGCTGCGGCGCGCGCAAGCGGACGCGTTGGCCGCTTCGCTCGCTGAGCAGCGCCTCCAATGCACCCCCGTCGTCCAGCGCATCCGGGGACAGGATCTCGCCCGGCACCTGGCGCTCGCCGCTCCCAACGTAGTACTGCCCGAGGAAGGAGCCCACCACCTCGCCCTCGTCCAGGCGCACGTCGGAGAAGCCGTAGCCCGCCGCGCCCACCACGCGCCCCTCGCGAACGTGCAGTACCTGGACCTCGACTTCTCCGCCTCGCCGGGCGAGGCCGAATACGTCGCGATCCACCGGCTGCGCCGCAACGATCTGCTGGCGCTCCACTGTCTGCTCGACCGCGCCGATGCGATCGCGCAGGCGAGCCGCCTCCTCGAAGCGCTGGGCCTCCGCCGCCTCCTCCATGCGCCGCCGCAGCACGCCCACCAGCTCTTCCGAGCGGCCGCGCAAGAACAGGGCCGTCCCCTCCACCAGCTCGGCGTAGGCCTCGGGCTCGACCCGGTCGCAGCAAGGCGCTAGGCAGCGCTTCATCTCGAACTCGATGCAGGGCCGCCCGCGACGCGCATAGTCCTTGAAGGTGCCGTCGCTGCACGAGCGCAGGGGAAAGATCCGCCGCAGATTGGAGACGGCCTCGCGCATGGCGATGCTGGAGGTGTAGGGCCCGAAGTAGAAGGCGCCGTCCCGCTTGAAGCTCCGCACCTGGGTCAGGCGCGGCCAGGTCTCGCGCGGATCGAGGCGCAGGGCGAGGTACTGCTTGTCGTCGCGCAAGCGCACGTTGAAGGGCGGCTTGTACTGCTTGATCAGCTCGTTCTCGAGCAGCAGCGCGTCCTTGACGTTTCGCGTAACGACCACGTCCACGTCGCGGGTCCGCTCCACCAGAGGCGGAACCCGGATGCGGCCGTCGCCGCCGGCCTGGAAGTAGGAGCGGACCCTCGTGCGCAGGTTCTGCGCCTTGCCGACGTAGAGAACCCGGCCCCGCTCGCTCTTGAACAGGTACACGCCGGGCTCAGTCGGAAGCGCCTCCAGGCGTTCCGGATCCACCTACTGGACCCGCAGGCGCTCGGCCTCCAGCGCCTGGATGCGATCGCGAAGCTCCGCCGCCCGCTCGAAGTCCAGATCCTTGGACGCCTCGCTCATCTCGCGGCGCAGGGCATCGAGCAGCTCCGGCAGCTCGTGCGCGGGGATCTCCTCCTCGCCCGCCTCCGCAGCCGTCTTGACCGTGACGTAGTCGCGCTCCCAGATCGAGTCGCGCAGGCTGGAGATGTCCTTCTGGATCGAGCGGGGAGTGATTCCGTGCTCCTCGTTGTAGCGCTCCTGCACCTCGCGGCGGCGGTCGGTCTCCTCCAGGGTGGCGCGGATGGAATTGGTCATGACGTCCGCGTAGAGCAGAACGGACCCGTTCACGTTGCGCGCCGCACGCCCGATGGTCTGGATCAGCGAGCGGGCCGAGCGCAGGAAACCCTCCTTGTCCGCATCCAGGATCGCCACCAGGGACACCTCGGGAATGTCGAGCCCTTCGCGCAGCAGGTTGATCCCCACCAGGACGTCGAACTTCCCTTCGCGCAGCTCGCGAATGATCTCCATCCGCTCGATGGTCTTGATGTCGCTGTGCAGGTAGCGCACCCGCACACCCAGCTCCTCGTAGTACTCCGTCAGCTCCTCGGACATGCGCTTGGTCAGCGTCGTGACCAGCACTCGCTCGCCCGCCTTCACCCGCTCGCGGATCTCGCCCAGCAGGTCGTCCACCTGTCCAGCCGCGGGCCGAATCTCCGCCCTGGGATCCACCAGGCCGGTGGGACGGATGATCTGCTCCACCACCACGCCCTTCGAATGCTCCAGCTCGTAGTCCGCCGGCGTGGCCGAGACGTAGATCGCCTGGGGCGCGCGATCCTCCCACTCCTCGAAGCGCAGCGGCCGGTTGTCCAGCGCCGAGGGCAGCCGGAAGCCGTACTCCACCAGGGTGTCCTTGCGCGCCCGGTCGCCACGGTACATGCCGCCGATCTGGGGCACCGAGATGTGACTCTCGTCCAGGACCACCAGGAAGTCCTCGGGGAAGTAGTCGTACAGCGTGTAGGGAGTCTGGCCCGGAGCGCGGCCGTCGAGCCAGCGCGAGTAGTTCTCCACCCCGTGACAGAAGCCCATCTCCTGCAGCATCTCGATGTCGAACATGGTGCGCTGCTCGATCCGCTGGGCCTCGAGAAGCTTGTCGTGCTTGCGGAAGTGCTGAATCCGCTCGTCCAGCTCGCCGCGGATGCCCTCGATGGCCCGCTCCAGCGCCTGCTCCGTGGCCACGTAGTGGCTGGCCGGGTAGATCAAGGCCCGTTTGGGGCGGGACAGCACCTTCCCGCGCAGCGGGTCGATCTCCGCCAGGCTCTCCACCTCGTCTCCGAAGAACTCCACCCGGATGGCATTCTCGGACTCGTACTGGGGAAAGATCTCCACCACGTCGCCCCGAACGCGGAAGGTTCCGCGATGGAAGTCGTGGTCGTTGCGCTCGTAGAGCATGTCCACCAGACGGCGCAGCAGGTCGTCGCGGTTCAGCGTCGCGCCGGCCTGGAGATAGGCGTGCATGGCCCCGTAGGCCTCGGGTGCACCCAGGCCGTAGATGGCGGAGACGCTGGCCACCACCAGGACGTCGCGCCGGGTCAGCAGCGCGTGCGTGGTGGAGTGGCGCAGCTTGTCGATCTCGTCGTTGATCGACGAGTCCTTCTCGATGTACGTGTCGCTGGAGGGGATGTAGGCCTCCGGCTGGTAGTAGTCGTAGTAGCTGACGAAGTACTCGACCGCGTTGTGGGGGAAGAGGCCCTTGAACTCGGCGTAGAGCTGAGCCGCCAGGGTCTTGTTGGGGGACATGACCAGGGTCGGCCGATTGATCTGCTCGACGAGGCAGGCGACGCTGAAGGTCTTGCCGCTGCCGGTCACGCCCAGCAGTGTCTGGTGCTGCTCGCCGCGCCGCGTCCCCTCCACCAGGGCCTCGATCGCCTGGGGCTGGTCGCCACGGGGCTCGAACGAACTGACCAGCTTGAACTGCCCGGGCTCGCGTTCGAAGGCGCTCACGTCCGCTTCCAACGAGGGCCCTCGGCGGTGTCCTCGATCACGACCCCCTCGGCGGCGAGCGCGTCGCGAATGCGGTCGGCTTCGGCGAAGTCCTTGCGGGCACGGGCGGCCTGGCGGTCGGCCACGAGCCCGTCGATGCGCGGGTCGCTCTCCTGGGCGTCGGACGGCGGATCCGCCCGAACCAGGTCCAGTCCGAGCCACGCGTCGAACTCGAGCAGCAGTGCGCGTCGGGTCGCCGGCGTCAGGGAGGCGTCCCGAGCCACCTCGCCGGCCACGGCCAGGGCCCGGGGCGCGTTCAGGTCGTCGAAGACCGCCGCGCGGAAGCGCTCGCGATGCGGCGCCGCCGCCGGCGCGTCGACATCGCCCTCGGCGTCACGCAGCTCGGCCGCCTGGGCCAGCAGGCGCCGGTAGCCCCGATCGGCCGCCGCCATGGCCTCGTCCTGGAAGTTCTGCTGCTTGCGGTAGTGCGCCTGGAGCACGAAGTATCGGAACGACAACGGCAGCCAGCCGCGTCCCACCAGGTCCTCGAGCACGTAGACGTTGCCCAGGGACTTGGACATCTTCTCGCCGTCGAACACGATCCAGTCCTCGTGCATCCAGACCTGGACCCAGGGCTGCACGTCGAAAGCACACTCGGACTGCGCGATCTCGTTAGTGTGATGGATCTTGACGTGCTCGATGCCGCCGGTGTGGATGTCGAACTGCTCGCCCAGGTACCTGGTGCTCATGGCCGAGCACTCGATGTGCCAGCCCGGGAAGCCCCGCCCCCACGGCGAATCCCACTCCTGCTGACGGCGAACCCCCTCGGCGGCGAACTTCCACAGGGCGAAATCCGCGGACTGCCGCTTGCCCTCCACCTCGCCGATGCGGTGGCCCTCGATCTGCCGCTCCCGGTCCAGCCGCGCGAACTCCGCGTAGCGCGAGAACTTGGCCGTATCGAAGTAGATCCCATCGGCCAGGCGGTACGTGTAGCCCTTCTCTTCCAAGCGGCGGATCATCTCGACCTGCTCGTCGATGTGGTCGGTCGCGCGGCACAGCACATCGGGATCCGGCACGTTGAGCCGCCGGCGGTCGTCGAGCCACTGCTGGGTGTACTCGGCTGCGATGTCTCCGGCGCTGCGCCCGGACTCGCGAGCCGCCTTCTCCATCTTGTCCTCGCCCGCATCGAAGTCGTCCTGGGTGAGGTGACCCACGTCGGTGACATTGATGACGTGGGTGACTTCCAGGCCGGCCATGCGCAGCGCCCGCACGAGCTGATCCGCGAACAGGTAGGGTCGCAGGTTGCCGATGTGCTGCGGCGAGTAGACCGTCGGCCCGCAGCTGTAGACCCGGGCACGCCCCGGCTCCAGGGGCTGGAAGGCCTCCTTGCGACGGGTGCGGGTGTTGTAGAGCAGGAGTTCAGGCCCCACCGCTTCGCTCCAAGAGGACCACGGCCATGGCCGCGATGCCCTCGCCGCGACCCATCGCCCCCAGGCCATCGCTGCTGGTGACCTTGACGTTCACCCGCTCCAGCTCGACGCCCAGGGCGGCGGCGATCCCGGCGCGCATCTTCTCCTGCCAGGGCGCCAGGCGCGGAGCCTCCGCCACCACCGTGGCGTCCACGTTGCCCACTTCGAAGCCCGCTTCCCGGGACCGCGCCACCGCTTCGGCCAGCAGCCGGGACGAGTCCGCCCCGCGCAGGTCCTCGCGGCTCGACGGAAAGTGGCGGCCCAGGTCACCCAGGCCGGCGGCCCCCAGCACCGCGTCCGCCAGCGCGTGGAGCAGTGCGTCCCCGTCCGAGTGACCCTCGAGCCCGCGCTCGTACTCGATCTCCACGCCACCCAGCACCAGCGGCCTGCCGGCCACCAGGCGGTGCGCGTCGATGCCCTGCCCGACCCGCCAGGAGCTCACGCCGCGCCGCCCTCCCGGACCAGACGGGCTTCCGCCGCCAGCAGATCCTCGGGTCCGGTGATCTTCAGGTTGCCCGGATCCCCCTCGACCACGTGCACCGGGACCCCGAGCCGTTCCACCAGCTGGGCATCGTCGGTGCCCACGAAGCCCTCGGCCTCCGCCTTGGCCAGGGCTTCGGCCAGGAGCTCTCGGCGGAAGACCTGTGGGGTTTGCGCCACCCAGCAGGTCTCCCGGGCAGGCGTCTCCTGGACGCGTCCGTCACGGACACGCTTGATGGTGTCGCGCGCCGGCGCCGCCAGCAGCGCGGCACCCTCGGCCCGCCCCACGGCCACCACCCTCGCCACGTCCTCGGGCCGCACCAGCGCCCGGGCAGCGTCGTGGACCGCCACCAGATCCACGTCGGCGGCCAGCGCGTCCAACCCGGCCTGCACCGAGTCCTGGCGCTCGGCCCCGCCCGGCACGGCGGGCAGCAGGCCCTCCAGCCCCTCCAGCGCGGACTGCGCCTCGCGCCACAGTCCTGCATCTCCCGCCGGCACCACAACCTGTATCCAGTCGATGCCCTGCGCTGCCGATAAGCTGCGCACGGAGTGCACGACCAAGGGGACGCAGGCCAGACGCACGAACGCCTTGGGCCGGTCGGCGCCCAGCCGGGTGCCCCGGCCGGCCGCCAGTACGAGAGCCGCGGTCGCCATCGCGAGAAAGTAGCTGACCGGCCTTTGCTAGGCTGCGATTCGGGAGGATTCACGCATGCTTGGACGAATCGTTGCGGCCGCGGCCCTGGCCCTGTTGCTGGGCACACCGGCGCACGCTCAGGACCCCGACCCGAGCGACCCGACGACGGCGGCGCCCGCAACGCTGCACGGCGCATTGCGCCTGTCGCTCGAGGACGCGATCGCGATGGGCCTCAAGAACAACCTGGACGTCGAGGTCTCGCGACACGACCCGCTGGCGACCTGGGAGGAGTTCCGTTCGGCCTGGGGTGCATACGATCCGCAGTTCTTCGCGGAGTTCGGCTACGAGAGCCGCGAGACGCCGGTGGCGTCGACCCTGCAGGCCAACCCGCGCTTCCAGGAGCGCGAGGTCGGCGGCCGTTCGGGCATCCAGGGCAAGGTCCCTTGGCTCAACGCCACCTACGGAATCGCCTACGACGGCATGCAGGAAACCACGAACTCCACGATCCAGGACCTCTCACCGTCCAACAACGTGTCGCTGGCCGCCGAAGCCAGCGTGCCGCTGCTCAAGAACCTGATCTGGGACCGGGATTGGACTCGCGTCAAGCAGACGGAGATCCTCTACGAGATCAGCAGCGAGGATTTCCGGCGCCAGGTGATGGAC
>CAMYOO010000177.1 GCA_947260035.1 uncultured delta proteobacterium
AAGCCTTCGCGCAGCTCCACCACCGCGCGCACCTCCTCGCCCCACTCCTCGTTGGGGATACCCACGCAGCAGGCGTCGCCCACCGCGGGATGCGTCAACAGCACGGAATCCACCTCGGCGGGATAGACGTTCACGCCTCCACTGATGATTTGGTCCGCGCTGCGATCGGCCAGGTACAGATAGCCGTCGTCATCCAGGTAGCCCATGTCGCCCAGCGTGAAGTGGCTTCCCTCGGCGTCGTAGGCCCGGCCGGTCTTGGTCTCGTCCTTGAAGTAGCGGAAGTCGGTTCCGTCATCGGGCGACTTCAGGTAGAGCAGCCCGATGGTTCCAGCCGCCACCGCCTTGCCGTCGTCGTCGCGCACGGAGACCTGACCGGGATCCGGCTGCCCGACGGTGCCGGGGCGCTCGAGCCACTCTTCGGGCGTCACGAACGCACCCCACCCTTCGGTGGCCGCGTAGTACTCGAACACGACCGGGCCGAGCCACTCGAGAATGGCGCGCTTCACCTCCACCGGGCACGGCGCCGCGCCGTGCAACACCACCCGCAAGGTCGACACGTCGTAGCCCCTGCGCAAGTCGTCCTGGAGCGAGAGCATGCGGTGGAACATGGTCGGAACCATGTGGGTATGGGTCACCCGGTGACGCTCCACCAGACGCAGCGCCTCCTCCGCATCCCAGCCGTCCATCAGCACGACGCCCACTCGCAATGCCAGCGGAATCGACATGGAGAACGCGAGCGGCGCCGCGTGGTAGAGCGGGCCCGTGCACAGGTGCAGATCCCGGCCGGGCTGATGCACGATGCGCTTTCCCACCTCGCCGAGGGCACGCACGCCGCTGCGCTTGCGGTGCACGCCCTTGGGCCGGCCGGTGGTGCCCGAGGTGTAGAGCATCTGGGTTCCCACCACGGGATCGGTCAGATCACCCCGCGCCTGCTCGTCGCAGGCCTCGTCGTAGGACCCGAATCCCTCGATGGCGCCGCCCACGGCCAAGCGCACTTCGGGACCGGCCACGCGGCGGACGGCATCGCTCACCGAGTCGGCGAAGCGTGCGTCGGCCAGTAGGGCGCGCGCCTCGCAGTCCTCGAGGATGTAGGCGATCTCTTCGCCGGTCAGGTGCCAGTTGATCGGCGTCAGACGCAGTCCGCTGCGCTGCAACCCATAGAACGCCTCGACGAACTCCGGGCGGTTCGCGCAGACCACCGCGACCGCGTCGCCCGCGCGCAGACCCGCCGCGCGCAGCGCGCGAGCCAGCTGATTGGCGCGTCGGTTCAGCGCATCGAAGCTGCGATCGCCGTGGGGCGACACCACGGCCCGCTGCTCCGGCGCCTCGCGTGCGTGCACCGCCAGGGTCATCCCGACAGCCAGGGCTTCGCGGCGCGAGAGAGCCGTACGGTTCATGGCAACCCCATCTTACCCCGGGGTATGCTGCGCGATCCATGTCAGTGCGCCTCGCTGTCGTAGCCCTGCTCGCGTGCCTGCTGGCCGGCGCGGCCGGCGCCGAGAACGCGTTGATTCCCCGCGAGACGATCTTTGCGCCACCGGGCCGCAGCCGCGTGCAGCTTTCGCCCGACGGCCGTCATGTCGCGTGGCTCGAGCCGGTATCCGACGGCGTCGGGCTGCGTGTCCGCAACCTGGCCGAAGGCGTCGAGACCGCGCGGGGATCCTCGGTCACGCGCCTGCTCTGGTCGGCGGACGGCACGCAGCTCTTGTACCTGGACGGAGGCCACCTGCATGCGCTGGTGCCGGGTTCCGGCAGCTCGCGCGACCTGACGCCCTTCGACGCCGTGACCGCGCGGAACCCGGTGGTCGCACGCCGACGGCCCGGCGAAATCCTGATCGAGCTGAACCAGCGCGACCGCCGCATGTTCGACGTGCATCGGATTTCGCTCGAGTCGGGCGCGGTGTCCCTGGACACCGAGAACCCGGGCGCTGTGATCGGCTGGGTTGCCGACCTGGACCTGCGCGTCCGCGCGGCCGTGGCCGGCGATGGGCGCGACGGCAGCAAGCACCTGCTGACGCGCGCGAACGCGGAGTCGGAGTGGCGCCGGATCGCAGTCTGGCCCTACGAGGAACGGGGAGGGGTGGTCGGCTTTGTCGGCGACGGCACCCAGCTGGTCGTGGAGACGTCGCTGGGCGCGGACACCTCACGGCTCTTCCGGATCGAAGCGGCTAGCGGGAAGGAGCGCGGACTCGTGGCGCACGACGCGCGCGCGGACATCGGCCGGGTCATGGCCGACCCGGCAAGCGGCGCAATCCAGGCGATCTCTTTCGAGATCCTGAAACCCGAGTGGAAGGTGCTGGACCCGCGGATCCAGCCGGACTTCGCAGCACTGGCCGCATTGCACCGCGGCGCCTTCTGGGTGACGTCCCGCGACCGCGTAGACCGCACCTGGTTGGTGGCTTTCCAACGCGACGGCGCGCCCGCCGACTACGCCCTCTGGCGCCGGGACGAGAAGCGCGCGGACGATCTCTTCGGGCGCCGGCCCGACCTGCAGCCCTACACCCTGGCGCACCGCCAGGGCCGCATGCTTCCGACCCGTGACGGCGCCGAGCTGACCGCATGGCTGACGCTTCCTCCGAACACGGAGGCCCAAGGACTGCCCCTGGTGCTGGCCGTGCACGGCGGTCCGTGGTCGCGCGACCACGCGGGCTGGGATCCGCTGGCGCAGTGGCTGGCGAATCGCGGCTACGCCGTGCTCCAGGTGAACTTCCGCGGCTCCACCGGCTTCGGCAAGCGCTTCCTCGAGGCTGGCTACGGCCAGTGGGGACGCGGCGTGATGCAACGCGATCTGGAGGACGCCGTGGACTGGGCCGTGCAACAGGGGCTGGCCGACCCCAAGCGGGTCGGAATCTACGGCGTCTCCTACGGCGGCTATGCCGTGCTGGCGGGGCTGGCCTTTGCGCCGGAGCGCTACGCCTGCGGCGTCGCGTTGGCAGCGCCCGTCAACCTGGCGAGCCTGGTCGGCTCGGTCCCGCCGGAGTGGACTCCGCTGCGCGCGCGGCTGTTGCAACGCATTGGCGACATGGAGGGCGACGCCGAGCTGAACCGCTCGCTCTCACCGGTGTTCCACGCCGACGCGATCCGCGCACCTCTGCTGCTGGCCCGGGGCGCCGACGATGCGCGCGTGCGAGCCCAGGACGTGGAACGCATCGCCGACTCGTTGCGCAAACGCAAGATCCCCGTGGAAGTGGTGACCTACGAGGGCGAGGGACCACGCCTCGAGCAGATGGAGCACCGCATGGATTTCTACGCACGCAGCGAAGCCTTCCTCGCCCGCCACCTCGGCGGCCGCGCCGAGCCCTGACCTGCATCCAGTACCACTCCTGCGTTCAGGGACGTTCCTGCATAACTGCACGGAGTACCACTCCTGCCCTAGGACTGACCCTCCGTGCAGTTATGCAGGAACGTCCCTCTTTGCAGGACTGGCACTAGCGGCAGGACTGGAGGGCCAGGCCGCCCAGGTTGTAGCGCCAGACCATGAAACGGGGCTGGCGTTGGCCGTTGCATACGAAGGCGAAGGAGAGGCCTCGCTCCGGGTCCGCGAAGCCCACCTGACCGCCGGCTCCCGCGTGGCCGAAGGTGCGCAGGCTGCTGCCCTGGCCGTAGAGGTCCATGTGCCAGCCGGTGCCCCAGCGGATCTTGAAGCCGATGGTGCGGTCCACCTCGCCGCGGCGATTCGTCGGCGTGGTGGCGTGGTCCAGGCTCTCCTTCCGCACCACGCGCACGCCGTCCAGCTCGCCGCCCAGGGCCAGGGGCGCGTAGTAGTGCGCCAGCGCCCGCGCGGTGGCGATGCCGCCGCTGGCCGGCAGGACGGCGCGCCAGGTGGCTGGGCGGTTGAAGGGGTGGCGCTCCTCCGGGTCCCGGTCGGGGTAAGCGGGGTCGGCTTCGAAGGTCTCCTCCTGGGCCTGCTGCTCCGCGGCGGCCGCCGTGCCTTCCCCTGCTGAGCCGGCCAGGCCGGTGCTCTGGGGAGGCGCGTCCTCCTGGATGCGGTTGTAACACCAGGCCACGCGCGCCTCGAGGGCAGGATCGGCCGGGAGCCCGATCCAGAAGTCGCCGATCCCCAGCGGCTCGAAGATCTCCTCGCGAGCGAAGCGGCCCAGGTCGCGGCCGTCCGCGCGTTCACACAGCTCGTTGAGCATGTGGCCGAAGTTGTTCGGGTGGTAGCCGTTCTTCTCGCCGGGCGTCCAGCTCAGCGGCAGCTCCTCCATGGCCCGGCGGATCGCGTCGCGGTCGCCCCAGTGGCGGGCGGTGAGCCAATCGGGCGCGATCGGAAAGCCGCCGCGATGACTCAGCACGTGACGGATCGTCACGGAGGCCTTCTCGGGATGGAGCCGCGCGAACTCCGGCCAGTATTTGACGACCGGCTCGTCCACGTGCAGCTCGCCGCGCTCGTGGAGCATCAACATCACCAGCGCGGCCACGCCCTTGGTGGAGCTGTAGATCACGAACGCGGTGTCGGGCTCCACGGGCACGCCCGTGCGCACCCGCGCCAGCCCACCGCCCGTCTCCAGCACGCAGCGCCCCTCGCGGAAGACCGCAAGCTGGGCGCCGTGGTAGAGCTCCCCCGCTTCGGTGGCCTTGCGGAACTCCTCGGCCAAAGCGTCCAGCGCCGCCGGATCCACCCCCACCGATCCCGGATCCACGTCGGGATCGCGCCGCCAGACCTTCATCCGCATCCTCCGCCCGCCCACGTGAGATAGTATGGGCGCCGGGGGGAGTCTGCATGAGGGCCTTGCTCGCCGCGATGCTGCTCGCGGTCGTCCCGCTCGGGGCGCATGCCGAAGGCGTGGTGGTCTTCGAAGGCCCCGACGTCCTGACGGGGGCCGGCCCGCGAATCAGCGGTGCGCGCATCGTCGTCCGCGACGGCAAGATCGCGGCGCTGGGGCCCGCCGAAACGGTGAGCGTGCCCGCGGGCGCGCAGATCGTGGATTGTCGCGGCAAGCTGGTGATCCCGGGCCTGGTGGACACCCACTCCCACGTGGGCGTCTTCCCGCGACCTCGGGTTCCGGCGCACGCCGACGGCAACGAGGCCTCGGCCCCGCTGCAGAGCGCCGTGCGCGCGCTCGATGCCATCTGGCCCGACGACCCAGGGATCCGCATGGCCCGGGCCGGCGGCGTCACGACCGCCAACATCATGCCCGGCAGCGGCAATCCGGTGGGCGGCCAGACGGCGTACGTGAAGCTGCGCGGAGCCACGGTCGAAGAGATGCTCATCCCCGGCGCCACGGGCGGGCTCAAGATGGCCAACGGCGAGAACCCCAAGCGCGGAAAGGCCCCCCGCACCCGCATGGCCGTAGCCGCACGGCAACGCGCGCTTTTCGTCAACGCCCAGGACTACCGGGAGAAGTGGCAGCGTTGGCGCGACGATGACGGCAAGCCGCCTCCCGCCCGGAACCTGGCACTCGAGCCCGTGGTCGAGGTCCTGGAGGGCCAGCGTACCGTCCACTACCACACCCACCGCGCCGACGACATCATGAGCGCCCTGCGCCTTCGCGAGGAGTTCGGCTTCGACCTGGTGCTGCAGCACGCGACCGAGGCCTTCGCCGTAGCCGACCACATCGCAGCAGCGCGCGTACCGGTTTCCATCATCGTCGTGGACAGCCCCGGCGGGAAGCACGAAATGATCCGCTTGCGCTTCGCGAACGGCGAGGAGCTGGAGCGCGCCGGCGTGAGGGTCGCCATCCACACGGACGACCCGATCACCTCCTCGCGGCTCTTCCTGCGCGCCGCGGCCCTCTCGGTGCGCGGAGGAATGAGTCCCCACGCTGCGCTGCGCGCCGTGACCCTGGAGGCCGCGCGCCTGCTGCGCCTGGACGAGCGCCTGGGCTCTCTCGAGGTGGGCAAGGACGCGGACCTGGTGGTGCTCTCGGGCGAACCCTTCAGCGTCTATACCAGGGTGCTCGAGACCTGGATCGAGGGCGAGCGCGTCTTCGACCGCAGCGACCCGAACGACCGGATCTACGCCACCGGCGGCTTCGCTACCGAGCGCCGGCCGGAGCCGCTGCAGTGAGGCCGATCGCGCGAGTCCTGGCGCTCTGGCTCGGACTCGGCGGCGCGGCGAGCGCCGAGACCGTGGTGATCGAGGCGGACATTCTCCACCCGGTCTCCGGGCCGGCCATTGCCAACGGACGCCTGGTGGTGGTGGACGGAAGGATCCGCTCGGTAGGACCGGCCAGCGGCGCGCCGCCGGACGGCGCGCGCGTCCTGCGCGGCCGCGTAGCCACACCGGGCCTGTTGGACGCGCACACCAGCGTAGGCGTGGCCGGCGCCTACAACGTGCAGGCCGACCGCGACGAGGACCAAGGCAGCGGGTCGCACCAGGCTGCGCTGCGCGCGCTGGACGCGTTCAACCCCGACGAGCCGCTGCTGCGCCACCTGCTGGAGCACGGTGTCGTGGTGGTGCAGACCTCACCCGGCCCGGCCAGCGCGGTGGCGGGCCAAGCGGGGATCTTCCGCACGCACGGCTTCACTGCCGACGGCATGGCCATTCGGCCTGTATCAGCCCTGGTCTTCAACCTGGGCGAAACGCCCAAGCAGACCCACAGCCAGAATGAGGCGGCGCCGTCGACGCGCATGGGCACGGCCGCCCTGATCCGCACCGCCCTGCTGAACGGCCGCGAGTATGCGGCCTCGCGCACGCGCGCGGGCGGCGGCGGCAAGGCCGACGACCAGGCCCCGGAGCGCGACCTGGGCCGGGAGGCGCTGGCCCGGGTCGCCGCCGGAGAGCTCCCCGCCCTGTTCGTCGCCCACCGCTCCGACGACATCGTCACCGCCATCCGCATCGCCCAGGAGTTCAACCTGCGCTTCGCGCTGGCCGGCGCCACCGAGGGCTACCTGGTGCTGGATACGCTGCGCGAGGCAGGCGCGCCGGTCCTGGTGGGCCCGGTGATGGAGCGCGTGGGATCGCCCCAGACCCTGAACGCCTCCTACGAGAACCCGGCACGGCTGGCGCGTGCCGGCCTGCGCATCGCGATTCGCTCGGGCTACGAGGGCTACGTGCCGCGCGCCCGGGTCGTGCTGTTCGAGGCAGCCATCGCCGCGGCCAACGGCCTGGGCTTCGACGCCGCCCTCCACGCCGTGACCCTGGGGCCCGCCGAGGCCCTGGGCATCGACGACCGCTTCGGATCCCTGGAGCCCGGCAAGTCCGGCGAGGTGGTCCTCTTCGACGGCGACCCGTTCGAGTACACGAGCCACGTGACGGCGGTGGTTTCCGCCGGCGAGGTGGTCTTCGAACGCTGAGCGCCCCGGCCGCACGTGGCGATGCGCTCAGGTACCCTGTCGATCCCATGGGGCCCAAGGCCACCGTCCACTTCCGCTCGCTGGGCTGCCCGAAGAACCAGCTCGACACCGAGGTCATGCTCGGGAGCCTGGCGTTGGAGGGCTACGCCATCGCCGAGCGGCTGGAGGATGCCGACGTGGCGGTGGTCAACACCTGCTCGTTCATCGAGAGCGCGCGGGAAGAGTCCATCGAGGCGATCCTGGAGGTGGCGGACCTGCGCCGGGAGGGGCGCCTGCGCGGCCTGGTGGTGGCCGGCTGCCTCGCTTCCAGGAGATCGCGCCGATCCTGGACGCGGCGCTGGCCGGCCGCTCCCGAGGCGTCTACGTGGACGCCGGCCGCACGCACCTGTACGACGAGCGCGACCCGCGCATCCCCATCGGCCCGCGCCACAGCGCCTACATCAAGATCGCCGAGGGCTGCAATCGCCCATGCGCCTTCTGCGCCATTCCCGGCATCCGGGGGCGCTTCCAGAGCCGGGACCCGGACTCGCTGCTGGCCGAGGCCCGCCAGCTCGCCGAAAGCGGCGCCCGCGAGATCAACCTGGTGGCGCAGGACTCGACGGCCTACGGCTGGGACCTGCCGGGCCGGCCCAGCCTGGCCGAGCTGCTGCGACGCCTGGACGCCGTCGAGGGCCTGGACTGGATCCGGCTGCTCTACGTCTACCCCACGGCGGTGACCGACGAGCTGATCGAGGTCATCGCAGGCGCAAAGCGGGTGCTGCCCTACGTGGACGTGCCGCTCCAGCACGCCAGCGACACGGTCCTGCGCGCCATGAAGCGAGGCACCAACGGCGCGGAGCAGCGGCGTCTGGTGGAGCGGCTGCGGGCTGGGATTCCCGGCCTCACCCTGCGCACCACGCTGATCGTGGGCTTCCCCGGCGAGACCGACGAGGATTTCCAACAGCTTTGCGAATTCGTTCGCGAAACCGGCTTCGACCACCTGGGCGCCTTCCGCTACTCCGACGAGGAGGGCACCGCCGCCTTCGAGTACCCCGACAAGGTTCCCAGGGAAGTCGCCCGGGAACGCCACACAAAGCTGATCTCGATCCAGGCGGAGATCATGCGCGCGCGGCTGGCCGGGCAGGTAGGCGAGGAAGCTCTGGCCCTGATCGATCGG
>CAMYOO010000178.1 GCA_947260035.1 uncultured delta proteobacterium
CTCGACCGGAGCCGAGCCCGGGTCGAGCTTCTTCGGCATCCGATGGGGGACGGTACGTCAGCGTGGCGAGCTTCCTCCCAGAGTGCAGATCTTCTGCCGCACGGCGCACGAGTGGACATGGGACCTCGGTTCGCTGCCGAAGCGTGATACCCAGTAGATCCCCGTCTCGAGCGGAGCGGCTCCCTGATGGGGTCTCGTCAACGTGTGGGCGGTGGCGCGTTCCTCGAGAGCGGCGAACGCGCCCATTGGAGGAGGCCCCATGCGACGGACGTGCATGCTTCTGGTGCTCTTGATGCCCATGGCGTGTCAGCCTGAGCTCACGCCCGCCGCGAAGGCCGCGCAGGCTCGGGCGACGTGCCAGGCCCAAGCCACCAACGAGAGCGGCTTCGACCCGCTCACGGCCGAGGCGCCCGCCCGGACGGTGGCGTCGACGCATCGCCGGGGGGGTGAGACCCTCGGCTCGGGCGCGGTGGCCAAGGGCGCCGCGGGGGGCGCGGCCATGGGGGCGCTCGGCGGCGCGATCGCCGGCGATGCGGGTGAGGGCGCCGCGGCGGGGGCCGCCATCGGCGCGCTGCTCGGTGGGGTCCGGCGTCACAAGGAGACGAACGAGATGGTGACCACGTCGCACGCGAACCCCGACTACCAGGAGTACGTGCAGGCGAAGAAGGAGTTCAAGCGAGCCTTCGAGGCGTGCATGGCAAAGAGCGCGGGGGCGGGCTCATGAGGGTCGCAAGCTCCTTCGTCGTGCTCGGCCTGACCGGCTTGCTCCTTTCCCCCGTCGCCAGCGCGGAGGGATTCGACGGCTCGCGGTCGCTCGTCTGCGACCTGACCCAGGTGTCCCAGTGCGACGCCGCCGCGGTGTGCAAGGACGTCACCTTCGCGCAGATCGACCTGCCGCCGGTGTTCAAGATCGACATCTCGGCGGGCAAGATCGCCTCGGAGGACGGCCAGCGCAGCAGTCCGATCAAGAGCACGGAGACGCTGGAAGCGGTTCTGGTCGTGCACGGCCACCAGCAGGAGCGTGGCTGGACCATGGTGATCGAGCGCGCGACGGGCCACCTCTCGGCCACCCTCGCCGAGGTGGAAGGCGCCTTCGTGATTGCGGGGGCCTGTGCCGAAGCCGGGTGACCCTGCGGCACCGGCGGCATCGTCGCTGCGGTGAGGCCTCAGCGGGGCTGCATCGCCTGCAGAGAGGCCACCCTCGGAACGTGACCTGACCCCGCACGCCGAGGGTCCAGGGAGCGTCGACGCCGGTGCCGCGCGAGCTTGTGCCTGACGGTTACGCGACCCGGTGAGAAAGCCAGGCTAGAGACCGCAAGTGGTCTTGATCTGGGCGATGCGTTCGTCGAGCTTCGCGTCGTACACGCCGATCGCGACCTCCACCTTGGTCAGCTCGGTTCCCATGACAACCCCGGCAATCGCACCGGCCGGAGTGACCGCGGTGAAGCCCTCGGCGGCGCGCTCGACCAGGAAGGCCTTCTCGTTCTGCAGGACCCGGATGTCGCCCTCGGCGGTACGGCAGTCCACCGGATGGGAGGTCGAGGCCTCCTTCATGGCCTCCTTCTGTTGCATCGCACAGCCACCCAGACCAGCGAAGACCAGAAGCGAGGTGAGAGCCGCGATCGTTGCGAGACGCATGAATTTCCACCTAGGGTTGAGTTGCCGAAATTGGATTGTGGGGCCCGATCTCCGCTTGCGCAGCGATGGTCGCCCTCAGCAAGGATAGGCAAACCAGGGCCCGGGCTGTCCGAAGAAAGCGCAGCAGTCTCCTTGAACTCGGTCTCTGCTCCCGCCCAGTCGTAGAATGATCGGACCCCGGCGAGGGCCGTATGGGCTGGCGCCAGGCGGTCGTCCAGCTCGATCGCTCGCTCCGCCGCTGCGCCGCGCGCGCGACATCGAGTCGTGCGGCTGGACCGAGGGATCGAAGGTCGCGAGGACCACGTTTACCTCGGCAAGGCCGGAGTGGGCGAGCGCCCAGTCCGGATCGAGCGCGATGGCGCTCCGCCTACGGTCCTCCGAGGCCCCCACAGGAAGAAGGTCTCGGCACCGGGCTCGGGGAGGGCGAGGCTCCGCTTGAACATCTACTTCATATCATCATGATCGTTTGAAGCGTTGCCACAAGAGGATTGCTCGCCCGACGGCGTGGCCTCCCACGCCCAGGGTGGGTGCCCATGGGGTACCCCTACTCTGGCTCCGTACGGCTCCGAGAGGGATCCTCGGGCGACTCCGGAGGCGTTTCGGGCTCCTCCGTCAGGCTTCCAACCTGGGGGTCGGTTGGCGCTTCAACGGGGTAGCCGGTCTTCGCTCGCGCCCAGTCCGAGTTGGTCGCGCCTGGCTGACTGGGTCCCGCCAAACCTCACCGCGCTCCGGGCAGCGGGGGGCTCGGAGAAGTTGGGATACCATGGGATACAAACTTCATCTCTTCGGACCCCTGCGTTTCCGCGGGGTCACGGCCGGAGGTTGTAGGTTCGAGTCCCGTGCGCCCCGCCGGATTCTGTTGGCTTCCGAGGGTTCGTAGACCCGGGACCGCCCTGGATCCACACGAGATCCGAGGTACATTCGGGCGTCGCATGAAGACCCTGAAGGAAGCGGACGTCCAGCCGCTCGACCTGCTGCTCTTCAGCGGCACGGACGGCGTGAGCGCCACCATCCGCTTCGTGGAGCAGCGGCGCCTGGGCCGGGGCGACTACTCCCACGCGGGCCTCGCCGTCACGCGGGACGTGCTGGACCTGCCCTTCCTGGAGCCCGGCCGGATCTACGTGTGGGAGTCCACGATGACCGCCAAGCGCGGCTTCTTGTCCAACTACACGGACAGGATCGCCAACGCGGAGCTCCCGGACGACGGGCACGACCCGGAGATCACGTTCGGCGTCCAGCTCCGCGACCTGGAGCTCGTCATCCCCGGCTACGAGATCGGCGGGGGCAAGGTGGGGTGGAGCGCGTACCGGGGCGAGCGGCCGCATGTCGACGAGACGCGTCGCCACCTGAAGGATCTCCACGACGAATACGGCCACTCGCCGTACACGGCGGATCTCGTCGACGTCTTTGCCGCGTGCTATCCGGCCACCCTGAAGGTCGCCGACTTCTTCGACAAGGTGGAGAACCGCGTGGTGCACTTCCGGAACCACCTGCGCGAGAAGATCGGCAAGCCGGCGGACCGGGTCGACGCCGACCACCACATGTTCTGCTCGGAGTGGGTGGCGACGGTCTACAAGCGGCTCGGGATCATCGACGTCCCCGACCCGCGCCTGGCCGCGCCGACCACGTTCCTGGTCAAGACGGACCTGTTCGCGGAGCCGGTGCCGCTGGAGCCGGAGCCGGAGCCGGCGCAGGAGCGCTGAGCCGCGCCAGCTCGCGGTCGGTGCAGCGTCGCTGCAAGAACCCCTTCCCACGGCGAAAGCCGTGAACGAGACGGAGGATGTCAATCATGAAGCCCTGCGCCCGACGCAGCACATGGGCGGCCTTCGTGGCGCTGCTGGTCCTGGTCGTCGGCGACCCGGCAGACGTCGCCCGGGCGAAAGAGCCCGCGCCCACGCAGGTCGACCTCCTGATCGGCTACGACCTGATCGCGCAGACGCTTTCCGGCGAAGGCGGCCTCGGCATGCTCCGCACCTTCAAGAAGGTCACCATGAGCGACGTCGGCAAGGACGTGTCGAACGTGATGAAGGCGCTGGGGGATGCCTCGCGGAAGCGCAGCAAGGAGCTCGAGAAGCTGCGCACGCTCGAGCCCGACGTCACGAAGAAGCCCCCGCCCTCCCCGATCGGCGACGCGATCCAGGCCTCCGCGACCGAGGCCGGGAAGCACGACATGCTGCACCCCGACGGGACCTTCAGCGTCCGCTTCCTGATGCTCCAGGCCCAGGCGACGCGCATGGTCTCGGTGATGGCCGCGCAGGTCGAGAAGATGGACCCCAACGCCGAGCGCAGGAAGTGGCTGAAGGCCGTCGCGAAGGAGTACGAGGGCTACCACACCGACGTGGTGACCGTCGTGGAGAAGCACTCGCGATTCAGCGGAGACCAGCGGTAGCGGATCCTTCCTGCGTCGCCGCCGCGCCCCCAAAGATCCAGCTGGCGGCCCAGGGCGAGATCCCGGCGCGGCACCTGCTGAGCGAGCACCGGGTTCTACGACGCCGAGACCCTGATCCGGCACGAAGGCCCCTGGACGTTCCGGGTGGGAGATCTGCCTCCGGAGTAGGCGGTGCCCCCGTGCGCGGGGCTCGCAGCGCATGCTGCGACTGCACGACGAACTCCGCGTGCGCCTTCGCCACGGCCGCCCGAACGCGCCCGGCGGGGCCTACACCCCGGCAAGGGCAAGGCTGTCCCGCGACGTCTAGCGCCCGCGGCGCGCCCCACCCAGGAGGACGCCGCCCACGGCACCCGCGGCAGCGCCCTTTCCGGCATCGCCGGCAATGGCGCCGACCATGGCGCCCTTGGCCGCGCCGCCCGCGGCATCGCCCAGCGGCGTGTCGGGTGTGCGCCGCCGCGCGCCGCCGAACACCGCGCCGCCCACGGCGCCGGCCGCGGCTCCCTTGCCGGCATCGCCGGCGACGGCGCCGATCATGGCGCCCTTGGCGGCGCCACGCGCCCCGTCCCGCAGCACCTGTGCAGACGCGGGCAGCGATCCGGCGGCGACGGCCGAAACCAGCGCACCAGCCAGCAGTCGTCGTGTCTTCGTCACTGCTTGGGCGCCTCCAGGATCTTCGTCGAGCAGACGCCGAAGCCCAGGTAGCCTTCCCGCTCGCGCAGGATCGAGAGCGTGAACTCGCCGTTCGTGGTGTTGACGCGCATCGCCCAGGGATGGTGCTCATCGAGCCCCTGCAGCAGCAGGGCGCCGCCCTCGACGGACGAGCTGGCGATCTTCGACGTCCGGACCTCGCCGGTCTGATGCCGGCTCTCGATCAGGCCCTTGGCGACGTCGAAGCGCATCAGCGCCGGCAGGTTCATTCCAGCCGGAAGCGCTCGCTCGCAGGTCTCGAAAGCTCCGCACGCAACCGCCTGCTGCGTGACACAGATGCCCTCATTCGGCGTCTCGGCCGAGGCGGTCAGGGCCAGGGTGGCCACAGCGACCACGGCGGCGCTCTGGCAGGTTCGAAGGGTTCGCCTCATTCCTCTTCTCCTCCATCGCGGCATGCCCGGCCCGACTCCCGGCCCTTGGGGACCTGCCCTCGGGGACGGAGCGTCTGCCCGGCCGACGCGCGGCGCAGACCCTAGCGGAGCGATCGGCGCCCCGACATGCCATTTCCGGTCAAGCCGGATCTGGGTGGGCTGGACCTGACGTGCCGATGATCGTCCGCTACGACTACCCCGCCATCTGATGGGAGGAACGGCCCCCATGCACGCGTCCGTACGCATCGCCCTCTGTCTGCTGCTCGTTGCCCCGGCGCTGGGCTGCGCCACCATGCCGTGGAGCAAGCCCGCGCAGGTTCGCTTCGAGAAGGCGCCGGTGCCCACGGACGTGGACCCGTGGGTCAACTGGCCGGCGCGGCCGATCACGACGTGGGAGGAGGTCCAGGAGCTCCAGGGCGCCGACTTCGTGGTGGTCTCGGAGAAGCGCGCCGGGGCCGGCGTGACCGGCGCCGTGGAGGCGCGGATCGCGCTTCCGTCGCTGGGCCGGGACTTCCACGTGAAGGCCAAGTCGCTCCTGCCGGGCCAGCTCGACGGCTGGAACGCCTCGGCCCGCAAGGAGGTCGCGGCCTACCAGATCCAGCTCTTGTTCCTGGAACCGATCGACTTCGTGGTGCCCACCTCCACGATGCGCTGCGTCCGCCTGGACGTATGGCGCAAGAGCTTTCCCGACACGCAGGCCAGCATTCCGGGAACCCAGTGCGTGCTTGTGAATCTCTCCATGTGGTTGAACGACCTGACCGTCCCCGACGTGGTCTACGACGAGGAGCGCTTCCTCGACGACCCGAACTACGCCTACCGGCTCGCCCACTTCAACCTGCTGACCTACCTGATCAAGGCCCGGGACCTGCGCCAGGGCAACATCCTGGTCTCCAAGCACGATGCGGACCGGCGCGTCTTCGCCATCGACAACGGGATCTCCTTCGGCGCCTGGTTCTACAACTGGTTCAACCCCTCGAGCTACACGTGGCAGCGGATCACGGTTCCCGCGCTGCCCCGCGCCACGGTGGGCCGCCTGCGCGCCCTGAAGCGCGAGGATCTGGACGTGCTGGCGACGGTGGTCCACTTCGTTCCCGACGACGACGACGTGCTGCGCCGGATCGCGCCCGGAGCGCCCTTCGATCCAGACGAGGGCGTGCGGCTCGACGGTACCCGCCTCCAGTTCGGACTCACCCGCGGTGAGATCGACGACGTCTGGGAGCGGATCGAGGATCTCCTGGAGGACTTGGACGACGGGAAGATCGGCACCTTCTGATGCCCACCTGGCTGCAAGCCGGCCTCTGGGGCCTGCTCTCGGGCGGGGCGCTCGTCCTAGGCGCGGCGGTCGGCTTCAGCTTTCGGCTCCCGAAACGGGTGGTTGCGGGGGTGATGGCCTTCGGCGCGGGTGTGCTGATCTCGGCACTGAGCTTCGAGCTGGTGCTGGAGGCCTACAAGCAGGCGGGTGCGGGCCCCACGGCGCTGGGCTTCGCGGCGGGAGCCGTGATCTACAGCGCGGCCAACTGGGGCGTCGCCCGGCTGGGCGCCAAGCGCCGCAAGCGATCCGAGGGCCAGCCACCGGCGGGGGACGACGCGTCCGGCGGCGCCGCGGGCATTGCGCTGGGCGCCCTGATCGACGGCATTCCGGAGTCGATGGCCATCGGGCTGACCATGCTCGCCGGCGGCGGGGTGAGCACCGCCACCGTGGCCGCGATCTTCGTCTCCAACATCCCCGAAGGCCTGTCCAGCGCGGCGGGCATGAAGAAGGCCGGTCGCCCGGCCGGCTTCGTCTTCGGCCTCTGGAGCGCGATCGCCGTGATCTCCGGGTTGGCGGCGCTGGCCGGGTACGCCGTGTTCGGCGGCCTGTCGGCCGAGGCGCAGGCCGCCACCACGGCGCTGGCGGCCGGCGCCATCCTCGCCATGCTCATGGACACGATGATCCCGGAGGCCTTCGAGGGCGTGCACGACCACTCGGGCCTCATCGCCGCGACCGGCTTCCTGTGCGCTTTCGCGCTGTCGGTCCTGGGCGGCTGAGGCGGGCCGGGAAGGGGCGTCCGCTCAGGGCTCGGCCTGGTGCGTCGCGGTCTGCTCCTGCTCGCCGAAGTGCTCGCGGTAGATCTCGATGAAGCCGATCAGGATCGCCACCACCACCGGCGCCACGATGATGCCCAGCATCCCGTAGACCTGGACCCCGCCCAGCAGGGCGAAGAGCAGCAGCACCGTCGGGATCTCCACGCGGCCGCCGATCATGAGCGGCCGCACGAAGTTGTCCACCGAGCCCACGGCGATGGCGCCCCACAGCACCAGCGCGATCCCGCGCCAGACCTCTTCCGTGGCCATCACGTAGATCGCCGTCGGCAGCCAGATCAGCGCGGAGCCGACCACCGGCACCAGCGAGGCGATGCCCGTGAGGAAGGCCAGGAACACGCT
>CAMYOO010000179.1:0-7506 GCA_947260035.1 uncultured delta proteobacterium
CAGCCCAGGCGGAACGTCGCGGCCAGCGCCGCGACGCCGTCGCCCGGCAAGCGGGACTCTGCGCCGACCCGGGCGCCCTCGAAGATCACTCGGCCGCTGCGGCGTGTGGGATCCACGCCGGTCTCCGGCTCGACGACGACTCCCGCCACGGGCAGCTCCACCGCGAAGAGCGCGATCGCGCCGTTCGGCTCGCGGAAGGGCGCCACGACCAGGTTCGCACTCGGTGCGGCGGGCACATAGGCCTTGGCGCCGCGCAGGACGAAGCCGCCCTCACTCGGCTCGGCGGTGGCGGCCACGTCGCCGGGCTCCCACGAGCCGTCGGGCTCGGCGAAGGCCAGGGTGGCCAGCAGGTCGCCCGACGCCAGGCCGGGCAGCCAGCGGGCGTCGCCTGCCGCGCTCAGGGCTGCTCCCGCCAGGGCGCCGGCCAGAAACGGCGAAGGCAGCAGCACGCGGCCCATCTCTTCCAGCAGCAGCGCCAGGTGCAGCGCCCCGAGGCCCGCGCCCCCATGCTCCTCGGCGACCATCAGGCCGGTCCAGCCCAGGCCCGCGATCTCCTTCCACAGCCCCGGGTCGTGGCCCAGCGGGTCGTCGGCCAGGCGGCGCACCTCGTCCAGGGGGCAGCGCTCGGCCAGGAAGCGCTGCGCCGAGTCGCGCAGCACCTCGTGCTCTTCGCCGAAGCCGAAATCGCGCGGAAGCTTGGGAATCTGGATGGTCATCACTTGCTCTTGGGCAGCCCCAGCACGCGCTCGCCCAGGATGTTGCGCTGGATTTCGCTCGTGCCGCCGCCGATCGTCATGCCGAAGGAGTTCATGTACGCGCGCGGCCACTCGGCCCGGTCCGGCGCGTTGGCGTCTCCCAGCCAGAGCTGGGCCGCCGGCCCCTCCAGCTGACAGGACAGGTCCGCCAGATCCTGGGCGAACTCGGAGAAGACCAGCTTGTTCATCAGCCGCAGGGCCAGCGGGCGGTCCCGGCACAGGCCCTCTACGCGCGCGCGCTGCGACCCCAGCCGCAGGGCCTCCTCGCGGATCCACAGCTCCGCCAGACGGTCGCGCAGCACCGGATCCTCGGACGCGGGCCGGCCGTCGCGCTGCACCTGCGCGGCCAGCTCCACGACCCGGCGCACGCCTTCGCCGGCGGAGCCGATCTCGGCGCCGCCGGAGCCGTCGGCCGCGCCGCGCTCGTGCAGCAGCGTGGTCATCGCCACCTGCCAGCCCTGGCCCAGCTCGCCCAGCAGGGCGTCGCGTGGCATGGGGGCGTCGTCGAAGATCACCTGGTTGAAGCCGCCTTCACCGCTCATCTTGATCAGCGGTTGCACGGTGACGCCCGGCACGTCCATGGGCATGAGGAAGTAGGAGAGCCCCGCGTACTTGTTCACGTCCGGGTCGGTGCGCGCCAGCAGGATCATCCACTTGGCCTTGTGGGCGATGGTGGTCCAGACTTTGTGACCGCTGACGAGCCAGCCGTCTCCGGTCTCCACGGCGCGGGTCTGCACGCTGGCCAGGTCCGAGCCGGCGCCGGGCTCGCTGAAGCCCTGGCACCAGATCTCCTCGGCGGAGAGCAACGGCTTCAGCATGCGCCGCTTCTGCTCCTCGGTGCCGTAGTGCAGGATCGTGGGGCCGGCCCACTGCAGGCCGATGGTGTTGACGAAGAAGGGCGTGTTGGCCCGGGCCATCTCCTGGCCGACGACCCGCTGCAGGCCGGGGCGGCCGCCGCCGCCGTACTCCTCGGGCCAGTCCAGGCCCAGGTAGCCGGCCTCGTAGGCCTTGCGCTGCCAGTCGCGCAGGTAGTCGAACTGCTGGTCGCTCTCCACCTCGAGGAAGCTCTGGGGCAGCTTGAAGCCCGGGTCGCCCGGGTGGTTGGCCTCGATCCAGGCCCGGGCCTCGCGGCGGAACTCGGCGATTTCGCTGGATTCGGTGTCTTCGGGCTCGGTCATGGGGTGCCTCGGGATGGCCTGATTCGCGAGTCAGCCGGTCAACTATACTCCCGCCTCCAGAGGGCGCGACCAGGGAGACGAGATGGACTTCGGATTCACGGAAGAGCAGGAGCTGCTGCGCAGTGAGGTGCGCAAGTGGCTGGACCAGAACTGTGCGCTGGAAGAGGTGCGTCGCATCACCGAGGCGGAGGGCGGCGAAGGCTTCGCCCGGGAGCAGTGGAAGGAGATCGCCGAGCTGGGCTGGCTGGGGCTGACGATCCCCGAGGCCCACGGCGGCGCCGGCCTGGGCTGGGTGGATCTGGTGGTGGTCCTGGAGGAGACGGGGCGCAGCCTGTTTCCGTCGCCGCTGGTCTCGAGCACCGTTGCGGCGGCAGCGCTGCTGGAGGCGGGGAGCCCGGAGCAGCAGTCTCGTTGGCTGCCGGGGCTGGCCGACGGCACGGTGATCGGCACCCTGGCGGCGCAGGAGTCGCCGGGCGCACCGAGCGCTGCGTCCGTGCAGCTCGACGGGCGCGCCGACGGCGCCGGCGTGCTGCTGTCCGGCGAGAAGCGTTTCGTTCCCGACGTCGGCGCGGCGTCGCTCTACGTGGTTCCCTTCCGCCGCGACGGGTAGGTGTTCCTGGCTCTCGTCGAGAGCGATGCCCCGGGCGTCTCCGCCGAGGACTGGCCGGGCATGGATCTCACCAAGCGGCTCGGTCGGCTGTCGTTGCAGGACGTGCGCGTCGGCGCCGACGCGCTCCTGTCCGGCGCGGCGCTGGGGCGGATCCTGGATCGCGCCACCGCCGCCGTCACCTGCGAGATGATCGGCGCCGCCGAGGGTGCCGTCGCCCTGACGTCGGAGTTCGCCAAGCAGCGCATCCAGTTCGGCGATCCCATCGGGCGCTACCAGGCGGTGAAGCACCCCCTGGCGGAGATGCACGTGGACGTGGAGTCGGCCAAGTCGCTGCTCTACTACGCCGCCTGGTGCCTGGACGACAGCCCGGACGAGGCACCGCGCTACGTCTCCATGGCCAAGGCCCTGCTCAGCGACGCCTTTGCGCGCATCGGCATCGACGCCGTGCAGCTTCACGGCGCGGTCGGGTACACCTGGGAGTACGATCCCCACCTCTATCTCAAGCGCTCCAAGTGGGCGCGTCCGATGTACGGCGACAGCGGCTTCCACTACGACCGCATCGCCGAGCTGGGAGGCCTGTAGATCATGGACTTCAGCGTGACCCCCGAAGAAGAGAAGTTCCGCGACGAGGTGCGCGCGTTCCTCGACGAGAACCTCCCCGACGACGCCAACCGCAACGATTCCGGCTTCGTTGCCGGCTGGCAGAAGAAGATCCGCGAGAAGCGCTGGGTCGGCTTCTCCTGGCCGCGCGAGGTGGGCGGCGGCGGCGGCTCGATCATGGAACAGGCGATCCTCAAGGAGGAGATGGCCAAGCGCAAAGCGCCGGCCCTGGGAAGCTGCTTCATGGGCCTGACCTGGGTGGGCCCGTCGATCATCGCCTACGGCACCGAGGAGCAGAAGCAGAAGTTCATTCCCGACATCCTGGACGGGAAGTACCAGTGGTGCACCGGATACTCGGAGCCCGACTACGGCAGCGACCTGGGGTCGCTGCAGTGCAAGGCCGTGCGCGAGGGCGACGACTACGTGGTGAGTGGCCAGAAGATCTGGACGTCGATCGCCATGTGGTCCAAGTGGATGATCCTGCTGGTGCGCACGTCCAGCGATTCCGCCGACAGGCACAAGGGCATCACCTGCCTGCTGGTGCCGATGGAGACGCCCGGCATCGTGGTGCGGCCCATCAAGAACATGTCGGGCACGTCCATGTTCGCCGAGGTGTTCTTCGACGGCGTGCACGTGCCCGTGGGCAACCGCCTGGGGGACGAGGGCGAGGGCTGGCGCGTGACCATCACCGCCCTGGCCCACGAACGCTCGGGCATCGCCGAAGTGGAGTCCCTGATGCGTTGGCTGGAAGGCCTGAAGGACCTGGCGCGAGAGGTGGGCCGCAGCCACGAGACCGCCGTGCGCCGGCGCATCGCCAGCATCGAGACGCGCATCCAGGCCATGCGCATGAGCGGGCTGCGCTTCCTGACCAAGCAGCTGCGCGGCGAGCCCCTGGGCAGCGAGACTTCGGTCAACAAGCTGATCCGCGCCCAGCTCGAAGTGGAGCTGGGCGACTTCGCGGTGGACCTCCAGGGCGCGGCGGGTCCCTTGGCGGCCGGCAGCGACGCCGTGCCCGACGGCGGCCGCTGGCAGCGCATGGCGCTCTCCTGGCCGGAGGTGGTGATCGGCGGCGGCACGCCGAACATCCAGAAGAACATCATCGCCGAGCGCATCCTCGGCCTGCCGAAGGACTGACGGTGGAGCGCCGCGAACGCATCGCGGCCAAGCTGCGCGAGCGGCTGGAAGCGGCGCACGTCGAAGTCGTCGACGAGAGCCACCTGCACGCCGGCCACGCCGGCGCGAAGTCCGGCGGCGGGCACTTCCGCACCCTGGTCGTGTCCGAACGCTTCGCGGGCCTGGGCCCGGTGCAGGCGCAGCGTCTGGTCTACGAGGCCCTCGACGACGAGATGGGCGGCGAGATCCACGCCCTGTCGATTCGCACGCTGACGCCCGACCGCTGGCCGGGCTAGCTGGGCAGTACGAAGTCGTTCTGCCAGCGGGTCAGCGAGACGGAAAAGCCGGCGGCGTTGCGGTGGCCGCCGCCGCCGAAGTCGGCGGCCAGCTTGGAGATGTCTACGTCTCCGATCGAGTAGAGGGAGACGTCGACGCGGTCTCCGGTCAGCCGGTAGACGCAGCCCGCCGCCCTTCCGAACGCGGCGCGGCGGGCCAGCTCGTGTCCGATCTGGCTGCGCTGGTAGCGCGCGTTGACGCCCTCGAGCCGTAGCTCGCCCACGCGCAGCGGGTGGGCGCTCTGCAGTGAGCGCTTCACCTCGCGTCGGTCGGAGCGCACGATGGGGTCTCCCTCGGCGGCCAGCTCTTCCCAGGGTCGCCCCGCCAGCTCGGTCCAGACGTCGAAGCTGCGCGGGTACGATCCGATCGCCGCGTTGACCTCTCGCGAGCGCGGAAGGCTCCAGTTCCACAGGTCCTGGTCCTGCACGTAGCGCAACAGATCAGGCACCGGGACGTCGGGGTGGAAGGCCTCCCAGGCCAGCACGGCGCCCGAACGCTCCATGTCGAAGTGCACGCGGTGCCCGCCGGCCTGAAGTGCGTTCTCCAGCGCCATGTCCGAGCGCACGCGGTCCCGGGACGACACGTGGTGGTCCAGGATGATCACCTGGGCGGCGCTGTCGGCCAAGGCGCGCAGCGCCTCGTTCGGCGGGGCGATGTCCACGAAGACCACCTGGTCGCCGGTCAGCGCCTGGGCGTCGAGCGGGTCGTCGTGGCCGCGCGGCACGTACTGGACATCGTCTCCCCACGCGCGCCAGACCGCCCAGGCGGCTCCGAAGCCGTCCGGACATCCGGCGTGGTAGATGCAGACGCGGCGCATGAAGGGATCAGCGTAGCCGATCGTCCCCGCCGGCCGCCGCCGCACGCTCGCTCACAGTGGCCTCGTCCGAGGGCAGATGGCGTGCGGCAACCAGCAGGCACAACACCGCGAGGACGTTGGCGAAGAACGCCATCAGCATGGCCGTGCGCAGGCTCCCGGTTCGCACCGATGCGATGCCGATTCCATACGGGCCCAGGGCGAGTCCGATGAAAGTGATGAGCAGCAGGTACGCAGCGGAGGCCACGCCGCGCATGCGCGGTAGCACCAGGTCGGTCACCGTCGAGGCTCCCGCTCCGATCCACATGGAGCTCGCCACCGAGAGCGGGAAGTTGAGCACGTAGGCGGTGGTGGTGCTCTCGGTGGTGAGGAACCAGAGGCCGAAGGGAATCGGAATCACCGCCACCACCATTCCCAGGCGCAGTCGTCCGGCCGGATGCGCGGTCCGCCAGCGATCCGCCAGGACACCGCCCAGCGTCACGCCGAGCCAGCCGGCGGCGGCCGCGGTTCCGCCCAGAACCAGCCCGCTCTCCGCCGCCGATACGCCGTGCAGGCGCTGGATGAAGGGCGCCGTCCAGAAGCCGACCCCGTAGCCTGTGAAGGCCAGGAAGGCGAAGCCGACCCCGGTCCAGCGCAGTGCCGGCGTGCGGAACACCAGGGCGTAGGTGGCGGGCTCGCGCAGTCGCAACGACTGCGACCAGGAGACGGCGGCGTAGACGCCGATGCCCATGGCCACCCACTGGGAGAGGCTGCCGGTGGCGTGCACCAGCAGCGCCGCGGCTCCGGCGATCAGCGCGGCGGCGAGGGCGTTGATCGCGAGCACGCGCTGGCCACCCACCCGCGCCAAGTGCCAGACCGTGAGCCCGGGCAGCACCGATTCAAGCTCGCGGCCGAAGGTTCGGAAGGGATGTGGGTCGGCCGGTGAGGTGAGGCCTTCGGCCTGTCCGCGCCGCGGCTCGCGCAGGGTGCGCACCCAGAGCGCCATCAGCAGGCCGGGCAGGCCCACCACCAGGTAGGCGACCTGCCAGCCGCGCAGCCCGAAGGGCGCATCGCCCTGGGCCCAGGCGCCGTCCCAGGAATCCACCACCAGGCCGCCGATGCCCAGGCCCAGGCCGGCGCCGATGTAGATGCCGCTGGAGTAGAGCGCCAGCACCGTGGCCCGGCGCGCCGGGGGGAACCAGTCCGAGAGCAGGGAGAAGGCGGCGGGCGTGGCGCTGGCCTCGCCGATCCCCACGCCGATCCGCGCCGCCGCCAGCTGGGGGAAGCTGCGCGCCAGGCCCGAGAGCGCCGTCATGGTGCTCCACACCGCAAGCCCCACGGAGATCAGGCTGCGTCGGTTCCAGACGTCGGCCAGGCGGCCCAGCGGAATGCCGAACACGGCGTAGAAGACGGCGAAGGCGGTGCCGTAGAGGAAGCCGATCTGGTCGTCGCCGATGCCCAGGTCGCGGCGAATCGACTCCGCCAGGATCGAGACGATCTGCCGGTCGAGGAAGTTGAAGATGTAGACCAGGACCAGGACGAAGAGCACGTAGCGGGCGTAGGGGCCGCCGACGTCGGCAGAGGGATCCGCTGCGGCTTCGGGGTCCTCGGGATGCGGGGTCTCGGTCGGCATCAACGGCGCATCTTACGTTACATTCCGGGCCTTCCGGAGGATTCCATGGCCCCCCCCGATCGCCCGCTCCCGCGTCCCCGCAGCCGCGAGGTCACCGAAGGTCCTGCCCGCGCACCGGCCCGCGCCATGCTGCGGGCCGTCGGGCTCTCCGAGGAGGACATGGGCAAGCCGCAGATCGGTGTGGCGGCGGCGGCCAACGAGGTGACCCCCTGCAACATGGGCCTGGCCGAGCAGGCGGATCGGGCCAAGCAGGGCGTGCGCGAGGCCGGCGCCGTGGGCCTGCGCTTCGACACCATCGCCGTCTCCGATGCCATCAGCATGGGTCACGAGGGCATGCACGCCTCGCTGGTCTCGCGCGAGGTGATCGCCGACTCGGTGGAGACGGTGATGCACGCCGAGCGCATGGACGGGCTGGTCACCATCGCCGGCTGCGACAAGAGCCTGCCCGGGATGCTGATGGCGGCGGCGCGCCTGGACGTGCCCTCGGT
>CAMYOO010000179.1:7581-10466 GCA_947260035.1 uncultured delta proteobacterium
TGGAGCTGGAGCAGAAGGCCTGCCCGGGCCCGGGCTCGTGCGCCGGCATGTTCACCGCCAACACCATGGCGGCCATCAGCGAGGCCCTGGGCATGGCGCTGCCGGGCTCGGCCTCGGTGCCGAACACGGATCCGCGACGCCAGGAGCTGGCCGTCGAGGTGGGCCGCGCCGCGGTGGCGGCCCTGGCCGCCGACCTGCGCCCCAGCCGCATCCTGACCCTCGAGGCCTTCGAGAACGCCATCGCGTTGACCATGGCGCTGGGCGGCTCCACCAACGCCGTGCTGCACCTGCTGGCCATCGCCCACGAGGCGCGGGTCGACCTGTCGCTGGAGGATTTCGACCGGGTGAGCCGGCGCACGCCCCACCTGTGCAATCTGAAGCCCTTCGGCAAGTACGTGATGAGCGATCTGGATCGCATCGGCGGCGTGCCGGTGGTGATGCGCGAGCTGCTGGACCACGGCCTGCTGCACGCGGAGGCGCTCACGGTGACCGGGCGCAGCGTGGCCGAGAACCTGGAGGGCGTGAGCTTCCCGGCGGGCCAGGACATCGTGTGTCGCGCCGACGCACCGCTGATGCAGGAGGGCGGCATCGTCGTGCTGCGCGGCAACCTGGCCCCCGACGGCGCGGTCATGAAGACCGCCGGCGGCAACGTGCGCCGCTTCGAGGCGCAGGCGCGTGTCTTCGAGACCGAGCAGGACGCCATGGATGCGGTGACCGGCGGCGGCATCCAGCCCAACACGGTGATCGTGATCCGCAACGAAGGGCCGGCGGGCGGACCCGGCATGCGCGAGATGCTGGCCGTGACCGCGGCCGTCAAGGGCGCAGGCCTGGGCGCCGACGTGGCGCTGATCACCGACGGGCGCTTCTCCGGTGCGACCCACGGCTACATGGTGGCGCACATCGCGCCCGAGTCGGTCAAGGGTGGGCCCATCGGCGCGCTGCGCGACGGCGATCGCATCGTGATCGACCCCGTCGAGCGCGTGCTGTCGGTGGCGCTCTCCGACGCCGAGATCGAGGCGCGGCTCGCCGAGTGGCAGGCGCCCGAGCCGCGCTACACCCGCGGTGTCCTGGCCAAGTACGCCAAGCTGGTAGGGAGTGCGGCCCGCGGCGCCGTTTGTGACTGAGCGCGGCGTGCTCGCCTCCGCCGTGGCCCGGCGGCGGCTGCCCGGCGGGCTCGAGCCCCTGGCCGCCCTCGAGGCGCTGCGCGCCGACGGCGGCGCCTGGCTCCTGGAAAGTGCACTTCCCGGCCACCCCCTCTCGCGCTTCTCTTACGCCGGCGCCGATCCCTATGCGGTGTTGCGCGGCTGGGCGAAGCCCGACGGCCCGCGGGTGGAGATCACCTGCCTCCGCGACGTGCGTCCGGACCTGCCCGTCGGCCGCCGCGTGCGGCACGTGCCCACCCTGGAGGCGTTGCGCGAGCTGCTGCCCTCGTCTCCGCAGGGCGCGCCCGATGCGCTTCCCTTCGTCGGTGGGGCTGTGGGCTGGTTGGGCTACGAGCTGGCGCAGGACCTGGACCGCGTCTCACTGCGGGCTGCCGACGACCTGGGCCTGCCCGACGCTGCACTGCTCTTCGTGGACCGCCTGGTTGCGTTCGATCACGAAGCTGGTGAAGCCTGGGCCCTGGGGCTGGGATTCGCCGACGCTGCGGACGACGCCCGACGCCGCGCGGAGCAGGCTGCCCGGAGCCTGGCTGCGCGCCTGCGCGGCGCCGGCACGTCACGTTCGCCCGCCGCAACGGGCGGGCGCACCCGGCCCGTGGACGCCCGGGGCGCCTTCGACGAGTCGAGCTACCCCAAGGCCGTCGAGGCCATTCGCGAGCAGATCGCCCTGGGTCGCGTCTACCAGGCGTGCCTGACCCAGCGCCTGGAGGCGGCCTTCGAAGGTGACGCCCTGGATCTCTACCGCGCCTTGCGTGCACGGAATCCGGCTCCCTTCGCCGCGTTCCTGGAGCTGCCCGAGGCGGCGGTGGTGGGCAGCTCGCCGGAGCGCTTCCTGCGCGTGGGGAGCGACGGCGCCGTGGAAAGCCGGCCCATCAAGGGCACGCGGCCTCGCGGCGACACGCCGGAAGAGGACGCGGCTCTGCGCCGGGCGTTGCTCGCTTCGGAGAAGGATCGCGCCGAGAACCTGATGATCGTGGATCTGGTGCGCAACGACCTGGGTCGGGTCTGCCGCACGGGCAGCGTGCGGGTGCCGGAGCTGTTCCGGCTGGAAGCCTTCGCCACGGTTCACCAGATGGTGTCGGTCGTGGAGGGCCGGCTGCGAGCGGATTGCGACGCGCTCGATGCGGTCGCTGCCGCCTTCCCGCCGGGCTCGATGACCGGAGCGCCCAAGCTGGCCGCCCTGGAGATCCTGGACGCCTTGGAGCCGGTTCGGCGCGGCGTCTACTCCGGGGCTCTGGGCTACTGGGACGCGCGCGGCGGACTGGACCTGTGCGTCGTGATCCGCACCCTGCTGGTGCGCGGAGGGCGCGCCTGGCTGCACGCCGGCGGCGGGGTGGTCGCCGATTCGCACCCGCTGGCCGAGTACCGGGAGTCCCTGGACAAGGCGCGCGCCCTGCTCGAGGCGCTGGCCGCCTGTCCCGAGCGCACCCCGGCCCGGCCTGATGCCCCCCGGGGAAGGCCGCTTCAGGCGCCGTTCAGCCGCCTCCCTTGACCTGAACCCGGCCCACCCGGACCCTCTTCTTCATGAAGATCCTCTACGTGGAAGATGACCCCGGCGCCCGCGAGTACATTCAGAAGGGCCTGCACGAGAACGGCTTCGTCGCAGACGTTGCGCTGGACGGCGACGAGGGCTTCGAGCGCGCGCGCAGCGGCGTCTACGACCTGCTGATCCTGGACGTCATGCTTCCCGGGCGGGACGGCTACGCGATCCTGAAGGACCTGCGC
>CAMYOO010000180.1 GCA_947260035.1 uncultured delta proteobacterium
CTGGCTTCATGCACGTCGACGTGCAGCGTCGCGTCCAGGGGCGCCGTGGCGAAGACGGGCGCCGAGGCCACGACGGCCTCGCCGTCCGCCGAGAGCATGGGCCCGGCCAGGGCGAAGCTCTCGAGCCGCAGCCGTGCGTCGCCGCCCAGCGTCGCGTCCGCGTCCAGGCTCTGGAAGGGAAGTGCAACCGGCAGGCCGGGCACGCCTACCGATCCCTCGACCGCGTGCAGCTCGACGCGTCCCTCGGGTCCGCGTTCGCCGTTGCGCACGTCGACGTCCGCCGTGGCGATGCCGTCCAGGGCCAGGTCGGGGGCCACGTCGGACAGCGGTAGCTGGCCGAGGTTCAATTCGTCGATGCGGCCGTCGAATCCAGGCTGAGAGCCCGCATACACGGTTCCGCGCAGGCGCCCCTCGGGCGCCGCGAGGTCCACGGCCAGTGCCGCGTCGCCGCGCAGCCAGCTCAGCGACCACGCCGGTCGCACGCGCGCGCGATCCAACCGCAGGGTTTCGCCACCGGGCAGCGTGGCGGCCACCCCGCGCGCCTCGAGCGCCGGACCCAGCGGCGAGAATCCGGGTCCGAGCTCCGCGATGGCGATGCGGGTTCCGGTCGCGCTGCTGGCCTGGGAGGCCACGAGCTCGCGAAGGGTCTCCCAGGGAAATCCCAGGAAGAAGAAGAACGCCACCAGGATCACGCCGGCGATCGGAACGCCCACCAGCAGGAGGCCGCGCGGCAGCGGGCCGGGGCTGGTCGTGGCCGGCGTGTCGCTCATGAGAGCGGCTCGAAGCTGGAGACGGTGAAGGTCACGTCCAGGAGCTCGGAGTCGTCGCGCCGCGTGCGGACCCGCAGGCTCTTGACCGACAGCACTTGTTCGGCCGACTCGATCTGATGCAGGTAGTTGACCGCCTGGCCGAGGGTGACGTTCTTGAGCACGACTTCGACCTTGGTCTCCCGGTACTGCTCGCTGGACAGGGAGGTCTGGGGCTCCATGGATTCCACCTTCACGGCAGAGCGTCCGGCCAGCGTCTCCAGGAGCGTGAAGATGTTGCCCCGCGGGCCGCGCGCGATGCGCTGCTCTACGCTGGAGAGGCGCGCCTGCACCTCGTCCAGGTCGGTGCGCAGCCGACGCACCGCCAGCAGATGATCCTCGGCCGCGGCGACGCGCAGCTCGGCGCTTCGCTGTGCGGCCAGCATTGGCCGGACGACCAGCACGTAGCCGAGCAGCACCAGCGCGATGCCGCCGGCCACGGTCACCAGCCCGCGCTCCCGCGGCGAGAGGCCTGCGAACAGTGCGCCAAGGCGGGCCCAGAGCGCCTTCATGAGGCCCCCCCGAGCGGCTCGAGGCTGATGGTCACGTTGAAGCTCTTGGCGCCTTCGCGCCCGCTGGTGATCTCGCTGACCTTGATCTCCGAGAAGGGCTTGAACTTCTGAAGCTCGGCGCGCAGCCGGTCCACGGCCTCGAAGCTCTTCGAGTGACCGCGGATGCGCACCACCTGTCGGTCGATGCTCAGCTCCTCGAACACCACATCCAGGTCCTTGGGGACCCGGGCGGAAATCTCGGTGAGGAGATCCAGGGCCGAGAGGTTGCCGCGGTAGACCCCCAGGAACTCGGCGCGGTCGTGGGCTGAACGCACGGCGTTCTGCATGCCGCCCAGCACGTTGGACGGCACCGGCCGGTCGGGGAAGGCCTCGGACCAGAGCTGCGCCAGCTGGCCTTCCACGGCGTCGGCGCGCTGCGATCGCGTTGCGATCCCGGTGAAGGCCAGGGTGGCGGTCAGGAGCAGCGCGATCCCCGCCAGGGCACCCGTCGTGATGAGCTGGCGGCCCAGCGCGCCCACATCGAAGCGCGCGGCGAACTCGCCCTGACGGAAGTCCGTGCGGGTGCGGGCGCGGGCGCTGCCCCGTGCCGCCAGGGCTGCAGCCGGCCCGAACAGGGCAGGATCGCCGGCGGCCAGCAGCGCGCGGCCTTCTTCGCTGTCGGGCGGGCTGAGTCGCTGGGTCGGTACGCCCAGGCGCTCGGCGAGATAGCCGTCGATGCCGTGCAGGTTGGCGCCGCCGCCCATCAGGGTGATCTCGTCGAGGCGACGACCGTCGCGGGCCGCCAGCAGCGGCTCGAAGGCGCCCAGGCTGCGCGCCATCTCGCGGGCCAGGCGATCCAGCGCCGCGCCCGCGGCTCCGCCCAGCAGTCCGGCGACGCCCGTCTCGGCCTTCAGCGCTTCGGCGGCGGCCGCGTCGATCCCGCGCTCGCTGCGGAGTGCCTCGCTGAGCTGCCCGGCGCCGATCCGCAGGGTGCGCGTGGCCAGGGGCGAGCCGTCCGCGCACAGGCACAGCGTGGTCTTGCGGTGCCCCAGGTCGGCCAGCACGCGAACGCCGTCCAGGCCGTAGAGGCCCGCCAGATTCGCCAGGGCCAGTCCCTCGGCCTCGAGGATGCGCGGGGTCACGCCGGCTTCTTCGAGCTGCGCCATGCGCTCGGCCACGAGCGCCAGGGGCGCAATGATCGCCACCACGTCCGTCTGCTTGCGGTCGCCGCCCACACGCTCCCAATCGACGAGCATCCCCTCCAGGTCGAAGGGCAGCTCGTCCTCGACGGCCAGGGGCACCGCCTGGGCGAGCCGGCGGCGATCGCTGAACGGGAAGCTCAGATGGCGCCCGGTCAGGCGGTCGCCGGGAAGCGCGCAGATGGCATTGTCCCCGGGCAGCCGGTGCATCTCCAGGAAGCTCGCGAGACGCTCGGCGAAGCTGCGCGAATCCTCCGGGTCCTCGCTGGGCATGGCGTGCACCGCGCCGACTTCGACGCCGCGCAGGGTCTGGCGCAGCTCGAACGCCTTGACGCTGTGCGATCCGAGGTCCAGCCCGAGCGTGCTGCGCACCAGGATCGCCATCACTGCACCCGCCACGAGAGCAGCTGGAGCTGCGTCGGGTCGCTGCGGTCGATGGTCACCTGAACGGTGCGCTGCACCTCGCGGACGCGCGCCTCCGCGCTGACCAGGAACACGTCGGACACGAAGGAGGGCGGGGGAAAGACCTCTCCCGGCACCGCCTGGCTGAGCGGCGTGCAGGCGGGATCGTCGGCAGTCTCGTCACACAGCAGCTGCCCCGCTTCGCGCGCGCGGATCACGTCCTCGGCCAGCTCGGGCGTGGCCAGGCGGTAGTCGCCGGCCACGCCGTGATAGAGGACCCCCAGCACCCAGGGCGGCGCCGTGTTCGGGTTGATGCCCTCGCCGCCTGCGTAGGGATACACGGTCAGGTAGGGGCGCAGCGCATCCACCAGCGGCGCGTCGAAGCCGTCCACCAGGCGCAGCTCGTCCAGCGTCAGCAGTGCGCGGTTCGCGGCGCGGTAGGGCGGCTCGCGGCGCTCATAGGGGTCGTCCTCGCGTCCGCCGCGCAGGGACAGCTCGTCCCCGTCCACCCAGTCGATCAGGTTGCGCGCCAGCTCGCGGGTATCGTATTCGCGCTGCGCATCCAGCTCCGCCTCTTCGATGGCGCGCTCCAGCAGGTTGATGAGCAGCACCTCCGCGGCTTCGTCCCGGGGCGCTCCGTCGCGGAAGAGCGCGTTCAGGTTCAGGCGCGCCGCAGCGTCCTCGATGCGCAGCCGCAGCGTCGCGTCTTCGGGAACCGGAAGCTCCAGGCTCTCGGCTCGGGCCCACACATCCCGGGGCGTCTCGGCGCGGATGCCGCCCTGGGACTCGCGCAGGCGGTCCTCCAGGAGCAGGGCCACGGCCAGCTGCACGCCGCCCCGGGCCAGGGTCTCGGCGCGCGCCACGGCGTCCCGGTTCTCCACGATGGTCTTGTCCAGCACCGCGCGGCGCAGGAAGGTGGCCACGCTGCTCACCAGGAGCAGCATGAACACCAGGACCATGACGAGCACCACGCCCGATTCGCGCCGTCGCCCGCTCATTGGCAATCCTCGGGCAGCGCGCCCAGCGACGAGAAGTCGGACGCGCACTGGTCGCCCACCGCCGCGGCCATCTCCGACGTGACGCCGGTGCCGTTCAGCAGGCCCGGGTTGCTCGCCAGGCACTGGTTGACGGTGATGCAGGCCTGCTGGTCCTGTTCGTCCTGCTCTTCCTCGTCGGACTCCGCGTCTTCTTCCTCATCGTCTTCGCCCCCGTCCGCGTCCTGGTTATCCGCCGTCAGGAGCGCCTGCAGATCCAGCGGGCGCAGGGCGAGCACCACCTGGCGCTGGGCCGCGGGCCGCGCTTCGCGTTCGGGTTCGAGATCTTCCGCCAGCGCCAGTCGTATCTCGGCGGCCAGCGGGAGCAGGTTGGAGTCCACGGTGGACGAGTCCCACTCCTCCTTCCACTCGCCGTCCTCGCTGAGGAAACGCAGTCCGAACTCGGTCACGCCCTCGACGAGCACCTGTGCACCGTCCTGCTCGTCCCGGGGCACGTTGCGCTCCAGCCCATCCGGAAGTCGCGGCGACGTCCAGCGCACCAGCTCGCTTCCGCGGTCGGGGCCGTCGCGACTCTCTCGCAGCGCGTAGCCGATCACCGCCAGATCGGACTCGTAGGCCGCGGAGGCTCGAGGGCGATGTCCTCGGGTGGTGAAGCGCAGGGTGTCGGCGCCGTCGCCGCGACCCTCGCGCTCGGCCCAGAAGAGCCAGGGGTGGGACAGGGGATCTTCCCCTTCCGGGCGAACCACCAGGATGGCGGATTCGAGCTCGCGCGCGATGCGGTCCAGCGCCGCGACCGAGCGCCGCGAGCCTCGGGTGGCCGCCGCCGCGGCATTGCTCTGCCGTGAGAGATCGATGTAGAAGTTGACGACCGAGCTGACCAGGATGCCGAGCAGCAGCATCACGGCCATCATCTCGATCAGGGTGAAGGCGGCGCGGCGGCGGGTCACGGCTCCTCCCCCCCGGCGTCCTCGTCCCCGCCCGCCTGGTTGCGGCCCCCCGGCACGCGCTGGCTGTCCTGGAGTCCTTCCAGCGTTCCGGAAATCGATGCGGCGTCGAACACGAACGTGTCGCGGACGACGCTCTCCTCGAAGACTCCATCCTGCCAGGCCACCGCGATGTGCACGTGGCGCAGGGGCGTGACGCGTCCGGAATCGGGCGTGGCCAGCAGGCTGTTGCCCGGGGCTTCGTCGCCCGGCCGCGGCGTAGCCGCCAGCTCCTCGGGCAGGGCTTCCAGGGTGAACTCCAGGGGGGTCACTTCCACCTGGATCTGGAATCCATCCTGCTCGCGCTCGTCCTGCCCCACCTGCGGCACAGTGCCGCCTGCGAGCTGGGTCTCGATCTCGGCCACGGCCTGGTCGGCCATCAGCGAAGCTTCGAGTCTGCGGGCCGAATTTCCCTCGGCGCGCAGGCCCTGGATGTTCATGCGCGCCAGGATCGGGAAGACCATACCCACGATGAGCACGGCGGCCAGCACCTCGAGCAGCGTGAAGCCCGCTCTAGCTCGCATCGAGGATCCGCACGGCGTCCGCCAGGGGGCGAACCTGCAGCACCCGCGCCGTGCCGCCGTCCCCCAGGAGGGTGATCTCGGTGGGATCGGCGCTGCCGTCGCGCTCGAAGGCCACCGCCACCCGCTCGCGCTCGACCACGCCCTCGGGTGTGGACACCGACGCCAGGTAGACGCCGTCGGGGAGGCGCGAGCGTCGCCCCACGCCGCTCTCCAGCGCGGCGAACTCGCCGGCCTGGGTGGGCGGCGGCGAGAGGTCGATGCGGCCGCTCTCGCGCTCCGCCTCCTCGAGCGCCGTCGCGGCGGGCGCTTCGGGCGCGGGCTGCCACTCGACCCACCAGGCCTCGGCGTCCAGGTCGAGCACCACCCGGTGGGGCACGGCCGTCATCACCGTGCGCTGGCGTGCGAACTCGAGCGCGGCCGCCAGCTGCTGGGCCTGGTTCTCCAGGGTCCGGTCGCTGGCGAAGCCGAGGCCCGGAAGCACCAGGCTGGAAATGAGCCCGATGATCATCACCACCGCGAGCATCTCCAGCAGCGTGAATCCGGCGCGACGCGCAACCACGGGCATCAGACTCCCTCGTTCTCGGCCCAGTTGCCGATGTCGGCGTTCACATCCTCGCCGCCGGGGCTGGCATCGGCGCCCAGGGACCAGAGATCGAAGCTGCGCGCGTTTTGGGTGCCGGGCTGCTCGTACAGGAACGGCTCGCCCCACGGGTCCGCCGGCACGGCGCCGCCCTGCAGGTAGCCCTCCGGGCGCCAGCGGCGCGGCTCGGGCGTCGTCGCCGGCTTTTCGATCAGGGCGCGCAGCCCCTGCTCGGTCGTTGGGTAGCGTCCGTTGTCGAGCCGATAGAACTCGAGTGCGCTCTCGATCTGCTTCATCTGGGTGCGCGCGGTGGTCACCCGGGCGCTGTCCACCTGACCGAAGATGACGACGCCGACGATGCCGCCGAGCAAGCCGATGATGAGCACGACGGCCATGATCTCGATCAGGGTGAAGCCGGCGCTGCGCCGGAGCGGGGTCTGCATGGGGGATCCTTTCATCGCAGGGAACTCGTGATCTGAAGCAGGGGCACCAGCGTGGCGAGGATGATCACCAGCACCAGGCCCACCATGAGCAGGATCAGGGCCGGCTCCAGCAGGGCCGTCGCCCGCTCGATGGTGGTCTCCACCTGCTCGTCGTAGGTGTCGGCGACTTTGACCAGCATGGCTTCCAGCTCGCCGCTCTGTTCGCCGATCTCGACCATGTGGGTGACCAGCGGCGGGAAGTGGCCGCTGGCGCGCAGCGGCGCGGCCAGGGAGGCACCCTCGGTGATGCTCTCGCGGGCGCGGTCGATGGTCTTCCCGATGATGACGTTGTTGGTGACGTGGGCCGCGATCTGCAGTGAGCGGGTAATCGGAATTCCGCCGATTAGGAGCGTTCCCAGGGTTCGCGTGAAGCGCGAGATGGCGAGCATGCGCGCCACCCGGCCCAGGATCGGAAGCCGCAGCTTGGAGCGATCGTAGATCTCGCGGCCGCGCTCCGTCTGCACGGCGGCGCGCAGCCCGATGGTCAGCGCCACGCCCGCCGCCAGGAACGCCCACCACCACTCCCGCGCCACGTTGGACGCGGAGATGATGGCCCGCGTGTAGAAGGGCAGGGGCTGATTCAGGCTGGCCAGCAGCTCGGTGATCTGGGGCAGCACCACGGTGACCAGGGCCGCGACGACGATCAGCGCGAAGCCCAGCATGGCCAGCGGGTAGGCGATGATCGAGATCACCTTGTTCCGCATGCGCTGCTGGTTCTCCAGGTAGTCGGCCAGACGATCCAAGACCTGCTTCAGCGCGCCGCCGGTCTCGCCGGCCCGCACCATGCTTACGTAGAGCCCGGAGAAGGGGCCCGCCTGCTCCAGGGCGTCGGCCAGGGAGGCGCCCTCGTTGACCTTGTCCCGCACCTGGCCCAGCACGGACTTGAGACGCGCGGTCTCCACCTGCTCGGCCAGCGCGCCCAGCGCGTCCACCAGCGGAATCTCGGCGCCCACCAGGGTGGCGAGCTGCCGTGTGGCGATGGCCAG
>CAMYOO010000181.1 GCA_947260035.1 uncultured delta proteobacterium
GCTCTACCGCAAGTACGGCATGGGCTCGGTGGTGGGCACGGAGCTCGACGTGCGCATCCGGCTGCCGGTCGTTGCGGGCGATCGCATCGAGGCCTTCGCCGACCTGGTCTCGCGCGAGGGCGGACGGCTGGAGCACGTGGTGCGCAGTCACGTGGAGCGCGGCGACGCCATCGTGGGCCGCGCCTGGGTGCCGGCGCAATGAGCGCAGCGGAGTGGGCCGGCGCCTTCGGCGAGCGCTGGGGCACGCCGGACGAAGTGCTGGACCACGTCCGCGACGGCATGGACCTGGCGACGGGGCTGATCGAGCCCACCACGCTCCTGGCCGCGCTCTCACACCGCGACGTGGGCGGCAGTGCGCTGGTGGCGGTGATGGGTCTCGGCGGGTTGGCGCTCTCGCAGAACCCGCGCTTCCGACTGCGCACGGGCTTCGCCACCATCGCGTCGGCGCCGCTGGTGGCGGCGGGCCGCTGCGAGTACCTGCCCCTGCTCTTCTCCGAGGCGCGCCACCACATGCGCCGGGTCAATGCCGACTGCGTGCTGGTGCGGCTGGCGCCGCCCGACCCGCCTACCCGGGATGGCCTGTGCTCCTACGGCTGGGCGGCGGGCTTCACCCCGGAGCTGCTGGACGTGGCGCGCGAGCGCGGCGTGCCGATCCTGGCCGAGATCGACCCGCAGCTTCCGCAGACGCGCAGCGGCCGCGAGATCCCGGTGGACGCCATCACGGCGGCCTGCGCGGCCCAGGGCGAGGCCGCCAGCGACACGCCGGTGCCGCCCTCCCCCCACATCGACGCCATGGTCGGCCACCTGGCGCCGCTGATTCCCGACGGCGCCACCCTCCAGGTGGGCATCGGCTCGGTCCCCGACGCTGCCATGGAAAGGCTTGGCGCGCGCGACCTGGGCATCCACACCGAGGTCCTGGGCCCGGGCCTGGCGCGCCTGGTGAAACGCGGCCAAGCGACGGGGCAACGCAAGGCCGTGGACCGCGGCGTGGCCGTCTGCACCATCGCCTCCGTCGATCCGGACGTTCGCGAGTTGGTGGAAGCCGATGGGCTGGCGGAAGTGCGCGCCGCGGGCGACGTACTCGACCCGCAGCGCATCGCCCAGCACGACACGCTGCGCTGCATCAATAGCGCGCTGGCCGTCGACCTGCGCGGCCAGGTCAACGCCGAGAGCTTCGGCTGGCAGCAGACCGCCGGCGTGGGCGGCCAGCTCGACTTCTTCCGCGGCGCCGGCCTGCGCGACGACGCATTGCGCATCATCGTGCTGGCCAGCCAGACGTCGAAGGGCCTGTCGCGCATCGTCGTCGGCCACCCGCCGGGCAGCGTCATCACCGCCACACGCTACGACGTGGACGTGGTGGTCACCGAGCACGGCGCCGCCTGGCTGCGCGATCGCACTGACGAAGAGCGCGCCCGCGCCCTGACGGCGGTGGCCCACCCGGACCACCGCGGGGCGCTGGAGAAGGAGCGCTTCAGCTTCCCAGGGTGAGGCGCAGCCCGGTCAGGCCGGCCAGATCTCCAGGATCTCCCACTCGCCTTCCAGGTCCGCCGTCGCGAGGGTCCGCGCTTCGTCCTCGGAGGCGGCGGTGAGGCTCAGGACCCGGGTGCGCGGCGCCGCGAGCTGCTTGACGCGGATGCGGAACGCGGGCAACTCAGGCGGCGCGGGGGACGCCTCCTCGGTCTTGGCGTGCGTAGAACCCTGGGGAACGAGCTGGAAGTAGTGGCCCGGGGCCTTGGAGATCATCAGGCCGAGGGCCCAGGAGGTCTCCTTGGCGCCGCGCAGCCGGACGAGGCGGCTGTGCCAGACGAGGGCCTCCACCTCCAGCGGCCCGCCCGGGGCCTGGATGCGGATGAGGAGGGAGTCTCCTTGGTCGGCCTTGAGCCCGGTCTGGACGGCGAGGCCGCCTTCGGACATGTCGAGGACCGTGCCCTCGGCGCGATCCCGCGCGCGCTGGATCTCGCACGCCAGGCGGCAGCGGACCCTCTGGCTCTTGCGTCGCTCCATGGAGCACACCCCTCGTGGCCGCGGCTAACCCAACCTCGTGTCAGTCGAATCGGAAGGCCGATCGCGCTACTTGAGGCGTTTTCTGCCGGGCCGCGGGAGCCGCCCGGCTACTTGCCGAGGAACTTGTAGTCGTCGGCGGCGGCGCCGGGCAAGCCCAGCGAACCGGCCACAAGCACGGCGACCAAAACGGCGAGCGCCACGCGAGCGGTGCGGAGTTGCATGGATCGATCCTCCTTCGTCCTTGGCTGGAATCTAGACCACGGGCATGTCAGATCCGGTCACGCGCGCTCACCATTCCGGCGTCTTCCACTGGACCATGAGCCACCCAAAGATCAAGATCGCGGTGAGTTCGTACTACGTGGTCGAACCGCGCGTGCTGATCGACCCGCTCATCCCGGACGAGGGCCTGGACTGGTTCCGCCGGCACGGCGAGCCCTGGATCGGCGGCGGGCGCGAGGCGTTGCGCCGCTTTGCTGTGGGCGAGGCCTAGCCTTCGAGCCGGTCTACTCGCTCCGACAGGCGCCGGACCTCATCGCGCAGCTCGACGATCGAGCCCTCGAGCCGCCCCATCGAGCCCTCGAGCCGCTCCATCGAGCCATCCAGGCGCTCGATCGAGCCATCCAGCCGACCCATCGTGCGGCTCATCTCCAGCACCTGAGCCGAAGTCGCCTGCTGCGCGTTCCAGAGCAGCGTGAAGCCGAACACCATCACCGCGAACGTCGGCCCACTGAGCTTGAGCCAGGCGGCCAGCGAAATTCGGGCCAGCGGGTCGTCTGTCGATTGGGTGGAAGGGCGGTTCATCGCGTCTGCAAGCTCCGCGAAGCCGTGCTCAAGCCTCTCGAGCCGGGCGCTGAAGTCCTCGGTCGTCGCCATCTGTGATCTCCCCGGGACCTCGGGGCGCTCGCTCAGGATACCAGATCAGCCGGGCACGGGGTTCGGCGGGCTCATCGCCATCACGCCGCCTTTCGGTTGCGGCCGCTGCGCCGCGGGGCGAAGCGGATCGAGATCTGCAGGTCCTCGGCCTGGGCGAAGAGCGCCAGGAACTCGTCGCGGCGGCGGCGGGCCAAGGCCACGTCTGCCGTCTGCAGCGAGAAGCGCACGCGCTCCTGCTGATGGCCGCGGTGGACCGTGAACGCGATCCACCAGAGGCGGCCGTTGCGCCAGAGGTGGTGGTTGGGGTCGGCGTCGGCGGGAGCCGGCGGGATGTGTTGGATGAAGTCGGGTTCTGTGTGGGGCAGGGATCGTTCGATTCGGGTCACGGTGCCTCCTCCTTGGAAGAGACACCCGGAGGGCGCACGTCTGGCATCAAGCCAGATTGCGCCGGACACTTCGTTGCCCCGGCTCCTTGCCGGGACCGCATCTCCCGCCGCCTTCTCCTGGCGGTGGGAATGGCACCTTGGGATGTCCACCCAGGTTGCCGGACCCGCTAACGCGGGCCACTCCGGATGCCGAGGACAATGCTACGCGCCACGCGGCCGGGCGCAAGCACGAGTTGTGTCATAGGCCGGGGGCGACCCGGAGAGCTAGGATTCGGGCGCTCCGCGGTTTTCTGGGGGGAGGCGAGCATGTCCGGGGGACGTCCGTGGCCGCGCTTCTTTGCGCGGCAGATCGACTACGTGCTGTTCGGGATGGTGTTCGGGGTCATCCATTCGATCGTGGTGACGGACTTCCTGGACCTTCCGTGGCCCCTGCTCAGTCCGCTCATGACGTTTGCGTGGATTCCGCTGGAGGCCGTGCTGTTGTCGCAGCTTGGCACGACCCCGGGAAAGTGGGCGTTCAGCCTGCGGGTGGTCGGCGCATCGGGGGGCACGCTGTCTCTGCAGGATGCGTTCGGGCGGAGCCTGCGGGTGTGGGTCCAGGGTATGGCTCTCGGCCTTCCGGTGATCCTGCTGATCGCCAACTGGCTGGGCTACATGCAGCTGACGACCCACGGCGTCACGACCTGGGACCGGCGGACGCGCTCCACCACGCAGCAGGCGCCGTTGGTCGGGGCTCGCGTCCTGATCGGCGTTGCGCTGATCGCGGTGTCGGTGACCCTCATCGCGTGGGGGCTCGGCTCGGGGCCCTGATCCGCGCGTTCAGGCGAGCCTTCGAGCGAGCTACTTCCGCTTTGCCGGGCGCACGGCGTAGAGCGGCCACTTGCTCGGGACGCCCTTGAGCTCATGGATGCCGCGCTCACGAAACTGGTATCCGGAGCCGATCAGGATGTCCCGCAGTGTGCGTGAGGCGAGCAACTCGCCGCCCTTTGCCGACCCCAGCACACGCGCGCCGATGTGTACCGCAATGCCACCCACGCGGCCGTCCTCGCGCAGCTCCAGTTCCCCGATGTGAAGGCCGGCGCGGATTTCGATTCTGAGTTCCCGGAGAGCTGCAATCAGCGCGAGAGCACAGTTGATTGCGAAGCGAGGACTGTCGAACACGGCGAGCGTACCGTCTCCGGCTGAATCAACGAGCCGGCCGCGGAACGCACTGAGCTGTTCGCGAACGACCCGATCGTGGCGGTCGAGCAGCTCTCGCCAGGCGGCATCGCCCAGGTCCGCCGCGCGCTCCGTGGACTTGACGATATCCGTGAACATCACGGTGGCTATCGTGCGCTCCGTTTCGGCGGAGCCTCGCTCCCCGGTGACGAACTGCTTGATCCGATCGAGTGTCGCCTCGAGCGCTTCCCACATCAGGAAGCTGTCGGCGCCCGCCAACTGGACGAAAGAGGCTCCGGGGATATTGTCGGCGAGGTAGCGTCCATGAGCGACCGGGAACATCGAGTGATCGGCCCCCGTCATCACGAGCGTCGGTACCGCGATCTCTGGAAGTAGATGCCGGACATCCATATCAACGATCGCTTCCAGGTTGGTGGCGACCGTACGCGGCGACGCGACCGCGCGACACCACTTCGAGATCCAGCGGCGAATCGGTTCATTCTTGGCTTGGCTGGGCACGAGAATCTCGCAGAAGCGTTCGTTGCCCCAGTTCTTGCGGACGAACGCGGAGAACCTCTCTGCATCCTTGCGCCGATGGCCCTGCGGGTAGTCCGGCGCCTCGAGGTAGCGGGCAGTCGTGTTGGCGAGGATCAATCCAGAGCATCGCTCGGGGTGAGCGTGGACGAATCCCAACGCGAGAGGACCGCCATCGAGCTGGCAGAGCATGTACGGCGCCTCCGACTTGACCGTGTCGAGCACGGCCAGCAAGTCCTCCTGCCAGTGTTCTGCTTCCGAACGGCCGTCTTCCGGGCGGGGATCGGAAAGACCGGAGCTGCGCCTGTCGAAGCGGATCAGGCGGCTGAAGGAGCCCAGCCGACGGAGGAAGCGAGCGACCGTCGGTTCTTCCCAGGACACGTCTACGTCGCTCCATAGGCCGGTGACGTGGACGAGGTCGCGCTTTCCCTTCCCAAACACCTGGTAGGCGACGCGGTCGTTGCCGACGGAGGCGTATCGGGTCTCGGGCAGGGTCACGGCACTACTCATTCGCTGTCCAGGCTGCCTCGGGCGGGGCGCACCACGCTCTCGGGTACGGCTCGTCGTCGCAGTCCCTGGGATGGAAGTCCGGCTTGAAGTACTGCGCGAGCATGCGCAGCTGCGGCCGCCTCCGCAAACCCGACCCCACCAACCCGCAGGCGGGGCGCAAGCCAGGCTGACGCCCAATAGGCTGTTTTCGCTATGAAAATCTGCCAGCCGAGGACAGCTGACCTGCCGACCGCAAGACAGCAGGTCGGCGCGACGCGGGACTGGGAGGAGCCAAGGCGCTGCGTCAGGCCGCGCCGCGGACCACGACGCGCACGTCGCCCGAGGCGAAGCACTCCAGCGGCAGCTCGAAACGCAGCTCGGCGGGGGCGCGGCCCGTGATGCGGAGGGGGCCGCCGCCGTGGACGCCGCGCTGGTGGTGGGCGGCGCACAAGGTGGTCAGGTTGTCCTCCGCGTCGCTGCCGCCGGCGGAGCGGAAGACGACGTGGTGGAGCATGACGTCGAGGGCCTCTCCCGGTGAGACAGGGCGGCCCTCGGCGCGCCCGATGCGGCGCTGAACCGTGGCGTGAGCCGCCCGGAAGAGGCGCGCCACGTCCTCGGGCGCCCAGATGCTGAGGCGGTCGCGCTCGTCGGGGCGGTGGGAGCCCTCTTCGGCGTCCTTGTGCGGCGCACCGCTTTGCAGACCCGCGGGAACGGCCGGCAGCGACGCCGGGTCCAGGCTTCCGGACGCGATCGCCGCGTCTACATCGTCGCCGAGACGGCGCAAGGTCACCTCGCCCGCGCGCGCGACCCATGCTTCCTGCCACGGCTGGGAAGGATCCAGTGCGAAGAGCGCGGCCAGCGTGTGGGCCTGCGCCAGGCTCAGCGCCCCGGCGCGCCAGGCCTTGCGCAGCGGCAGCGACGCCCGGCACGCGCGCTGCACGCGCAGCAGCGTGCGGGCCTTGCGCGGCGCCATGCCCAGGCGCTCGCGCGCGTACTCGTCGAAGCTGCGGCAGCCCACGTCGCGGTAGGCACGGGTGGCGGCGAGCTCGAGCAGGAGCGGCGCAACGCGTGCCAGGAAGCTGCGCTCCAGGGCTGCGGCGCGACGCAGGCGCATCGAGCTCGCGGGGCGTGGCGGTGTCGAGCCCTTCGACCAGCCCCTCGAGAAACGGAACCTGCGCAGCCGAGCACCCGGCGCCGGGCGGCGGCAGGACCGGGGCGTCGTCGGCCGCCGCCTCGCGGTGCGCGCGCCGAACCTCCGCTGCGACCGGGAGCGACTCCGGATCCACCTCCAACGGCAACGCCGAGACCACCTCCGCGGCCACGGCCTCGGCCACGTCGGCCTGGGTGACGTGAGCGCCGTGCATGCGCCGGGCCAGCCGGCAGGCGTCGCCCCAGCGCGCCAGCGTGCGCCGCGAGCAACGGATGCGGATGCGCTGGCGCGGCTCTTCAGGCGAGCCGGACTCGTCGGTCGCCTGCACCTCCAGCCCGTGCAGATCGACGGCCCGCACCTCGCGCGCCAGGCGGGCCGCACTCATGCGCGACGCGGCGGCGAGCCACTCCGCCTCATCGTCGGGCGTGGCCGCGCGACACAGGAGCCGCGCCTTGGTCCAGGTGACCTCGCCCGCCAGGAACGCGGCCTCGATGCGCGGCAGCTCGGCCAGGCGCGCGTCCACCGCGGCCAGGTCGAGAAGCTCGCGGTCCGACATCCCGGCGCGCTCCCGCGCATAGTCGCCCGCGCGCACGTAGCCCAGCGGCTCCCAGGCGCGGCGCCGAACCAGGACGCCGGCGATGCGCGCCAGCACCCGACGCAGCGGTGCCTCGCCGGCCGCCAGCGTTGCCAGCGCCGCATCCAAAGGCCGCGCGCGCGACGCACCCGGAGCATCGGGCGCATGGAAGATGGGCTGAGCCAAGAATCTCTCCACCCGGGACCGGTGGGATGAGGCCTTCAACCATACGCGAATAAAATACGAAAGTCAAG
>CAMYOO010000182.1 GCA_947260035.1 uncultured delta proteobacterium
AATGCGAGGCCTTCGAGGCGGAGCTGGCCGGCTTCGTGGGCGCGGACTTCGCCGTGGGCGCGGCCTCGGGCACCGACGCGCTGGCGCTGGCCCTGCGGGCCGTGGGCGTCGAGCCGGACAGCGAAGTCGTCACCACTCCTTTTACGTTCTTCGCCACCGCCGAGGCCATCCTGCTGGCCGGGGCGCGCCCGGTATTCGCCGACATCGAGCCCCACGGCTTCAACCTGGATCCCGCCGCGCTCGACGCCGCGATCACCGAGCGCACCCGGGCCATCGTGCCGGTGCACTTGTTCGGAGCCTGCGCCGACCTGGATGCGATCGGCGCCGTGGCGGCGGCCCGGTCGGTTCCGGTGGTGGAGGATGCGGCCCAGGCCATCGGAGCGGCCCGGGGTGGACGCACGGCGGGCAGCGCGGGGACCGCGGCCGTTTTCAGCTTCTACCCCTCCAAGAACCTCTCTGCCGCGGGCGACGGCGGCGCCGTCACCACGGGCGACGCCGAGGTGGCGGAGCGCGTGCGGCTGCTGGGCAACCACGGCAGTCGCGAGCGCGACCACCACCTGATGGTGGGCACGACCTCGCGCCTGGACGCGCTCCAGGCGGCGATCCTGCGCGTCAAGCTGCGCCACCTGCCGCGCTGGAACCAGGCGCGCTGCGAGGTGGCGCGGGGCTACAGCGAGCGCCTGGCCGGCCTCGACGGCGTGGAGCTTCCCTGCGTCGCGGCGGATGAGACGCCGGTGTGGCACCAGTTTGCACTGCGCTGCCGGCCCTCGGCGCAGCGCGCTGCCATCTGCAAGGCGCTGGAGGAGGCCGGGGTGGAGTGGCGGCACTTCTATCCGCGCCCCGCCTATCGCCAGCCCGGTCTGGGTGCGGCCCGCCTGCCCGCGGGTGCTTGCCCCGAGGCGGAGCGGGCCTGCGACGAAGTCATCTGCCTGCCCATCCACCCGCGTCTCGGCTCCAACGAGCTGGATCGGGTGGCCGAGGCCGTGCGGCGCGGTGCCGCGGGCTAGGAGCCGGACCCGCGATGGGACGAGGGCTGCGAGCAGGCGCTCAGCGTCTCCGCCAGGGCTGCGGCCATCTCGCGGCGAAAACGCTCGTTGGAGAAGCCCTCCGCGTGGCGGCGGATGGCGACGGAGTCGAACTCTGCGTAGCGGCGCTCCAGCGTCTCCACGGCGCTCGCCAGGGCTTCGGGCGTCTGGGAGTCGAACCACACGCCCGTCGGGGGGCGTCCGTTCTCGTCCTCGAGCGGCACCACGGTTTCGGTGGCGCCGCCGCGCGCGTAGGCCAGCACCGGACGGCCTGCGGCCTGGGCCTCCACCGCGATGATTCCGAAGTCCTCGTCCTGCGGGTACACCAGGGCCCGACAGCGGCGGAAGAGCGACTCGAGCTCCGCGTCGCTCACACGCCCGGCGAAGCGGACGTTGGGCGGGGCGGCGGCCTCGAGTGCGGCTCGGGTGGGGCCGTCGCCGACCACCAGCAGGGGGCGGCCGAGTCGGCGGAAGGCCTCGAGGGCCAGGTCCTCGCGTTTGTAGGGAACGAAGCCGCCCACCAGCAGGTAGAAGTCCTCGGGCGGCCCCTGGGCCGCTGCAATGCGCTCGGTGGCCACGCCGGGATACAGGACGTCCGCCTGTCTGCCGTAGTGGCGGCGGATGCGGTCCGCGACGCCGTGGGAGATGGCGATGAAGCGGGTCACGCGCTCGGGCGTGCTGCTGCGCGCATCCCAACGGCGCAGCCAGGCGGCCAGGGGCGCGGCGGCGGCGCGTCGCAGGCCGCGCCCGAGGTAGGCGTCGGCCTGGTCCCACACGTAGCGCATGGGTGTGAAGCAGTAGCAGACGTGAGGCGTGCCCCGGGCCACGCGCACGCCCTTGGCCACGGCGTGGCTGGTGGAGACCACCAGGTCGTAGCCCTCGAGCCGAAAGCGTTCGATGGCCGCCGGCATCAGGGGCAGCAGCTTGCGGTAGTGGCGCTCCACGCCGGGAATGCGCGACAGGGCGCTGGTGTGGATGTGCAGGCGCTCGATCGCGTCGAACGTGGAGCCGGGTACGTGGACGAGCGTGTAGCAGTCGGCGTCCGGGTGCATGATCGCCAGCTGCTCCAGTACCCGCTCGCCGCCGCGGCGTCCCGTCAGCCAATCGTGAACCAGCGCTACGCGCATGCGGCGCAGCATACCCGCGTCGCCGGGCGCGCGCGATTGACAGCACTTCCGTCGGGCAGGAGAATCCGCCCGTGATCTCCAACGTGGCCAACCTGTATCTGCGACGCGACCTGCTCCAGGAGCTGGTCGCGTCGGACCTGCGCAGCTCCGCCAGCGAGACGCGGCTGGGATGGGTCTGGTGGCTGATCGACCCGCTCTTCACCATGTTGATCTACTGGGCGGTGGTGGTGGGCATCTTCGGGCGCGGCGGGCACTATCACCCGTACCCGATCTTCATCCTGTGCGCGCTGCTGCCGTTCAAGCACTTCGGAAGCTCGATCAACTCCTGCTGCAAGCTGCTGCGCAGCCGTGAGGGCCTGATCAAGTCGGTTCCGTTCCCGACCATGGTGCTGCCGCTCTCGGTGGTGCTGTCGGGCTTCGGCTTCTTCCTGTTTGGACAGGCGACGCTGCTGATAGCCGCGTGGGTCTGGGGAAGGCCCATTACGGTGGCCCTGGTCCAGTTGCCCGCGCTGTGGGCTCTGCAGCTGGTCTTCTACATCGGGGCGTGCTTGATGATCGCCGCCTTCGGGGCGTTGGTTCGCGATCTTTCGGGCTTCATGGGCCACGTGCTGCGTCTCTTCTTCTACATGGCCCCGGTGCTCTACGGTGCCGACATGGTCAAGGAGCGTTTCACCAAGGGCGCGCTCGGAGAGAGCCAGTTCGCGGACGTCATCCCGACAATCTACATGATGAACCCGCTGGCGATCCTCTTTACCGGCTACCGAGACGCCATCTTCTACGGCCGTTTCCTGGCGGGTCATCACTGGGTGGTATTGACCGTGACGTCTCTCGTGGTCTTTGCGATCGGGTACCGGGTGTTCCAGCACTTCGACCGGCGGGTGATCAAGTTCCTATGAGTAGCCGAGCGCGGAACTCCGAGAACGAGCCGGTCGTCCAGCTGAAGAACCTGGGCACCTACTTTCACCTGCACCGCCGTCGCAAGATCAACCTGCGCCAGGCACTGATCCAGCGGCGCTTCGTGGCGAAGCCCGAGATCCTGTGGGCTCTGCGCCACCTGACGCTGGAGCTCCACGAAGGCCAGGTGCTCGGCATCGTCGGACCCAACGGCGCCGGCAAGAGCACCCTTTGCCTGGTGCTGTCCCAGATCCTGCAGCCCGACGAAGGCGAGATCACCGTGCACGGCAAGGTGTCCCAGCTGGTGAGCCTGTCCACGGGCCTCAACTCGGAGCTCTCGGGCCGGGCCAACGTCCGCCTGCTGGCCGCCTACCTGGGCATCCCCAAGGCGGTGATCGACGACAAGATCCAGGAGATCATCGAGTTTTCCGAGTTGGGCGACTTCATCGATGAGCCCATGCGCCACTACTCGAGCGGCATGAAGGCGCGCCTGGGCTTCTCCGTGGCCACCACCCTGGAGCCGGAGATCCTGATCCTGGACGAGGTCTTCAGCGTCGGGGACGCCAAGTTCCGCCAGAAGAGCAAGGTGCGTCTCGACCAGATGATGTCCCACTGCAAGCTCATCGCGATCGTCTCCCACTCCAGCGAGTTCCTGCGCACCCTGTGCAGCCACGTGCTGTGGCTGGAGAAGGGCCGCATGGTCAGCTTCGGCAAGGCCGCCGATGTGCTGGACGAGTACGATCAGGTGATGGGGACGCCCGAACACTTCGTCGAGCCGGATCCGGAGTGAGCGGGCTTCCGCCCTCGGTTCCCATCGTCATCCTCGCCAGCGCGCCCTGGGAGACCCCCGCTCCGGTCAACGTGCACCAGATCGCGCGGCGCCTGGCCGCACGGGGGCACAAGGTTCTCTTCGTCGAGTCCACCGGCCTGCGCGGGCCCTCGCTGCGTTCCCCGCATGACCGCGGTCGCGTGCTGGCCCGGCTGCGTGCGGCCGGTCGCGGGCCGCGGCGGCTGGCCGAAGGGCTCTTCGCGCTGGCGCCCCTGGCGCTGCCCGCGGACTGGCCCGTCCCGGCGCGAATGCTGTCCGATCTCTGGGTCGCGGGCCAGGTGCGGCGCGCCCTGCGCCGGTTGGCGATGCCGGCGCCGCTGATCTGGAGCTTCCTGCCCACCTGGCTGGGCGTGGCGCGTCGCCTGGGCGGCCGGCGCCTGGTCTACCATTGCGTGGATCGCTACGCGGCGAATCCCGGCGTCGATGCCGCACGCATCGATGCGGCGGAGGCGGCGATGCTGCAGACGGCGAACTGCGTGTTCGCGACGAGTCCTGTGCTGGCCGATCACCTGCGCCCGCAGCGCCCCGACGTGGTGTGCGTGCCCAACGTCGCGGACGTGGGGCTCTTCTCCCGCGCCGTCCGTGAGCCGTTGCCGGAGCCGTCCGCGTTGGCCGGGCTGGCGCGACCCCGGGGCGTCTACACCGGGAACGTCGCCGGCTACCGCGTCGACCTGCCGCTGCTGGCGGGTGTGGCGGACGCCCGCCCCGACCTGCAGCTGGTCCTGGTGGGACCCGTCGGACTGGGCGATCCGGGGGGCGAACCGCAGGGTTATGCGGAGCTGATCGCACGGCCCAATGTGCACGCCTTCGGGCCTCGGCCACAGGACGAGCTGCCGGCCTGGCTGCGCCACGCAGACGTGGCCCTGATTCCTTTTCTCGACAACGCGCACACCCGGGGCAGCCTGCCGCTCAAGCTCTGGGAGTACCTGGCGGCCGGGCTCCCGGTGGTGGCGACGCCGCTGCCGAACCTGGCGCCGCTGGCCGAGGACGGAACCCTGCGGGTGGCGGGCGATGTAGACGCCTTCATCGCGGCGCTGGAGGCGGCGCTGGGCGAGCCCGAGCAGAGGCGCGCCGAGCGGCTCTCCCGCGCGCAGGCGCATGACTGGGAGCCGCGCGTGGACGAGCTGCTGCGCCGGGTGGCCGATCCTGGCGGCCCGGACCGCGTGCGGTAGGGTCCGGAGCCATGCGTACAGGGGGCGAGCCGCTAACGGTCCTGCAGTGCAAGTTCTCCGCCTACCTGTCGTGGAGCCAGCCATTCATCCACCAGCTGGTCACGGAGTTGGGACGCCACGTCGAGAACGTGGTGGTCTGCAATCGTGTCGAGAACCTGGACCGCTTTCCCGTTCCGCGGCTGGTGCGCTTCCCGGTGCGCTACACGACCGAGCCGCGCCTGGCACTGCTGGCCGCGGCTCACCTGGAGCGCAGCTACGCGCCGGATCTGATCCACGCACATTTCGGCTGGTCCGGACTGCGCATGCTGCTGATGAAGCAGTACCTGCGCATTCCCATGGTGGTCACCTTCGGCGGGCGAGATCTGGGTGTCCAGGCCGCCATGCCCCAGTTCGACCGGCTCTACCGGGTGCTCTTCGACGCCGCCGACCAGATGATCTGCGTCTCCGAGGACCTGCGACAGGAGGCCCTGTCGTTCGGCGCCGACCCGGAGCGCGTTACCGTCATCCGGCGCGGCACCAACCTGGAGCGCTTTGCGACGGTCGATCGCAGCGGCCGCGATCCCAAGGCTCCGCTTCGCACGTTGATGGTGGGGCGGCTGATCGAGAAGAAGGGTCACCGCTACGCCTTCCAGGCCCTGGCGGACCTGGCCGCCCGCGGCCGCGACGTCAGGCTCGACGTGGTGGGGGAGGGCGAGGACTTTCACCGCCTGCGCCGCACCGCCCGCGAGCTGGGGCTCAAGGACCGGGTGCAGTTCGTCGGCACCACCGATCACGAGGGCGTGCGCGCGCGCATGGAAGCGGCCGATGTCCTGATCCACGTGTCGGTCATGGGGAGTGACGGCGACAAAGAGGGCATCCCCAACGTCGTAGTCGAAGGCCAGGCTACGGGGTTGCCGGTGGTCGCCACCCGCCACGGTGGCATCGTCGAGGTGGTGCGCCACGAGGAGACCGGCTTCCTGGTCGAGGAGCGCGATTCCGAGGGCCTTGCCGCGAGCCTGGAACGGCTCCTGGACCGGGACACGCGCCAGCGTATGGGGGCCAGCGCCGCCGCCTTCGTGCGCGCGGAGCTGGACATGAAGCGCCAGGTGGAGCGCTACGTGGCCCTCTACGAGAAGCTGGTCGCCGAGTGTGGTCGCGACACGGCGCGCATGCGCCGCCACTTCATCCCCGACGACTTCACCGCGCTGGTGGACGAGACGTTGCGCGTGCGCAGCGAGCTGTCCATCGCCGAGCTCTCCGAGCGACTGGTCAAGGGCCGCAGCTTCGACGCCGGCTTCGCCCAGGCGGAGGCGCAGCCGGGCCTGCTGGAGCGCAGCTACGATCTCAAGCGCCACGTTCCCCAGGCCGTGAAGTTCCCGGCCAAGATGCTGCTGGGGCGTGTGCTGCTGGGGGCCATCGCACTGCGCAAGCGCCTGGACCGCAGCGGCGGCGTGGAGGACCCGGAAGAGCTGGACCGCCGCGTAGCCCACTTCTTCGAGGAAGGCGGGAGCCTCGACGTGGACGGCGAGGACTGGGGCGTCGTCGACGACCTGCTCCACTGGCACCCGGAAGAGCGCCGCTAGGCCCCTCCCTGCGCTTCGTCTGCCGCAGCAAGCAGAACGCTCGCGGCAACGTGGGGTATGCTCCGGGATCGTGAGCTCCGGGACTTTCCTGCACCACGTTCTGGTTTCGCCTCTCCTGCTCGCCTCGCCGGTCCAGGCAGCGCTCACACGCACCCACCCGGTGCAGCGCCGCTGAGGAGACGCGAATGTCCGAGGATCGTCGTCCGGCAGGCCGCTACGACGTCGCCGTGATCGGTGCCGGACCCGCGGGAACGACGACGGCGGCGCTTCTCGCGTCCGCCGGACTCGACGTGGCGATCTTCGAACGCAGTCGTTTTCCGCGTTTCTCGATCGGTGAGAGCCTGCTGCCCGCCTGCAGCGACATCCTTCGGGAAGCCGGGCTCCTCGATCTCGTCGAGGCCCAGGGCCATCAGGTCAAGACGGGAGCGGTGTTCGTGCGGGGAGACGAGCGCTGCGAGTTCGACTTCGCTCAATAGTTAGGCGACGGCGCGACCTGGACCTGGCAGGTCCCGCGCGCCGAGTTCGACGAGGTGCTCGCCAACGGAGTCCGCGAGCGCGGCTTTCGTGCCGATCCGATCCATGCGAGTCGCCAGGGCATCGATGTCTTCGAGCGTGGGGCCGAAGGTGGCTCGTGCGGCTGCGAGGACGTCGGCGCGGGGTTCATCGTCGACGCCAGTGGGGCCGGTCGCATCCTGCCTCGCCTGCTGAGGCTGGAAGAGCCGTCGGACCAGCCCGTCCGGCAAGCGATGTTCGCCCACGTTCGTGGAGACCGACGTCCGCAAGGGCCCAGCGGCGGGCGCATCGTCATCGTGATCCACCAGCCGGACGTGTGGATCTGGATCATCCCCTTTTCGGACGGGCGCACTTCCGTGGGTGTCGTAGCCCCGCCGGAATGGTTCGGGGCATTTCCGGCGGATCCCGCGGCTCGTCTCCGGGCGGCGATCCACGCCGATCCCGCGACGCACCAGCGCCTTGCCGATACGGAGTTCCTGTTCGAACCGCGCAGCACGATCGGCTATTCGACTTCGGCGAAGCAGCTCTTCGGCGAGGGATATTGCCTGGTCGGCAATGCCGGTGAGTTTCTCGACCCGGTGTTCTCGTCGGGAGTGACGCTCGCCCTGGTGTGCGCGAGTCGCGCATCCGACGCGATCATTCGTCAGCTTGCAGGAGAGGCGGTCGACTGGCAGACCGACTACAGCGACTACATGGCGCGGGGTATCGACGTGTTTCGGACCTTCGTGAACGCCTGGTACGACGGCAGCTTCCAGGAGGTCTGCTTTGCGCGGCCGAGCAACGAGAAGCTCAAGGCCATGATCTGCGCGGCCCTCGCCGGGTACGTGTGGAACCCTGAGAATCCCTTCGTGAGGGAGCACCGGCGAAAGCTCAATCAGCTGCTGCGGGTCATCCGCGCGACCGGGAGCTGATC
>CAMYOO010000183.1 GCA_947260035.1 uncultured delta proteobacterium
GGGCTCCACGCCGTTGGCGCGCAGGGCGTGAGCCGCACCGAGGCCGGCCGCGCCGGCGCCCACCACCACGGCGGCGACATCGCTTCCGGTCACTGCGAGCCGAGCCGGCGGGCTGCGTCGATGAAGGCGCGCACACCCTCGACCGGCGTGTCGGGAAGGATGCCATGGCCCAGGTTCAGGATGTGGCCCCGCGCCGGCTCGGCCTCCTGCGCCATGCGCTGCACCGCAGCGGCAATGGCCTCGGGCGGCGCCTGCAGCGCGCAGGGGTCCAGGTTGCCCTGCACGCTGGCTCGCGCACCGGCGAGACGAGCGGCCTCGGCCAGATCGACACGCCAGTCCAGCGAGATCACGTCGGGCCCGGCCTCGAGCATCTCTTCGACCACGTGGGCGCCGTCGTTCACGTACAGGATCAGCGGCGCCGCTGTGCGGTCGAGCTTGGCGGCGACCTCGCGATGCACCGGAAGCACCCACTCGCGGTACTCCTCGCGCGAGAGCAACCCCGCCCAGGTATCGAAGAGCTGCACCACCTGCGCGCCGGCCTCGATCTGGGCGTTGAGGTAGCTCACCGTCAGGTCCGTCAACCGCGCCAGCAGTGCGCGCAGCACATCGGGCTCGCGGTGCAGCATGCGCTTCAGCGTCGAGAAGTGGCGCGAGCCCTGCCCCTCCACCAGGTAGGCGGCCAGGGTGAAAGGCGCGCCGGCGAAGCCCAGCAGCGGCACGCGCTCCGCCTCCAGCTCCCCACGCAGGCGGCGCAGGATCTCGAACACGTACGGAACCGATTCGCGCGGGTCGTCGCTGCGCAACGCGGCCACCTGTTCCTCGCTGCGAATCGGCTGCGCGATCACCGGCCCCGGTGCGAAGTCGAGATCGACGCCCATGCCCAGGATCGGCACGAAGATGTCCGAGAAGAAGATCACCGCCTCGGTACCCACCCGCTGCAGCGGCTGGAGCGACACCTCCACCGCGCGGTCCACGTCGCGGCACATCTCGAGGAACGGGATGCCCTCGCGCAGACGCCGGTACTCGGGCAGGTAGCGGCCGGCCTGGCGCATGAGCCACACCGGCGGGCGGTCGACCGGCTCTCCGCGGCAGGCCCGGAGCAACCGCTCGGTACGGTCCATCAGTAGCCCCGTCAGGTAGAAGCCGATGTCGTACTCGTCGGTCATGCCGACGCCGCCGAACATCTGCACGCCCTCATTGGCCACCAGCATGGCGGCGTCGGAGCAGCGCGCCTTGGCCAGCGAAACCAGCGACGGAGCTTCTTCGTCGTCGGCGTCCAGCGCACGGGCTGCCGCCATCACGGCGCTCCGGCAGAGCTCGAGCTCGATGAACATCTCCGCCGCGCGGTGCTTCAGACCCTGGAAGCTGCCGATGGGCGCGCCGAACTGCTGCCGCGACTTGAGGTGCTCCAGGGTCATCTCGAAGGCGCGCCCCATGCTGCCCAGCATCTCCGCGCAGAGGCCCGCGGTCGCGACATCGAGCACGGTCTCCAGCAGCGGCCCCGCCCCACCGACCTCGCCCAGCGCCGCATCGGCAGCGACGGACACGCCGTCGAGGGTCAGGAGAGCGGAGGCGCGCAGATCCACCCGGGTCTGGGGCGTGATCTCGAGGCCGGCCGCGCCCGCCTCCACCAGGAACAGCGCGATGCCCTCGGCATCGCCCGGCTCACCCGCCGTTCGCGCGGGGACGATCAGGAAGTCCGCAGCCGCGGCATCGAGCACCTGGATCTTGCGGCCGTGGAGCCGGAAGCCGCCGTCGACGGAATCGGCCCGGGTCGCCACTTGGCAGGGGCTCCAGCGCACGCCCGGCTCCTGGAAGGCCAGGCTGCCGATGGCGTCCCCAGCGGCGATGGCCGGCAGCCAACGCTGCTGCTGGGCGGCACTTCCGCCGCGCCGAAGGGCTTCGCCCGCCAGCAGCACCGTGGACAGGAAGGGCTCGGGAGCCAGCGCGGCGCCCAGGGGCTCCAGCACGCAGGCCAGCTCCGCCAGGCCCATCTCCGCTCCGCCCAGTTCTTCGGGGAACGGAATTCCCACCCAGCCGAGCTCGGCCATCTGCTTCCACAAGTCTCGCGAGAAGCCGAGCGGATCTCCGGAATCGCGCAGGGCGCGGAAGCGCGCCACCGGCGAATTCTCCGCGACGAAGTCGGCCGCGGTCTTGGCGAGAAGCTCTTGATCCTCGGTCAGTACGAGCTGCACTGGGCTCCCCCCCTCAATCCGGCAGGCCGAGCACGCGCTTGGCGATGATGTTGAGCTGGATCTCCGAGGTGCCGCCCTCGATGGAGTTGCCGCGCGAGCGCAGCCACTCGCGCGTCACTTTGAGCTCGGCGTCGTCGAAGCCCGGCCCCTCCCAGCCCAGCGACTGGGGGCCCAGCACCTCGACCATCAGCTCGTTGCGGCGCTTGTTGAGCTCGGTTCCGTAGACCTTGAAGATGGACGTCTCGGCACCCGGCTGCTGGCCGGCCCGTGCGGCGTCCCGCGAGCGCTGCACCGTCAGCAGGAAGGCGCGGCTGTCCATCTCGCACTGGGCCACGCGATCGCGCAGCAACGGGTCGGCGACGCGCCCTTCCTCCTCGCCGCCGTAGCGCCGGGCCAGGTCCGGCAGCGACATGCGCTTGCCGCCGCCCGAGGTGGCACCGAAGGCATCCGCGATCATGCTGCGCTCGTGGCCCAGCAGCGCCTTGGCCACGGTCCAGCCACCACCGATGGTGCCGACCACGTTCTTCACGGGAACTCGCACGTCCTGGAAGTGGGTCTCGCAGAACGGTGACGAGCCGCTGATCAGCAGGATCGGCGACACCGTCACCCCGGGATCATCCATATCGATGAGCAGGAAGCTGATGCCGTCCTGCTTCTTGGGAGCATCGGGATCGCTGCGCACCAACGCGAAGATCCAGTCGGCTTCGTCCGCGTAGGAGGTCCAGACCTTCGTACCGCTCACCACGAAATGATCGCCGTCACGATCCGCCCGGGTCTGGAGCGACGCCAGGTCCGAGCCCGCACCCGGCTCCGAGTAGCCCTGGCACCAGCGGATCTCACCGCGGCAGACGCGGGGAAGATGTTCGCGCTTCTGCTCCTCGTTGCCGAACTGGAGCAGCGTCGGCCCGATCATGGTGAGGCCGAACCCGATCAGCGGTTGGGGAATGCGGCGGGCGCGCATCTCCTGGGACAGGACCTTGGCCTCGGCCGGCGAGAGCCCGCCGCCGCCGTACTCCTGGGGCCAGGTCGGAGCCGTCCAGCCGCGCTCGGCCATGGTCTCGAGCCAGCGCTTGCGGTCCGGGTCGGTCCACTTCCACTTGCGCCCGCCCCAAACGCCCTCGAGGACGTTGTCCCCGCGGCCAACCAGGGAGGCCGGGCAATGCGCCTCCAGCCAGGACGCGGTCTCGCTTCGGAAACTGTCGAGATTCGCCATGTTTCGCAGACCCTTCCGGCGTTTCAGTGTAACGGCTCGGGGCGACCCCGCCCCCCGGACGCTACCCTGCGCGCGATGCGGATCATCCTGGCCAGCCCCCGCGGATTCTGCGCGGGCGTGGACCGCGCCATCGACGTGGTCGAGCTCGCGCTGCAGCGCTTCGGCGCGCCGGTGTACGTGCGCCACGAGATCGTCGCCGGTGTACGTGCGCCACGAGATCGTCCACAACCGTCACGTGGTCGAAGACCTGCGCGCCAAGGGCGCGATCTTCGTGGAGGATCCGGCGGACGTGCCCGAAGGGTCGATGCTCGTCTACAGCGCCCACGGAGTCTCGCCCGCGGTGCGAGAGGCTGCCGCCGCCCGCGAGCTGCGCACCATCGACGCCACCTGCCCGCTGGTGACCAAGGTGCACCTGGAGGCGGCGCGTCACGCGCGCGACGACTTCGAGATCATCATGGTGGGCCACGCCGGCCACGTAGAGGTCGAGGGCACCATGGGCCAGGCGCCGGAGCGCATGCACCTGGTCGAGACCGTCGAAGACGTGCAGCGGCTCCAGGTGCGCAATCCGCAACGGCTGGCCTGCGTGACCCAGACGACGCTCTCGGTGGACGACACCGCGGACGTGATGGCGGCGCTGAAGGAGCGCTTCCCCGCCATCGAGCTGCCCCGCAAGGACGACATCTGCTACGCCACCCAGAACCGCCAGAACGCGGTCAAGCAGCTGGCCGACGAAGCCCAGCTGGTGATCGTGGTGGGCGCTCCCACATCTTCCAACAGCAACCGGCTGGTCGAGATCGCGCACAAGGTGGGCGTTGCCGCGCATCTGGTGGAGGACGCGGGCGACCTGCGCGAGGAGTGGCTCGACGGCGTCGCATGCGTCGCCGTCACGGCGGGCGCCTCGGCGCCCGAGCTGCTGGTGGAGGGCGTGGTGGAGCGGCTGCGCGAGCTGGGCGGAGACGACACCTCGGTCGAGCCCGCACCCCACGTGGACGAGGGCGTCGTGTTCCGCCTGCCGGTCGAGCTGCGCGCGCCCCCGTCCTAGGGGAGCCCGCATGAGCCCCGCTCCCCCCAAGGACGAGATCAGCGCGGAGGTCGAGGAGGAGGTCGCCGACCTCGGCGATCCCGAAACCTCATCACCGCTGCCCAGCGGCGCGCTGGCCAGCCAGGCGGCGCTGCCCATCGAAGAGGCGCTGCCGGGCCGGGGCACCAGCCGCGAGATCTGGAACCTGGCCTGGCCGGTGATCCTGTCGCAGGTGCTGGCCAGCCTGGTGTCGCTGGTGGACATCGCCATGGTGGGCCGGCTTTCGCGCGAAGCGGTCGCGGCGGTCGGCTACGTGACCCAGTACCTGTGGCTCACCCAGTCGGTCTTCTTCGCCATCGGCATCGCCTGTGTGGCCATGATGTCCCGCGCCATCGGCGCCGGGCAGCCGGTACGCGCGCGGCAGGCCCATGCCGCATCCATCCTGGTGGCGTTCGCCATCGCGACCGTCGTCACCGCGGCCGTGCTGCTCTTCCCGGGGCCCCTGCTGCGCTTGCTGAAGGCCGATCCCGAGGTGGTGACGCTGGCCGTCCCGTACATGCGCCTCACCCTGGGCTCGACGCTGCTGCTGTCGGTGGCCATCGTGGTGGAGAGCGCGCTGCGCGCCGACAGGGATACGCGCACGCCGATGCTGATCGCACTGGTCGCCACCGCGATCAAGACCGGACTCAACGGCCTGCTGATCTTCGGCCTGCTGGGCTTTCCGCGCCTGGAGCTGGTGGGCGCCGGCCTCGCGACGGTCGCCGCACAGATCGTGGCGATCGTGCTGTTCGCCGTCGCCACCCGGCTCCGGGTAGGATCGCCGGTGCGATTGGGCGTGAGCGACTTCCGGGAGTCGCGGCCGCTGCTGCGCGAAGTGGTGCGGATCTCGATGCCCGCCGTCGCGGAACGCGTGGTGATGAACGGCGCGCTGATGGCCTACTTCATCTTCATCGGGACCTACGGAACCGCGGCGCTGGCGGCCTACACCATCGGCATCCGCGTGCTGTCCTTCTCCTGGATTCCCGGCGTGGGGTTCTCGACGGCCTCCTCCACCCTGGTTGGGCAGGCGCTGGGCGCGCACGATCCCGAAGGCGCCGAGCGCGCCGGCTGGCGCGCGGTGCAGCTGGCCCTGGTGGTCTCCATCGTGCTGGGCGCCGTGTTCGGCGCCGGCCGCATCCCCCTGGCGAAGCTCTTCACCTCCGACGCCGGGGTGATCGCCGAGCTGGGCCCCTTCATGCTGGTCCTGGCCCTGGCGCAGCCGCTGATGGGCCTGCACTTCACGCTGGGCGGCGCCCTGCGCGGAGCCGGCGACACGATGACCCCGCTGATGGCCGCCACCCTCGGCAACTGGGCCCTGCGCGTTCCCCTGGCGTTCGTCTGCGCCACGGTGCTGGAAACCCCGGTGATCTGGCTCTGGTGCGCTCTGGTCTTCGACCACCTGGCCCGGGCGCTCTGGATGCTGGTGGCGTTCCAGCGCGGCCGCTGGAAGCAACGGCTGGGCGCTTGACGCCCGGCTCAGCTCGGGTCCGGGCACTTGTCCAGGCGGAAGCGGTCGGCCACGCCGCCGTCGACGCCGACGAAGCGCCCGTCGAGCCGGCAGCCCTCGACATCGATCACGAACGATCCAAGCTGACGCAGCGAGACCGCCATGGCCGGGTGCTCGAGGCGGCCTTCGTGGCCCGCCTGCCCTGCCGAGCCCGCCACCACGAAGACCGTGCCTGTGCCGTTCTTGCGATAGGCGCCGTCGCCCTGCGGATCCCCGTCCCCGTCGTCCAGCACGTTCTGCGCCAGGCGCTCCGGGTCGCCCCCGGAGCGGCCCAGCAGCTTGGAGCGCTCGTAGGAATGGCTGTGACCGGCGAGCACCAGGTCCACGTCGGCGGCCTCCAGGCGTTTCATCAAGTTGGCCTGGAAGCGGCCGGTGCGCCGCTCGGGATCCTCCTCGTGGGTGCCCCCGGAGATCGGCGGGTGGTGCACGTAGACGATCACCCAGTCGGCGTCCGGTGCCTCCAGCGCCTCCCCGAGCCAGCGCATCATCGGCGAAGTCTGGTTGAAGCGGCTCCCCGCCGAATCCACCGCCACCAGGCGGACATTGCCGCGATCGATGACGTAGTAGGCCTCGTTGCCCGAGGGCGGCCCACCCGACTCGCCCCGCGTCGGATTGCTCCAGATGTCGTAGAAGGGACCGGTCTCTTTGCGCGTGTCGGTGAGATTCGCCCCGTGGTTGCCCAGCACCGGCCACACCGGCCAGCGACGCAGCAGCTCCGGGAACATCTCGAAGACGGCGACCTGATGATCTCCGTCGGATCCCGTCGGATAGGCGTTGTCGCCCAGCAGGATCCAGACATCGGGCGGGCGGTCGCCGGCGAACTCGAGGAATCCGTCGCGCACCGCACGGGCGTTGTCGTCGGCGGTTCCCGAGTCGCCCAGCGCCCAGATCCGCAGCGGCCCCCGGCTCTGCGGCGCAGACGCGGTGCTGAAGACGTGCTCGCGGTCGCCTCCGGCCAGCCGCGTGCCGGCGCCGTCGGCGATCGCGTAGGTGTAGCGCGTGCCCGGCTCCAGGTCGGCGATGACCACCTCGTGCTCGGAGGTCGGTCCCGGGTCACCCGCCTCGTGCTCCAGTCGTCCCGCTGCGGGCCCGTAGAGCACGCGACTCGGCGTCGGGCGGTTGGTGCGCCAGCGCACCGTCATCCGGTTGTGCGATGCACTCTGGAGCCACGGCCCGCGCAGGATGCGCAGCGGATGCTCCGCCGTCACCACCGCCAGCTCCAGGTCGAAGCGCAGATCGGTGCGCTCGCGCCAGGCCTGGTGGACCTGGGCGGCGATCACGTTGCGGCCGGGCTGCAGCACTTCGGGCGGCACCCAGTACTCCAGCACCCGGCGCTCCCACTCACCGGCCAGGGGAATGGCCGCGGGAAACTGGGGCGAGAGCGGGACGCCGCGCACGTTGCTGCGGAAGAGCTCGCGGCCGTTCAGGAACACCACCGCACCGTCGTCGTGGATCACCCGGATGCGCAGGCCTTCGATCCGCGAGGGGTCGGCCACGTGAAAGCCGTGTCGCGCCAGCGTTACCCAATCGTCGTCGCCGCCAGCCAGCTCGTGGCTCAGCAGGGTGCGCTCGTCTCCTTCGCCGAAACCGAAGGGCGCCGGCCCCTCGAGCCAGGCCGCATCGTCGAAAGCGAGAGCCGCCCACACCGCGGGCTCCTCCAGCGAGGTGTCGGCGATGCGCCAGCGCGCGCCGAACGGCACCAGGACTTCCGCGTCGCGCTCGCCCCCGCAGGCAGCCGCGGCAGCGACGGCGAGAGCGAGCAGGCAGCGCTGCAGCAGCGTGGCGCTCAGCTGCGGCCCTCGCAAGCCAGCGTCAGCGCATCGCCCTCCACGCCCACGCGCACCGTGCCGCCCTTCTGCAGCGACCCAAACAGGACTTGATCGGCGATGGGATCCTTCAGCTCGGTCTGGATCAGACGCGCCATGGGCCGCGCGCCGAAGTCGGGGTCGTAGCCGCGCGTCGCCAGCCAATCCCGCGCCTCCTGGCTGAGCTCGATGCGCACCTTCTTCTCGGCGAGCTGGCCCTCGACCTCGGCCACGAACTTGTCCACCACCTTGCCGATCACCTCGGGCCCCAGCGGGTCGAAGCTCACCACCTCGTCCAGGCGGTTGCGGAACTCGGGGCTGAACAGACGCTCGATCTCCTTGCGGCCGTCGCCCCGGCGCGCATCGCCGAAGCCGATGGCCCGTGAGGCCATGTCCCGGGCCCCCGCGTTCGAGGTCATGATGAGCGTCACGTGCCGGAAGTCGGCCTCGCGGCCCTGGTTGTCGGTCAGGGTGGCGCGATCCATGACCTGGAGCAGGATGTCGAAGAGATCCTGGTGCGCCTTCTCGATCTCGTCGAGGAGCAGCACCGTGTAGGGCTGCTTGCGGACCTTCTCCACCAGCTGACCGCCCTGGTCGTAGCCCACGTAGCCGGGCGGCGCGCCGATCAGGCGCGACACCGCGTGCTTTTCCATGTACTCGCTCATGTCGAAGCGCAGGAAGGGCACGCCGAGGGTGGCGGCCAGCTGGCGCGCCAGCTCGGTCTTGCCCACGCCGGTGGGGCCGGTGAACAGGAAGCAGCCCATCGGCCGGTCCGGACCGCCGAGTCCCGCGCGGGCGCGCTTGACCGCCCGCACCACCGTAGCGATGGCGGCGTCCTGACCGAACACCACCTGGTGGAGGTCGGCGTCCAGGCTTTCCAGCCGCGCCCGATCCGAGCTGCTGGCGCGGGCCAGCGGAATCTGAGCCATGCGCGCGATCACCGCCTCCACATCGCGTACGCCCACGCTGCGGCGCTTCTTGGCGCCGGGGCGCAGGCGCACGGCGGCGCCCGCCTCGTCCATCACGTCGATGGCCTTGTCGGGCAGGAAGCGATCGGCCAGATGCTTGGACGCCAGGTCCACCGCGGTCCGCAGGGCGGAGCTGGTGAAGCGAACGCCGTGGTGATCCTCGTAGCGCGAGCGCAGCCCTTCCAGGATCCGGATGGTCTCGTCGCGGGAGGGCTCGTGCACGTCGATGCGCTGGAAGCGTCGCGCCAGGGCACGGTCCTTCTCGAAGTGCCGGTACTCGCTGTACGTGGTCGAGCCCATGCAGCGCAGGTCGCCGGACTGGAGCAACGGCTTCAGCAGGTTGGACGCATCCACCGTGCCGCCCTGGGCCGAGCCGGCGCCCAGGATGGTGTGGATCTCGTCGATGAAGAGGATCGGCTTGGTCCGCTCCATGATGGCGGCGATCAGCACCTTGAAACGCGCCTCGAAGTCGCCCCGATAGCGGGTGCCCGCCAGCAGCGCCCCCAGATCCAGGGAATAGATCTCCGCGTCGGCCAGGTCCTCGGGAACGCGGCCCTCGTGGATGCGTCGGGCCAGGCCCTCGGCCAGGGCGGTCTTCCCGACCCCGGCCTCGCCGACGAAGATGGGGTTGTTCTTGCGCCGCCGCGCCAGCACGTGGATGGCGCGCTCCAGCTCGTTGGCGCGACCCACCAGCGGGTCCAGCTTGCCCGCGGCCGCCAGCTCGTTCAGGTTGGTGGCGAAGGCCGTGAGCGGATCCGCCTCGGCCTCGCCCCCTTCTTCGTCGAGGCCCTCCATGGGGTGAAGCGGCTGCTCGGCCGCACCGTCGCCAGGGACCTTGGCGATGCCGTGCGAGATGTACTGGAGCACATCCATCCGCGACAGGCCCTCGTTGCGCAGCAGCGCCACCGCGTAGGAGTCGGGCTCCTGGAAGATCGCCGCCAGCAGATCGCCCGCCTCGATGTTCTCCTTCTCGGCGCTCATGGCGTGCTGGAGCGCGTGCTGCACGACGCGGTGGAAGGCCAGGGTCTGGTTGGCCTCCACCGGATCGTCGCCGGGCTCGGCCTCCAGGTCCTCGTCGAAGAAGCGCTGCAACGCCTGCTTCAGCGTGCCCAGGTTCGCGCCGCAACGGCGCAGCACCTCCGCACCCCGCTCCTCGTGGAGCAGCGCGTAGAGCAGGTGCTCCACGGTCAGGTAGGCGTGGCGGCGCGTCACCGCCTCGCGCCAGGCCGCCTGGAGCGTGATCTGGAGATCCCGGGGAATCCCGCTCATTCGGACTCCACGCCGGAGCGCAGCGGGTAGCCGCTCTCCTCCGCCAGCTTGTGCACCGTGGCCACCTTGGTCTCGGCCACCTCCAGGACATAGGTCCCGGCGATTCCGCTTCCGTTGTGATGCACGTGCAGCATGATCTGGGTCGCCTCAGCGGGGCTTTTGTCGAAAACCCCCTCCAGGATATCCACCACGAACTCCATGGGCGTGTAGTCGTCGTTGTAAAGGACCACCTTGAACCGCGGCGGGCGCGCCACCTTGCGTTGTGTCCGGGTGGCGACCTCTCCCTCGTGGAGGGGATCCTCACGACCCGGAGGACGCGGCGGCCCGCCCGGCGCGCCGGCGAAGACTCCGAAGCCCATCGCACCACAGGATAGCCGCCCGCCCCCGCCGTGCCGACGCAGCTACACTGGGCCGCCAATGGCCGAGATCGAGCTGGCGGAGGGCGTCGCCTCCATCGATCGCGACGCGTGGAACGCCCTGGTCGGCGCTGAATCGCCCTTCCTGGAATGGGACTGGCTCGCCTCCCTGGAGCAGGCCGGCGCCGTGGGCGAGCCCACCGGCTGGGGGCCCCGGCCCCTGGTGGTCCGTGACGGCTCGGGCCTCATCGCGGCGTGCCCGCTCTACGTGAAGGGCCACAGCGAAGGCGAGTTCGTCTTCGATTGGGGCTGGGCGGACGCCGCCGAGCGCGCCGGCATCCCCTACTACCCCAAGCTCCTGGCGGGCGTCCCCTTCACCCCGGTCAGCGGCGCGCTCTGCGACGGGAACCAGATCTCGGGCGTCCACGTCAACTTCTGCCGCGAGGACGAGATCGAACCCCTGCGCCGCGCCGGCTTCCAGCCGCGACTGGGCGTCCAGTACCACTGGCACAACCCGGGCTACCGGGACTTCGAGGACTGGCTGAGCCGCTTCCGCAGCAAGCGCCGCAACCAGATCCGGCGCGAACGCCGCTCGCTGGAGCAGCAGGGCGTGCGCATCGACGTCCACGTGGGCGACGCCATCGGGGCCGAGCTGCGAGACCCGCTCTATGGCTTCTACCGCGCCACCGTGGACGGACGCGCCTGGGGCCGGCCCTACTTGAACCCGCGCACCTTCGAGCTGCTCTGGGAGCGCTTCCGCTCGCGCCTGTGCCTGGTGGTGGCGCGACGGGGCGAAGAGCTGATCGGCGGAACCCTGAACGTACAGAAAGGCGACACGCTCTACGGCCGCTACTGGGGCTGCGTGCGCGAGCTGCCCCACCTGCACTTCAACGTCTGCTACTACGCCGCCATCGAGCACTGCATCGACCACGGCCTGAAGCGCTTCGAACCCGGCGCGGGGGGCGACTACAAGCAGGTGCGCGGGTTCGACGCCCAGCCCACCTGGAGCCTCCACTACCTGGCGGAGCCGCGCCTGGCGCAGGCGGTGGGGCGCTTCCTGGAAGCCGAGCGCGAAGAAGCCGAGCAGGCCATCGGCTGGCTGCGCGAACGCAGCGCGTACAAGTCCGGGGACGACCGCTAGTCGGACTTGCGGCCCTGCTCCCGGATCAGGTCGGTCAGGTCGTTGAGCCGACCGTGCAGCTGCTGGAGCATCAGCTCGGACTTGACGCCCGACTGGTAGTCCAGGTCCGCCTTCATACGATCCTTCGTAGACGCCCGGTTCTGGCTCATCATGATGACCGGCGCCTGGATCGCCGCCAGACACGACAGGATCAGGTTCAGGAAGATGAACGGGAACTGGTCGAAGGGCAGGAACCACCACTGGACCAGGTTCAGGCTCATCCAGCCGAACAGGAAGATGCCGAACGAGAAGATGAAGGCCCAGGAGCCGCCGAACACCGCGATCTGGTCCGCCACGCGCTCGCCCAGCGTTAGCTTCTGATCCAGCACCTCGTTGGCGTTTTGCGAGGTGATGTTCATGTAGAGTTCATTGGTGGAGCGCAGCCGCTTGCTCATCTCCTGAAGCATGGAGATGGCGACGTTGGGGCGCTTCGCCAGGAAGCCCAGGAAATCGTCGCGCTTCATCTCGAGGACGCGCGTGTCCTCGCGGGCCCGGGCCGTGGCGGTGCGGGGCATACCCGAGAGCATGCCCATCTCGCCGACGAAGTCGCCGGGATGGAGCTTCGAGACCACGACCTCCCCCGTGCCCGTCTCGGCCGGGATGATCACGTCGATGGCGCCCGACTCGAGCACGAACATCGAGTCGCCGGGGTCACTGCGCTGAAAGAGCGTTTCGCCGGAGGCGATGTTCTTGGCCTTCCACAGCTTCGTGGCGTACTCGCGATCGGCCTCGGGTACGTCTTCGAAGATGGGAATCTGCGCAAGAATGTCCTGGCTCATGCAACGCCGGCCCCCTACCCCGCGGCAACCGGGCCATTCTATCTATCGCCGTGGGTCGGGGCCACCGCCGAAGATCCTCGGCGCTCCGGCGCCCATTTCGCGGAGGACGGGGCCGGCTTGCGGCGCAAACGCCGCGGCAGCGCCCGAATCCACAGGATCCCATCCTCCAGCGCCAGGTAGAAGACCGGCACCACCACCAACGTCAGCGCCGTGGACGAGAGCATCCCCGCCGCCGTGGCCACGGCCATGGGCCGGCGCGACTCGGCGCCCGGCCCGACCCCGATCGCGGCCGGCAGCACGCCGAAGATCATGGAGATGGCGGTCATCAGTACGGGCCGCATCCGGATCGGGGCCGCGGTGCGCATGGCCTCTTCCGGGCTCATGCCCTGCTCCGAGCGCAGCTGGTTGGCGTAGTCGACCAGCAGGATCGAGTTCTTCGTCACCAAGCCGAAGAGCAGGATCACGCCGATCATGCTGAACATGTTGAGCGTCATGCCGTCGACGCCGAGCTGTGCCAGCACGAACAGCGCGCCCAGCGCGCCGGTCATGGCCAACGGCAGGGCGAGCATCACGGTGAGCGGGTGCAGCAGGCTCTCGAACTGGGAGGCCAGGATCATGTAGATGACCAGGATGGCGAGCCCCAGCATCAGGCCGAACTGCTGCGCGCTCTCCTGCATCTGCTCAGCCTCACCGGAGTAGGCCAGCGTCACGCCATCGGGAAGCACTCCGGCGGCGATTTCCTCCACCTGCGCCAGGGCGTCGGCCAGCGCCAACCCCTCCAGATTTCCGGAGATGGTGACGCTGCGCTGGCGGTTGTGGCGGGGGATCACCGACGGGGCCGCGCCCTTCTCGATGCGCACCAGGTTGCGCAGCTCCACCAGCTGGCCGCCGCGTCCGCGCACGTACAAGCGCTGGATCGCTTCGGGCTCCGAGCGCTCGTCCTCCTCCAGGCGGATGCGGATGTCGTAGCCGCGGCCCTCCTCCTTGAAGGTCGCCACGTCCATCATGGCCTGGATCGCCGTGGCCAGCGAAGCCGCATCCACGCCCAGGGCGGCGGCCTTGGCGCGATCCGGGATCACCCGCACCTCGGGCAGGCCCAGCTTGAGGCTCTTGTCCAAGTCGACGAAGCCGTCGCGCTGGCCGAGCTGCAGGAGAATGCGATCCGCCAGCGAGTCCAGCTCGTGGAGGCCCAGGTTGCCCTGGACCATGACTTCCATGTCGCTGCCGCTGCCGGCCGACGACATCGACATGTCGAAGACCGAGACCTGCTGCCCGGGGATCGTGGCCATGGCCGCGCGGGCGTCCCGGATCAGCTCCTGCGCCTTGCGCGAGCGTTCGTTCCGGGGCGTGAGGGCGGCGAACATCAGCGCCGTGTTGGAGCCGCCCTCGGGCGAGTCGGGTCCGGCGATGCCGACGGCCGAGAACAGGCCGCCGATCTCCGGCTGGGCCAGGACCCAGGCCTCGTCCTTCTTCATGATCTCGAGGGTCGCCTCCTTGCTGGTCCCCGGCGGCGTCTCGATGACGGCGATCATGTGACCCTGGTCCTCGGACGGCGTGAACTCGCGGTCCAGGCCGAACGCGAATCCCACGGCGGCCAGGAAGGCCCCGCCGCCCAGGGCCAGGATGGCCCCGCGGTGGGCCAGGGCCCAGTCCAGCAACGCCCGATAGCGGTCCTCGAGCCAGGTGAAGCCGCGCTCCAGGCGGTGGTGGATGCTGCCGTGGGCGCGCTCCTTCGGCGGCGCCATGCGCGCCGCCAGCATGGGCGTGAGCGTCAGCGCCACGAAGAGCGAGATCATCACCGCGCTGGCCACGGTCAGGCCGAACTCGCGCAGGAAGTTGCCGACGATGCCCTCCGCGAAGACCACGGGCAGGAACACGGCGGCGATGGAGACCGTCGCCGCGGTCGCGGCGAAGGCGATCTGGCGCGCCCCGTTCGAAGCCGCCTCGAACGGCTCTTCGCCGGCCTCCCTGTGCCGTTCGATGTTCTCCAGCACGACGATGGCGTCGTCGATGACCACGCCCACAGCCAGCGTCAAGGCCAGCAGCGTCATCACGTTGAGGGTGAAGCCGAGCACCCACATCACACCGAACGTCGACACGATGGAGAGCGGGATCGCGGCGGCCACGATCAGGGTGGGCCGCGTGCGGCGCAGGAACACGAACACGGTGACCACCGCCAGGACGGCGCCGAAGGCCAGGGCGAAGAGGGTCTCGTCCACGGCCTCGCGAATCGAGCGGGTGAAGTCGATGATCTGCTTCTTGCCGGCCAGCGCGAGCCCGGCGGGCATGCGGTCGCGCATGCCCTCGATGCGGGCGTAGGCCTCGTCGGCGATGGCCACGCTGTTGCCGCCGCGCTGGCGCAGGATGCCGATGGCGAGCGAGGGCTCGCCGTTGTAGCGGGCGATGACCTTCGGGTCCTCCGCGCCGTCCTCCACACGCGCCACGTCGGAGAGGTGCACCGGCGCATCGTCCACCCACGCCACGACCAGCGCCCCCAGCTCCTCGATGGACCCGAACTGGGCGTCGGTCTTCACCGCGTACTCGACCTGCCGGCTCTCGACATGGCCGCCCGGGATGTCCACGTGCTCGCGGCGCAGGGCCGCGACCACGTCGCTCGCCGCCAGTCCCCGGGCGCTGAGGGCCCCGCCGTCGAGCCAGATGCGGATATTGCGCTCGAGGCCGCCGAAGATCGGCGCCGCCCCCACCCCGGAGATCGTCTCCAAGCTGGGCTTCACCTGGTACTTGAGGAACTCCGTGTTCTCGACGGTGCCACGATTGCTGATCAGCGGGAACCACATGATCGGGTAGTCGCCCATGGCGAACTTCTCGACCGTGGGCGGCTCCACGTCGGCCGGCAGGTCGTGACGCGACTGGGAGATCTTGTCGCGCACGTCCTGGGCGGCAATGTCCAGGTCGCGATCCAGCTCGAAGGTCACGATGATCTGCGTGACGCCCTGCATGCTGCGCGAGGCGACCGTGCGCACGCCGGAGATCGTATTGAGGTACTCCTCGAGGACGTCGGTCACGTCCTCCTCGATCACCTCCGGGCTGGCGCCCTCCAGGATGGCGGTGACGGCCACCACCGGGAACTCCATGCGCGGGAACTGGTCGACGCCGAGCCGGTTGTAGCCGAGCACGCCGAACACGATCAGCGACAAGGTCATCATCAGGGTGAGGACCGGCCGCCGGATGCAGATGTCGATGAGGTTCACGGCGTGGCCGTCCCGGCAGGCGGCGGGCCCTCGGCCACGTCCCCGGCCATCTGGCCGTCCGGAGTCCGCGGCTGCACCTGCGCTCCGTTCGTGAGCGCGTAGTGACCTCGCACCACGATGCGGTCACCGGGCGCCAGTCCCGCCACGATCTCCACCAGACCGTCGCGATGCTCTCCGGTCTCGATCAGCAGCCGCTCCACGCGCTGGTCGGCGCCCACGCGAAACGCCACCTCGCCGTCGGCGCGCTGCAGGACGGCCTCCTCCGGGATCATGGCGACGCCCTTGCGACTGGCCACGCCCAGATCCACGGCCGCGAAGAAGCCCGGACGCAGGCGCCGGTCGGCGTTGTCCACCGCGGCGCGCACCAGCAGGGTGTGGGTCTGGGCATCGACCCGCGGCCCGATGAAGCGCACCACGGCCTGGAAGACCTCGTCGGGCCAGGGCGCTACCCGGACATCCACCTGCTGCCCGAGGGCCACGCGGCTGGCGTCGGCCTCGGGCAGGCGGAACTCGACGTCGATCGGGTCCAGGGTCACCAGCTCGAAGAGCGGCTTGCCCGGCTGCACGAACTCGCCCGAGGAGATGCGCCGCTCGGCGATCACTCCGTCGAAGGGAGCGCGCACCTCCGCGTCGGCCAGCGCGCGCTGGGCCACGCCCAGGCGCGCCCGGGCGGACTCGCGCCGGGAGCGCGCCAGGCGCAGCTGCGTCTCCACCTGCTCGAGTCGCGCCTGGGAGGCTACGCCCTTCTCGTGCAGCGTACGAATGCGGGTGTGCTCGCGTCCGGCCTCCGCGGACTGGGCCTCGGCCTGCACCACACCGGCGCGCGCTTCGGCCACCTCGAGACGGCGGCGCTCCGGATCGATGCTGGCCACGACCTCGCCTTCGGTCACCTCGAAGCCTTCGTCGCGCACGATCTCGGTGACGCGCCCGGCCACCTCCGCCGCCACCCAGGCCTGGTTCCGCGCGATCAGCTCGCCGTTGGCCTCGATGCGCACGTCCAGGTCGCGCGCGGCCACGGGGACCACCACGACCGGCGGCGCAGCTTCCACGGGCGGGGCCTCTTCCGCGCAAGCGAGCGTCAGGCCCAGCAGCGTCAGCACCAGCAACGTCCTCATGCCGCATCCTCCGCAGAGCGCGCGGAATCCGCAATCACGACGCCCTGCAACATCCCGTCGAGGGCGACGTCGAGAAGATCGGGCGCCCACTCCAGGTCGGCGCGGCTGGTGAGCAGCGAGATCAGGCCGTGGGCGAAGGCCCAGATGACCTGGGTCCCCACCTCCACGTCGCCGGCGCGCAGCCGACCCTGGTCCAGGAGCGCGTGGACCGGGGCCTCGAACAGCTCGCGGGCCTCTTCGGCCGCCGGCGGCTCGTCGCCCTCCTGGAGAATGGAAATCATCAGCTGGTAGTGGCGCGGGTTGCTCAGCCCGAAGTCGATGAAGGCCCGCAGCATGCGACGCAGGCTCTCCGCCGGATCGTCCACCGGCGAAACCGCCTTGCGAATCTCATTCACCATCTCGCGGAAGCGCTCGTCCAGCAGCGTCTCGAGCAGGCCCGGCTTGTCGCCGAAGTGGTGGTAGATGGTGGGCAGGGTGTAGCCGCAGCGCGCCGCCAGGCGCCGCATGGAGAAGGCCTCGGCGCCCTCCTCCATCACG
>CAMYOO010000184.1 GCA_947260035.1 uncultured delta proteobacterium
CCTTCGGTCCCGAGGCGCTCTTCGACTCCGCCGAGGTCTTCCTCACCGGCACCACCGCGAACGTACTGCCGGTGGTGGATATCGACGGGCGAACCATCGGCGGCGGCAGCGTGGGTCCGGTCTGCGCCGGGCTGCGCGACCGCTTCCACCAGGTCACCCACGGCCTCGACCCGGCCTTCGCGCACTGGCTCAGCTACGCCCGGGAGCTCTAGGTGCGCATCCTCTCGGGCATCCAGACCTCGGGCACCCTGCACATCGGCAACTACTTCGGCGCCATGCGCCAGCACGTGGCCTGGCAGGAGCGCGGCGAGGCGATCTACTTCCTGGCCGACTACCACTCCATGACCAGCGTGCGCGACGGCGCCCAGCGGCGCGGCTACGCGCGCGAGATGGCGCTGGACTACCTGGCCTGCGGCCTCGACCCGCAGCGCGCCATTCTCTACCGCCAGTCCGACGTGCCGGAAACCTGCGAGCTGACCTGGATCCTGACCACCGTCACGCCCATGGGCCTCCTGCAACGCGCCCACTCGTACAAGGACAAGGTGGCGCAAGGGCTGCAGCCCGATCACGGACTGTTCGCCTACCCGGTGCTGATGGCCGCCGACATCCTTCAGTACAACGCGGACGTGGTGCCCGTGGGCAAGGACCAGAAGCAGCATTTGGAGATGGCCCGCGACATCGCCGGGAGCTTCAACCACACCTACGGCGTCGAGGTGTTCACGCTGCCGGATCCCGAGATCGTGGAGTCCGTGGCCGTGGTGCCGGGCACCGACGGGCGCAAGATGAGCAAGACCTACGGCAACACCATCGAGATGTTCGCGGGCAAGAAGGCGCTCAAGAAGTCGGTGATGGGCGTGGTGACCGACTCCACGCCCGTCGAGGAACCCAAGCAGACCGACACGGCGCTCTTCCAGCTCTGGTCGCTCTTCGCCGAGAAGGACGAGCGCGAGGAAATGTTCGCGCGCGCACGCGCCGGCGGGCTGGGCTACGGCGACGTGAAGAAGGATCTGCTGGCGCGGCTTCTGGACTTCTTCGGGCCCATGCGCGAGCGGCGCGACGAGCTGGCCGCGCGCCCCGACGATGTCGAAGACATCCTCTCCGACGGAGCGCGCCGCGCCCGCGAGATCAGCGGACCGGTCCTGGCCGCCGCCCGGGACGCCGCCGGCCTGGGCCCCGCCTGAGTCTCAGCTCCGCAGGCGCTTGAAGAGCAGCGCCAGCACGATGGCCAGCGGGTAGCCGGTCATGGCGTAGGCGCCCGGGAAGACCGCGAACGCCGGCCGATCGAACCCCGAGAGCGCCACGATCGCGGCCAGGCCCACGTTTTTCACCGAGAACTCGATCAGGAACGTGAAGCGCTCGGGGCCGTCCAGGCGCAGGGCCAGGGCCGTGGCCACGCCGACGGCCATGGCGATCAGCGTCCAGGCCAGGCCGAGCCAGACGTTGGTCAGCACCTCGCCTCCCAGCCCGGTGTCGTCGTCGCCCATGCCGGCGGCGAAGAGCAGCACGACGGAGATCAGCACGGCACGGCGCAGCCAGGGACCCAGGCGCTCGGGGAGCTGCGGCCGCCACGCGCGCAGCGCCATGCCCAGGCCGATCGGCAGCAGGATCAACCCCGTGAGCTGCCCGATCATGGAGAGCACGGGAACACGCACCGCGCCGGCCTCGCCGACGAAGTGCTGGAAACCCAGCGCGGTGAGGATCGGCAGCGTCACCACGGTGACGAGGGAAGACACGGCCGTCAGCGTCACCGAGAGTGCCACGTTGGCTCCTGCCAGATAGGTGAAGACGTTCGAGATGCCGCCGCCGGGCGCCGCCGCGATCAGCACCACGCCGGCGGCCACGAACGGCTCGGGCCGCACCGCGAGAAGCAGCGCTGCGGTCGCCAGCGGCAGCAACGTCCACTGGGCCAGGGTGCCCGCCCAGACGGCGCGCGGGTAGCGGAGGATGCGCCGGAAGTCGGCGAGGGTCAGCTCGGCGCCGACCAGCGCCATCATGACGAAGAGGATCAGGGGGCCGGCGACTTCGACTGCAGACAAGCTGCGTCGTCTAGCGCAGCCTTCGGCGCGCGGCCAATGTGAGCGGGACGATGATCAGCGCGGCCGCGCCGCCGCAGCCGCTGCTCTCTCGATTGCGCGCGGGATCGTTGACGTTGCACTCGTCGCCCTGCATCACGTCCCAGCCCCAGTTGCGTCCGCCGGGATCGTTGCGCGGCTCGAAGTCGATCTCCTCCAGTGCATCCTGGCCCATATCGGCGATCCACAGGTCCGCCACGTGCCGGTCGAATCTGAAGCGGTAGGGGTTGCGCAGGCCGAAGGCCCAGATCTCGTCGCGCACGCCGTCGCCGGGAGAGAAGTAGAGGAAGCCGTCGCCTCCGAAGGCGACGGTGCCCCCGTTGTGGTTGCTGAAGGGCTGGTCCAGGGTGAGGATCACGGTCTCGGTGGGGTCGGCTACGTCCGGGTCCGCAGGGCTGACGAAGAAGCGCGAGACCACCGAATCGCCGGCGGTATCCGTGTAGTACACGTAGAAGGCCCGGACACGACGAAGTTCGCGGGGAACGCCAGGCCCAGCAGGCCGCCTTCGCCGAACGTCCCGACTGGGGTCGCGATGTCCAGGAAGTCCGTGGCGAGCACGTTCCCGTCCTTCAGGATGCGGATTCGGCCGGGACGTTCCACGATGAAGAGCCGCGAATCGCCCCAGGGCGCAGACGCGAACATCGGGGTGTCGAGCCCCGAGGCGACCCGCGCCTCCGCCAGCACGGCGGCTCGCGCCGGGCCGGCGGCCGGGTCGGTGGCCGGCAGGCAACCCAGCAGGAGCGCGGCGCGGATGCAGCGGGAGGGTGTCATGCGGCAACGAGAAGTTCTTCCGGGGCGCTCGTGGGATGCGGTGGGGCTCACCACCCCGCGGGTGAGATCGACGCCGCAGGCCCCATGCGCTACTTCGCCCCGCGTGTGGCACCCCGGCGACAAGCTCGTGCACCCCTTCAACCGCGAGCTCGGCACCGGCATCGTGCGGCGGGTCGAGGGGCGCTTCCTCACGGTCTGGTTCCCGGAGGCCGAGGCCGACCTGACCCTGGCCGCCGATGGCGGCGGGCTCCAGCGCATGGTGCTCCAGCCGGGCGCACGCGCCTGCATCCTGGAGACCGAGGAAGTGGTCGAGGTGGCCGAGGCGCTGGACCACGCCTACAGGCTCACCGATGGCCGTACGGTGCAGGAGGCCGAGATCTGGCCTCTGGCACGCCCGGACACACCGGTGGAACGCCTGGCCTCCCTGCGCCTGGACTCCCTGGAGGACTTCACGAGCCGGCTCGACGGCTTGCGCCTGGCCACCCTGCGCGAGGCCGGCGGGCTGGGCAGCTTCCTGGGCGGCCGCATCGAGCTGTATCCCCACCAGCTGCACACGGCGTTGCGTGCCGTCGAGCGCGACCCGGTGCGTTGGCTCCTGGCCGACGAGGTCGGCCTGGGCAAGACCATCGAGGCGTGCCTCATGCTGACGGCCTTGGTGCGCACCGGCCGGGCCGAGCGCGTGCTGGTGGTGGCGCCCTCGACCCTGGCGATCCAGTGGCTGGGCGAGCTGTGGCGCAAGTTCCACCAGACTTTCGTCCTGCTGGATGCCGAGCGGGTGGAGGCCGTGGCCTCCACCGTCGGACCGGACGCCAATCCCTTCGAGGTGCACGCCCAGGCCGTGGTGGAGCTGGAGTTCCTGGCCGAGAACGAGGCGCTGCGCGCGCAGGCGGCCGAGGCAGGCTTGGATCTGGTGGTTCTGGACGAGGCCCACCGCCTGGCCACGCGCGAGCAGCACGAGGCCCTGGCTCCGTTGGTGTCGGCGGCGCGTCACGCCATCCTGCTCACCGCCACGCCGCTCCAGGCCGACCGCGAGGGCTTCTACCGGCTGCTGTCCGTGCTGCACCCGGACGCCTTCGCCTCGTTCGATGATTTCAGCAGCGCCGTGGAGCGCGGTGATGCGCAGATCCCCTGCACCAGCGCCGTGCGGCGCTCCGATGTGGGTGGCCTCCCGAGCCGCATTCCCGTTCCGGTGGACGTGGGGCCCCCCGACGCCGACCTGCGCCAGGATCCACGCGCAGCGTGGCTGGTGGAGCGGGTGCGTGTCTGGACGGCTGCGGGCGAGAAGGCGCTGGTCTTCGTGCACGACCGCGAAGAGCTGGGCCGCCTGCGCACCCATCTGGAGTCGGCCGCCCAGACTCGCATGGCGGTCTTTCACGAGGGCATGGCCACCGCGGCCCGCGACATCGAGATCGCGGCCTTCCGCGAGACCGGGCTGCCGGTGTTGCTCTGCTCCGACGCCGGCAGCGAGGGGCGCAACTTCCAGTTCTGCGACCGGCTGGTGCTCTGGGACCTGCCCTTCGATCCCGTGGTGCTCGAGCAGCGAATCGGACGCCTGGATCGGATCGGACGTCAGGGCGACGTGGAGATCGTCTACTTCCGCCACGCGGACGCCGTTCCGGATCGGGCCGCCGTGTTCGAGCGCCTGGGCCTGTTCGAGCGTCCGGCGGCGGGGCTGGATGCCGCGCTGGCGTCGGTGGAGCCGGCGCTGCGCGCCGCCGCCGAGCGCGGCGAGCCGCTGGATGCGGACGCGCTGGCGGAGCGCGTGGAGAGCTCCCGGGCGACCGCCGGGCGCGACCTGGCCCGCGTCTTCTACCCCGACGCCTACGATCCGACCCAGGACGCAGACCTGCTGTCGCGCGTGCCCACCACGCTGGAGCCCCTGACCCGGCGGGTATGCGTGCAGGGCGCGCAGGCGCTGGGCCTCACCGTGGTCGACAAGGGCGGGGCCGCCATGCACTACATGGAGCTGGGGCCGGCCATGACCATCGAGGGCTTGCCCGGCGTGCCGGAGGGGGCTCGCTACCTGGGCAGCTTCGATCGCGCCGAGGCCGTGGCTCGCGACGAGGTGGAGTTCTTCGCCGGCGGCCACCCGCTGGTGGAGGGTCTGCTGCTGGAGCTGGAAGACGGCAACCGGGGCCGAGCCGTGTTCGTGGACGTGGAGGCGTCCTTCGGAGAAGGCCGCGGGCTGCTGGGGCTCTTCAAGGACGGGCCGATGTGGAGCGCGCACGTGGTGGACCTGGCGGGCGAGAAGCGTCCCGAATGGGTCGAACCGCTGCTCGCGGCGCTGCCCGACGGTCGCGAGGCGAAGCCCAGCGAGTGGGGCCTCGGCCCCTCGGCCGGCGACGCGCTGCGGGCCCTGGGTGATCGCCTGGGCGACTCGGGTACCCTCGTGGCGGCGGCGCTCTTCCGCTCCACGCTCAAGAGGGTGATGCGTGACAAGTGACGCGGTCGACGGTGCGCAGTTCCTCGAGAGCGTCGGCCGGATGGTGAGCCGGGCGAGCGGAATCATGGGGCTGCCGGAGGGTCTGGCCCAGACCATCCAGCACTGTCACTCGGTCTTCCACGTGCGCTTTCCGGTGAAGATCCGCGGCGAGTTCCGCGTCTTCGAGGGCTGGCGCGCCACCCACAGCGAGCACCGCCTGCCCGGCAAGGGTGGCATCCGCTACGCGAGCTGCGCCTCCCAGGAGGAAGTCGAGGCGCTGGCGACGCTGATGACCTTCAAGTGCGCCATCGTGGACGTCCCCTTCGGAGGCGCCAAGGGTGGGCTGCGCGTCGATCCGCGCGACTACTCGCGAGAAGAGCTCGAGGACATCACCCGGCGCTTCACCATCGAGCTGGACAAGAAGGGGTACATCAGCCCGAGCCTCTCGGTGCTGGCCCCGGACGTGGGCACCGGGCCGCGCGAGATGGGCTGGATGGCCACCACGTATCGCACCCTGCACCCCGAGGACATCGACGCCTATGCCTGCGTGACCGGGAAGCCGCCGGAGCTGGGCGGCGTCCAGGGTCGCGTCGAAGCCACGGGACGCGGCGTGCAGTACGGGCTCCAGGCCTTCTTCTCCCATCCCGAGGACGTGCGCACGGCGGGCCTGCAGGGTGGCCTGGAGGGCAAGCGGGTCGTGGTCCAGGGCTTCGGAAATGTGGGCTTCCACGTGGCCCGCTTCCTCGAGCAGGAGGACGGCGCCCGCATCGTGGGCATCATCAAGCGCGACGGCTCGCTGGTGAACCAAGACGGGCTCTCCGTGGGGCGCGTGCAGGAGTACATCGCTGAAACCGGTGGCCTGAAGGGATGCCCGGAGGGCGTCTACCAGGAGGACGGCGACGCTGCGCTGGAGCTCGACTGTGACGTGCTGATTCCCGCGGCGCTGGAGAACGTGATCCACGAGGGGAACGCCGGTCGGATTCGCGCTCGGGTCATTGCCGAAGCCGCCAACGGACCCGTCACCTTCGACGCCGACCGCATCCTGACGGAAGCCGGCCGCGTGGTGATCCCGGATCTCTACCTCAACGCCGGCGGCGTGATCGTCTCCTACTTCGAATGGACCAAGAACCTGGCCAAGATGCGCTTCGGCCGCCTGGAGCGGCGCCTGGCCCAGACCCGCAACGACTCCTTGGTTGAGTTGATCGAGAAGGCAACGGGACATCCGGTGCCCGAAGCCATGGCGGATGCCCTGCGCGCGGACGTGGACGAACTCAGCCTGGTCCGCTCGGGTCTCGACGACACCATGCGCACCGCCCACGAGCAGATCCGCGACATGCAGGCCCGCAACGAGCAGATCCCGGACCTGCGCACCGCCGCCTACGTCACCGCCATCGGCAAGATCGCCCGCTACTACACCGAGTACGCCCTCTAATCCTGCATTCAGGGACGTTCCTGCACAACTGCACGGAGTACCACTCCTGCACGGAGGGACGTTCCTGCACAACTGCGCTGAGTGCCACACCTCCAAGAGTGGCACTGCGTGCAGTTATGCAGGAACGTCCCTCTATGCAGGTCAGGCGGCGGCGGGGGTTCTGCCTCCGTTGGTCGCTTGGGCGATTTCGTCGAGGAGCGCCTCGGACTCCTTCCAGCCCAGGCAGCCGTCGGTGATCGAGACGCCGCGGCGCAGGTTGCTGCCCGGCTTCCAGTCCTGTCGGCCGGCCTCCAGGTTGCTCTCCAGCATCACGCCCAGGATGGCTCCGTCGCCTGCCCGCACCTGCGCCAGCACCTGGCGGCACACCTCCGGTTGGCGGGCGGGGTCCTTGCCCGAGTTGGCGTGTGAGCAGTCCACCAGGATGGAGCGGGGGATG
>CAMYOO010000185.1 GCA_947260035.1 uncultured delta proteobacterium
GTACCGGCGCCCGGTGATCGGCTGGCGCAGCGACGTGGAGGCCGTCACCGTCGAGGCCTGTCGCCGCTTCTACGAAACCTTCTACTCGCCCAACAATCTCGTGGTGTCGGTGGTGGGTGACTTCGACACCGAGGACGTGCTGGCGCGCATCCGTCGCGCCTTCGGACCCCTGCCGCCCGCCGAGTCGATCCCGCGCAACCCCACCCGCGAGCCGGAGCAGAAAGGCGAGCGGCGCGACGTGGTGCACTTCGACGTGCGCGCTCCGATCGTGACCACCGCGTGGCACGCGCCGCCCACGGGCGATCCCGACGGGCCGGCGCTGGACGTCCTCTCCACGATCCTCTCGTCGGGCCGCTCGAGCCGCCTGTACCGGCGGCTGGTGAACGACGAGCAGGTGGCTCTGTCCGCCAGTGGCGGCTATTGGGAGCTCCACGACGGCGGCGTCTTCTACGGCATGGTGGGCGTGCGGCCCGACGCCGACGTGGAGCGCGCCGAGGCGCTCTTCTTCGAGGAGATCGCGCGCGTGCGCAACGAGCCGGTGAGCGACGCCGAGCTGCAGAAGGCCAAGCGCGGCCTCGAAGTGGGCCTGGTGAACGGGATGCGCACCAACCACTCGCTGGCCAGCCGCATCGGCGGCGACTGGGTCTCCTTCGGACGGGTCCGCCCCCTGTCCGAGCGGCTTGCGGAGATCCGCGCCGTCGGAGCCGAGGACGTCCAGCGCGTGGCGCGCAAGTACCTGACCGAGCAGCAGCGCAGCGTGGTGCGCGTGGTGCCGGCGCCCGAAGCGGAGCCGGCATCGTGAGGCGCGCCGGGATTGCGGCGTTCGCAGCCCTGGTGGCGCTGGGCTGCAGCGGTTTCGGACAGCGGCCCGCCTGGGAGGAGCCGCCGCCCCCTCCCCAAGAGGGCCCGGTGGTCCCCGCCGGCGCGCTGCACCGCAGCGTGCTGGAGAGCGGCCTGCAAGTGCTGGTACTCGAGGATCGCAGCCTGCCGCGGGTGGCCATGGGGCTGGTGATCCCGCGCGGCGCGGCCGCCCTGCCTCCCGAGCAGGCCGGCCTGACCGCGTACACGACCGAACTCATGAACCGCGGCGCCGGCGAGCGCGACGCCCTGGCCTTCGCCAAGGCGGTGGACGCCCTGGGCGCCAGCATCTCGGCCGGGAGCGGCTGGGACACGGCGGCGGTTTCCGCCTCCGGACTGTCCCGGGACTTCGATGCGCTCTCGGCCCTGGCGGCCGATGTGGCTCTACGTCCACGCTTCGAGCCCGTCGAGGCGGAACGCCTGCGCTCCCAGCGGCTGGCGGCGTTGGAGCGCGCCAAGGACGATCCCGGCACGCTGGCCCGCTGGCATCTGGCGCGGGTGCTCTTCGAGGGTCACGCCTACGGCTACCCCCAGGACGGCACTCCCGAGAGCGTGGCCGGCTTCGACGCCGCGGCCGCGCGACGCACCCACGCCAAGCTCTTCGTTCCCCAGGGCGCCACCTTCTACGCCACCGGCGACGTGGACACCCAGCGGGTCGTCGAGCGCGTGCAGGAGCTCTTCGGCACCTGGATCGGGGCCGGCGGGGAGCCGGTCGTCGCCACTCCGCCGCCCCCGCCTCCGGCCCAGAGCCGGCGCGTGGTGATCGTGAACCGCCCCGACCTGGGCCAGGCCACCATCGTGATCGGCGAGCACGGGATCTCGCGGACGGCGCCGGACCGGCTGCCGGTCCAGCTGCTGAACCTGGTGGTGGGCGGCGGCGGCTTCTCGTCGCGCATCATGAGCCGTGTCCGCGAGGACGAGGGTCTCGCCTACTACGCGTACTCCGGCTTCGCCATGCGCCGCGACGGCGGCCTGTTCATGGCGGCCACCGGAACCCGGGTTCCCGAGGCCGGGCGCGCGGTCGGCATGCTGCTGGACGAGCTGGAGCGCGCCCGCAGCGACCCGCCCAGCGCCGCCGAGATCGAGCACGCGCGCAGCCTGGCCGTGGGCCGCTTCTCCCTGGGCCTCGAGACCTCCGACGCGATCCTCTCCGCCCTGGTGGACCTGGATGTCTACGGCCTGCCCCGGGACAGCCTCGACACCTACCGCAGCCGCCTGCGGGCGCTGACCGACGAGGAGGTGCGGGCGGCCGCGCTCGCCCACATCCATCCCGACCGCGTCGCGATCGTGGTGGTGGGCCCGCCCGAGGAGCTGCGCGGTCAGCTGGAGGCGCTGGGCCCGGTCGAGGTGGTGGAGCCCTAGCCTCTCCCTGGCCCCCTGGCCGAGCCCCGGCGGCTGGCTCTCTCCGGAGAGCCCTCGGCAGCCCTCGGTCCGCCGCACTCGCCGTTGCGGTACGAGGTTGCCGACCGACCGATCGGTCGGGTATAAAGTGCCTCACCCGGCGGAAGCAGCCGGGGTAATGTGCCCCAGCCGTCCGACCGATCGGTCGGGAAGGCCGGCGGGGCCGATCTAGCCGAGGGCCGGTGGACCACGAAACCCCCAGCGCAGGATCCCGCGAGAAGCTCCTCGACGTGGGCGAGGCGCTGTTCGCGCGGCGCGGCTTCGCGGGCGTGGGCCTGCGCGAGGTCGCCGAGAGCGCCGGCCTGGGCAAGTCGTCGCTCTTCCATCACTTCAAGGGCAAGGTCCAGCTCTACTTCGCAGTCCTGGAGCGGGTGCTGCAGCGCATGGACACGCGCCTGAAGCCGCTCTTCGCCTCTGCGCTGGCGCCGGCGGCGCGCCTCGACGGCGTCATCGACGGGCTGATCGACACCCTGGTGGAGCACCCGGGCAGCGCGCGGCTGCTGCTGCGCGCCCTGTTCGAGGACGACGACTTCGCGCCCGAGCCGCTGCCCGAGGCCGAGCCCACCGAGCGCATCATCGAAGCGCTCATCGGACGGCTCGACCGGCTGTTGGGCGAAGGCGTCGCGCAGGGCGAGTTCCGGCCGGTGTCCACACCTCACATGGTCCAGACCCTGATCGGGGCCACCGTCTATCACTTCGCGTCCGGCGACTTCGGCGAGGCCCTGCTCGGGTCTCCGCTCTGCTCCAGCGAGCAGGTCCGCCGCCGCAAGGATGAGTTGAAAGCGCTTTTGCACCATGGGCTCACGGCTCCCGCCGTCGTCCCCTCAGGAGGTTGAACCATGAAGAAGCTGATGACCGACCACCGCCACAAGTTCGGAAACTTCGAGGTCATCGAGTTCGTCGACGAGGGCGAGATCAAGCGCCTGCGCGACCAGATCAACGTCGACGCGCCGCTCGAGCTGCACTGGACCTGGGAGTACGGCCAGGAGGTCGAGGAGCTCCGCAACCTGTACGAGAAGGGCAAGGTCAACCAGTGGAACGCGGAGACCGACCTGGACTGGGAGGCTCCGGTCAGCAAGGACGAGTGGGTGCTGGCGCCGGACGCGTCGATGCTGGCCCAGATGGTGAAGCTCATGGGCGGCGACGAAGCCACCCAGAAGGCGGCCGCCTTCGACGAGCTGAACTACACGCTCTCCCAGCTGCTGCACGGCGAGCAGGCCGCGCTGCAGCTCTGCGGGCAGCTCACCAACGCCTGCACCAAGATGGACGAGAAGTGGTACGCGTCCAGCCAGGTCGCCGACGAGGCGCGCCACATCGAGGCGATCGCCAAGTTCATGCAGCGCAAGATGGGCACGATCTACCCGATCGGCGCCACCCTCAAGGTGCTGCTGGACGAGCTGCTCCAGGCCCCGGATGCCGAGACCAAGACCCTGGGCATGCAGTGCCTGTTCGAGGGCACCGCCGTCGGCATCTTCGAGATGCTGCGCGAGTCGTCGGACAATGCGCTCTTCGTGGACATGATCCGGCGCGTGGAGCAGGACGAGGCCCGCCACGCGGCCTTCGGCGTGCTGTGCCTGCGGCGCGTGGTGCGCGACGCTGAGCCCGAGCAGATGGAGCAGATGGAGGACTTCGCGTTCTCCATCATGGAGGCGCTCAACGCCAATCAGCAGCTGGACATGCTCCACGTGCTGGGGCCGAAGTACGGCCTGGATCCCCACAACGTGGTGCGGATCGCCACGGCGCTGCCCAACTTCGCCGACTTCAACAGCCTGATGTTCATGCACACGGTGATTCCCAACCTGAAGGCCCTGGGCCTGATCACCGAGCGCACGGAAGAGGGCTGGCGCTCGGCGGGCATGATGACCGATCGCCGCAAGACCCTGGCGGAGCTGCGGGCCGAGGCGGCGCAGGGAGCGGGGCCCTTCGGCGCGAACTGAGCCGCAGTCGAGCCGGCGTTGAACCGCAGTTGAACCGCAGTTGAACCGGGCTAGGCGCGCGAGCGCGCGCGAGACGAGGAGGGGCCGCGCTTCGGCGCGGCCCCTTCGCGTTTGGGTCGCGTGGTCGGCGCGTCGTCGTAGCGGGCCAGGGCCGCGCGCAGCTCTTCGGCCACGCGCCGGCGCAGGGACTCGGGTTCCAGCGCCTCGGCGCCGCCGCCGAAGGACATCACCCAGCTTGCCAGCTCCTCGCTGCCGCCGGCCTCCATGCACAGCTCGACGCCGCCGTCGGGGAGCTGCGCGAGCGTCTGGCTGGGATGCCAGCTGCGCTCGCTGATCCAGCTGGCGTGGCGTGCTGCGAAGCGGATGCGGACGGGCAGGGCGGGCTCGGCCACCACGCCGAACGAGGCCGCGGTCCAGGCGTCGAAGTCGAAGCCGGCGGGGATCTCGAATACGTCGCCGGTGGCTTCGAGCTTCTGGATGCGATCCACGGCGAAGGTGCGGATCTCGTCGCTCTGGTGGTCGAGGCCGATTACGTACAGGCCGCCGCCCCGGTACCAGACCTTGTAGGGATCGAAGCGGCGACTGGAGCGCTTGCCGGTGCGGCCGGTGCGGTAGCTCATGCGCACGGTGCGCTTCTCGAGCACCGCCCCGTTGAGCGCCGCGATCGTGTCGCTGTACTCGGTGTAGCGCTTGTGGGGGCCGGGCAGGACGCGGAACGACTCGCGCAGCCGTTCCAGATAGGCCGTCAGCTCCGCCGACAGCCCGGCGCGGATCTTCGCCAACGCCGACTGCACCGAGTCGTGGAAGACCGTGCCCTCCAGCACGCGCAACAGGTCCTCGCCGAAGGCCAGGGCCAGGATCTCGTCGGGGGTGAAGGGCACGTCCCCGAGCTGGAAGGTCTCCAGGAAGCGCCAGTAGACGCGGCCGTCGCGGCGCTCGCTCATCACCGGGAAGCCGGCGTACATGAGGGCGTCCAGGTCGCGGTAGACCGTGCGCCGGACGCAGCCCAGCTCGTCGGCCAGGGTGTCCAGGTCCAGCCCCGCTCGGCTGCGGGCCAGGTGTTGAAGCAGCTGCCACTGGCGTGCGAGCTGGTCCCCCCGCATGGGGAGGGAGTCTAGGTCAGTTCACCCGCTCGACGTACTTCCCGTTGCGGGTGTCGACGCGGATCTTCTCGCCCTGGTTGATGAACAGCGGCACCTGGACCGTGGCGCCGGTCTCGATGGTGGCGGGCTTGGTGGCGCCGGATGCGGTGTCGCCCTTCATGCCGGGCTCGGTCGTCGTGACCTCGGCCTCGACGAAGGAAGGGATGTCCACGTTGATCGGCTTGCCCCGCCAGAACAGCACGTCCACCTGGGCGTTCTCCAGCAGGTAGTCGATCGCGTCGCCCACCACCGCCGCCGGGATCGGGATCTGGTCGTAGCTCTGGTTGTCCATCAGGATCAGGTTCTCGCCCTCGCGGTAGAGGTACTGCATGCGGCTGTCCTCTACGTCGGCCAGCTCGACCTTCTCCCCGGCGCGGAAGGTCTTGTCGATGATCTTGCCGTTGCGGATGTTCTTCACCTTGGTCCGCACGAAAGCGCCGCCCTTGCCGGGCTTCACGTGCTGGAAGTAGGTGATTGCAAACGGCTCACCGTCGAGCTCGATGCGCAGGCCGTTCTTGAACTGCGAGGTGTCTACTGCCATGGGTGTGCGGTCGGGCGCTAGCCCTTGGCGGCCTTGATGGCGTCGGTCAGCGCGGGCACCACCTCGAACAGGTCGGCCACGATGCCCACGTCCGCCACCTCGAAGATCGGGGCGTCGGCGTCCTTGTTGATCGCCACGATGAAGTTCGAGCCCTTCATGCCCACCAGGTGCTGGATGGCGCCGGAGATGCCGACCGCGATGTACAGCTTGGGCGTCACCACCTGACCCGAGGAGCCGACCTGATAGGGGTGGTCCAGCCAGCCGGCGTCCACCACCGGGCGCGAGGCGCCCATGGCGCCGCCCAGTGCGTCGGCCAGAGGCTGGATGACCTCCGGGAACTTCTCCGGGGCGCCCACGCCGCGGCCGCCCGAGACGATGATGTCGGCCTTGGTCAGGTCCACGCCCGTGGCCTCGGCCTGCTTCTCTTCGACGAACTTGGAGCGCACGCCCGACAGGTCCACCGAGAGCGCGGTGACCTTGCCGTCACTGGTGCCTTCGAAGGCCGCTGTCGCGCCGGGCTGCATGGTGGCCACCACCACGTCGGCGTTGGCCTTGATGCGGGCGTCGAGCTTGCCGTTGAAGACGCGTCGCACCAGCGTCAGGCCGCCGTCGGCCTCGATGTCGAAGCAGTCGCTGACGAAGCCCGCGTCCAGGGCCGCGCCGATGCGCGGCGCCACGTCCCAGCCGGCGGGCGTATTGGAGATCAGCACCAGGTCGGCGCCCGATGCCTCCACGGCCGCGCGGATCGCCTTGGTCCAGCCGTCCACGTTGTAGTTGGCCAGCGCCGCATCGTCGGCGGCGAAGACCTCGCCACCGCCCTTGCCGGCCAGCTCGGTCGCCAGGTCGCCGATGCCGCTGCCGATGACGAGGCTCTTGACCTCGCCGCCGCGGGCGCCGGCCACCTTGTTCGCAAAGCTCGCCAGCTCGAGGGTGGCCTCGCGCAGCTTGCCCTTCTGGATCTCTGCAACGATGAGAGTGTTGCCCATCGGAATTGGTCCTCTCCGGGCCCCTAGAGGAGGCCCTGCTCCTTGATCTTGCCAACCAGCGCGCTCACGATCTCGTCGGTGGAGCCGGACAGGATCTCGGCTCCCTCGCCCTTGGGCGGCGGGTAGATCTTCTCGATCGTCATCTTCGCGGCGCCGGCGCCCACCTGGCCCGAGATGCCCAGGTCAGCGGCGGTCTTCTCGTCGATGGGCTTCTTCTTGGCGGCCATCTGCACCGCCAGCAGGCAGGGCTTGGGCAGCTCGACCACCTCCATGGCGCCGCCCTCGAGCTCGCGCTCGACGGTGATCGCGCCGTTGGAGGACTCGATCTTCAGGCAGCTCGTGGCCGAGGGCATGTCGCACAGCTCGGCCACCATCGGCGGCACCGCCGAGAAGTTGCCGTCGTCGGACATGAGGCCCGCGAACACCAGGTCCGGGCTCTCGGCCTTCACCACCGCGGCCAGGGTCTTGGCGATGCCCAGGGCGTCGGACCCCTCCACCTCGCTGTCCTTGATGTGGACTGCGCGGTCGGCGCCCATGCCCAGCGCGGTGCGCAGGGCCTGGGTGACCCGGTCCGGGCCGATGGACACCACGACCACCTCGGCCTCGCCGGCGTCCTTGATGCGGAGCGCCTCTTCGAGGGCGTAGGTGTCGTAGCTGTTGATTTCGAACTTGATGCCGTCTTCTTTGATCCAGGTCTCATCCCCGTTGACGTCCAGGCGGGCGTCGGAATGGGGGACCTGCTTGAGGCACACCACGATCTTCATGGGGGCACATCTCCGAGCGTTGCGAGAACCCCGGGGCGGAAGGCTCCGGGGAAGCAAAAAGCGACGGAACCTTAATGGACGGATGGGGCGATTTCAAGCGCGCTCAGGGCACAAAAGTGACTCGGATTCGCATACTTGCAGCCCTCGGCAGCTGCGGCGTGGAAGGCGGGAGCGAATCGCGCCCAGGATCGCGTCGGCCTGCTAACCCGTTGAAGAGTCTGGTATAACTGCTCTGGGGACTCGAACTGGGAGGAATCCATGTCGTCTTCGCTTCCGCTCCGCCGACTCGTCTGCAGGCTCTTCGCCGTCCTGGGGGTCGTCGGGCTGGCGGCCGTTCTTTCCGCGCCGGGCTCCGCACGTGCCGCGGACGAACGGCCCGCCGAGATCCCGTACGAGACCACGGGGCCGGTGCCGCTGCTCGATCCGTCCTACCGGATGGAGAGCCACAAGGTCGTGCTGATCACCGACCACTCCCTGAACCCGAGGCTGGTCCAGCTCGACGCCGGGCAGCTGGTGGCCTGGATCAGCTACTCCGGCTGGCCGTCGACGGTGGTGTTCGAGCGGGAAACCGCCAAGAACATGATCTGCCACAGCCTGGTGAACTTCCAGATCAAGGACGATGAGATTCGTTCGCAGCCGATCCACGCGGGTGAGTTCGCCAGCTTCTGCCAGCTGAAGCCGGGCCGTTACCTCTATCGGGTGATCCGAACCGACAACCCGACCATGGGGACCGCGCCCAGCAAGGCCCTCGACGGCGAGATCATCGTCGCGGCGGAGAAGAAGAAGTAGCCCGGCTCAGTAGCCGAGGAACCCCAGGAACTGCTGCAACCCCGACACGCGCAGGTAGGGGTTGGTGCGCTTCTGCTCGCCCAGGGTGTCGCTGCTCTCGGCCGCGTAGGCGTGACCTGGGAACAGCATCGTGTCGTCGGGCAGCTTCTTCAGCACGCCGTTCAGGCTCTGGTAGAGCGCCTCCGGGTCGCCGCCGGGCAGGTCGACGCGGCCGCAGCTGCCCAGGAAGAGCGTGTCGCCCGCGACCAGGTGGCCCGGCTGGTCGGGCTCTTCGACCAGAAAGCACTGCGAGCCGGGCGTGTGGCCCGGCGTGTGAAGCAGTCGCACGCGGACGCCGCCCAGCTCCAATGCGTCGCCACCGTCGTGGCGCACCAGGTCCGACTCGGAGACGCCCGTCACGCGCTTCAGGCCGTCGGCTTCGTTGCGGTTCACGTGGATGGGGACCGGCGAGCGCTCCAGCAGCCGGGTTAGCCCCTCGATCTCCTGGCCGAAGATCTTCCCGCCCACGTGGTCCTGGTGGT
>CAMYOO010000186.1 GCA_947260035.1 uncultured delta proteobacterium
GAGATCGTGCGCGGGATCCGCTCCTTCGCCATGTACGGCTTTCCCGAGTCGCACTCGGCGTCGTTCGCGCTGATCGCCTACGCCTCGGCCTACCTGAAGGCGCACCACCCGGCGGCCTTCCTGACCGGGCTGTTGAACGCCCAGCCCATGGGATTCTACAGCCCGGCGACGTTGGTCAAAGACGCGCAGAGGCATGGGGTCGTCGTGCGTACAGTGGACGTGGCGTTTTCGGACTGGCGGACGAAGTTGGAAGGTTGCGCCGCGACGGCGGAGGGGACTCCCTCCGCCGATGTCCTCGCGCGCCCGGGGGCGGAGGATGGCCCGGCAACGGAGGCGCGCTGCGGATTACGCCTGCGGGAGTCCCCTCCGCCGCCGCGGCTTCGGCCTGCCGTGCGGCTTGGGCTTCGGCATGTCGGGGGGCTGAGTGGGGAAACGGGGAGACGTATAGAAGCCGAGCGGCGGCGCGTTGCGTTTGCGGATCTAGGGGACTTTGGGAGGCGGGCGGCGGCGAAGCGGGATGAGTTGGATGCGTTGGCGGAGTTGGGGGCGTTGGGGTCGGTGGATGCGGCGGCCGGACGGCGGCGCAGTGCGCTCTGGCAGGTGGCGGCGTTGGAGCGCGATCCGCGTTCACTCTTTGCCGGTGCGCCGCCGCCCGCTGCGGACTCTCCGCTGGAGGAGATGACACCTTTTGAGGAGACCCTGGCCGACTACCGCGTGGCCGGGCTCACCACCGGCGACCACGTCATGAGTCACCTGCGCCCCGAGCTGCAGCGCCGGGGCATCCTCACGGCCGAGCAGGTGCGCGCCGCGCCCAACGGGCGCTTCGTGCGCACCGCGGGGCACCTGATCACGCGCCAACGCCCGGGCTCGGCCAAGGTCTGGTTCCTCACCCTCGAAGATGAGACCGGCACCGCCAACGGCGTGGTCCTGCCCGACATGGCCCGGCGCTTCCGCGCTCCGATCCTGACCTCGGCCATCGTCGAGATCGCCGGGCCCGTGCAGAGCGTCGAGGGCGTGGTCCACGTGCAGGTCCGCGACGTCCGGCCCCTGGCGCCCCGCGGCGCCCTGCCCCGCAGCCACGACTTCCGCTAGCCCGTGCGCCCCTCTCGCGCGCGACGCTCCAGCATGTGCTTCGCCATCGAGCTCACGCTCTCGTCCGGGTCGGCGGCCAGGGTCTCCAGCACGTCGACCGGCGTGGCGCGGTTCGCCGCGACGTTGCGGCGCGCCAGGGGCTTGTCGTCGCGGGCCAGCTCGCGCAGCAGGCGCGGGGGAAGTTGCGGCTGGATCGCGGCGTGGATGCGCACGTAGTCGTTGTCGTCGGCGACGGCGCGCTCGAAGAGTCCGTCTCGAAGCTCCTCCGGCAGCTGCGGGTGGCGTGCCAGCTCCAGGGCCAGCCACGCGTCGGCGTCCAGCGCCAGCGCGGCGAGCTGGTCGGGCGGCGTGTTCGGGTTGCGCGCCAGCCAGCGGCGCGCCTGCGGATCGTCCGCGCCGATCCGCCGCAGGGAATCGGCCCCCAGGTTCGGGTTCGCCGCCGCGCGCTGCACGATGGAGACGTCCGTATCGGCGGCCAGCGCCTCCAACACCTGGGCGGGCGCCGCTTCGTGCAGGGCGAGGCGCGACAGCGGATGTGTGCTCCCTCCCCGACCCAGCCAGCCCGCGTACGAGTCGTAGATGCGGCGGGCGCCCGCGTAATCCGCGTGGGCACGCGCGAGCGACGGCCCGCTCGCGTTCGGGTTGCCGAGTCGCGCTTCCAGGACGAAGAAGCGCGTCAGCCCCAAGGCCGCGGCAAGCCCCAGGGCCAGGATCGGCACGGCCAACAAGCGTGTGCGCCGCGCGGAGCCGGGTCGCAGCCAAACCGCCGCTGCCCAGCACAAGGCCAACGCGCCGGCGAAGACGGCCGCCTCCAGGAAGGGCAGCACCAGGAACGCCAGGGCGGAGGTAGACGAGTGGTTGGCAAAGACGGCCCGGGCAAAGACCACCACGTAGGCCCAGGTCAGCGCGGCGGCGAACAGCGCACCCGGCACGCGCCGTCGCAACAGCCACGCGACCCACGCGGGAACCAGGAAGAAGAGCGCGAAGACGATCAGCCCGAGCGCGGTCATCCCCCCTTCATCGGCATGCCGTCATGCCGACTCGAGGGCGGTTCAGTTGGTGGCGCTGTCCGCGGTCCCCGTGCGCCCCAGCAGGAATGCCAGCGTGCGCCACAGGCTCACGCACAGCCCCGCGGAGAACAGCACCATGAGGAAGCCGAACGGCACCAGCAGCGCGGTTCGCCCCTCGGCGTGGGCGTCCAGCGAGAGGCCCACGAACCAGGATGCCAGGGCCAGGTACATGGCGGTCGTGGCGATCCACTCCGCCAGGGCCCGGCCGCGCCCGTCGGGAGCGAAGGAGACCCAGAGCCAGCCGAGCGCCAGGATCGCAGCGCCACACAGCGCGACTGCCGTGTAGGGACTCACGCCTCGCCTGCCACCTTGTCCAGGTGAGCACGCACGGCTGCGGCCAGGGGCTCCGCCTGGAAGCCGAACTCCTGGGCCAGCGTGCCGGCGGGCGCCGACGCACCGAAGCGATCGATCCCGTAGACGCGCCCGCGGTCGCCCACCAGCCCGCGCAGGGTCATGCCCCGACCTGCCTCGACGGCAACCACCGGAACCTGCCGGGAAGGCACCAGCTCGCGACGCCAGTCTTCGGGCTGGGCCTCGAAGAGCTCCAGGCAGGGAAGCGACACGACCCGCACGGCCAGGCCCTCGAGAAGCTCGGCCGCCTCGCAGGCCACGCCCACCTCGGAGCCGGTGGCCAGCAGCACCACATCGGGCTGGGCGGCCTCGCGCACGGTGTAGGCCCCGCGCAGCACGTCCCGCGCCTGGAACCCGGCCGGGCGCTCCAGGGGCGGCGTCGTCTGGCGGGTCAGCGCGAGGACGCCGGGTCCATCCGCCTCTTGCGCCAGCCACGCCCACGCCGCCGCCGTCTCCACGCCGTCGGCCGGCCGGAACACCTTCAAGCCGGGGATCGCGCGCAGCGAGTCCACCTGCTCGATGGGCTGGTGGGTGGGGCCGTCCTCGCCCACGAAGATCGAGTCGTGGGTCAGCACGAAGACGGAGCGCACGCCCATCAGCGCCGCCAGCCGGATCGCCGGGCGCATGTAGTCGCTGAAGATCAGGAACGTCCCGGCGTAGGGAAGGAAGGTCCCGTCCAGGGCGAGGCCGTTGGTGATGGCCGCCATGGCGTGCTCGCGCACGCCGAAGTGGATGTTGCGCCCGGCGAAGGGATCGTCTTGCCCCGGCCCGATGTACTCGGCCCCCTTGATGACCGTGTTGTTGGACCCGGCCAGATCGGCCGAGCCGCCCACCAGGAAGGGCGCCAACGCCGCCAGCTTGTTGAGCGCAGCGCCCGAGTGCTGCCGGGTCGCCGCCTTCACGCCGTCCATGCCCTCGGTCAGCTGCTCCAGCAGGTCGTCGGGAAGCGCCTTGCAGCGGCACTGGTCCCACTCGGCGGCGCGCTGCGGATTCGCGCTACGCCAGTCATCGAGAGCCGTGTCCGCGGCCTCGCGCTCCGCGCGCTTGGCCGCCCCGCGCTCGCCGAAGTAGGCGCGCACCGGCTCCGGAACCAGGAACGCCGGCTCCAGCGGCCAATCGAGATTGCGCTTCGTCGCTTCCACCTCGTCGCCCACCAGGGACGCCCCGTGGGCGGCGGAGGTTCCCGCCAGCTTGGGCGAGCCGAACCCGATGGTGGTCCGGCAGATCAGCAGGGAGGGCCGCTCGCTCTCGGCCTTCGACTCATCCAGTGCCTTGTGGAGCCCGTCCACGTCGCCTTCTTCCACGCGCAGCACCTGCCAGCGCGCGGCTTCGAAGCGCCGCGCCACGTCCTCGCGGAAGCTGACGTCGGTGGATCCGTCGATGGTGACGTGGTTGTCGTCGTAGAGATAGACCAGGTTGCCCAGGCCCAGGTGACCGGCCAGCGAAGCCGCCTCGTACGACACACCTTCCATGAGGTCGCCATCGCTCACGATCGAGTACACACGGTGGTGACCGGGACCGCCGGGGTCGGCGCCGTAGCGCGCGCGGGTCATACGGCCCGCCAGGGCCATGCCCACGCCGTGTGCGAAGCCCTGGCCCAAGGGACCGGTGGTCACCTCGACGCCGGGCGTATCGCCGTACTCCGGGTGACCGGGCGTGCGCGAGCCGAGCTGTCGGAAGTCGCGGATGTCGTCGAGGGAGAGGTCGTACCCGTACAGATGGAGAAGCGAGTAGAGCAGCATGGACGCGTGGCCGGCCGAGAGCACGAAGCGGTCGCGCAGCGGCCAGGCGGGATCCGAGGGATCGAAGCGCAGGTGCCGATCCCAGATCTCGAAGGCGGGGCCGGCCAGGCCCATGGGCGCGCCCTGGTGGCCCGAGTTGGCCGCCACCACGGCGTCCACGGCCAGGAAGCGGATGGTGTTCTCGATCTGGGCGCGAAGCTCGGAGTTGGGACCGCTCATCTCTTCCTCTCGGACACACTGTTTACCAGAACTTCAGGTGCACCGGGCGACGCATCTGCACCCGCTGCAACTCCGAGGAGTTGCCCCACGGAGTTGCAAACAGCGTTTCACTTCTCAGCCGGCCATGTAGCGCGGAACGCCGTCGGGGCCCTCGTGGCGGTCCGCCTGGCCCAGCAGACGCAGGTGCTCCAGGTGGGCATAGGTCTCGCTGTCGGCCATGGAGCCCCAGTTGCGCGGCGCGAAGAGCCGCTCGGAGAACTGGCGCGTGGTTGCGGGCTTGCCGAAGTCCCGGGAGATCTCCTTCACCGTCTCGAGCCTCTCGTCGTGGTGCCGCTTGATGGCCTCGGTCCGCCCCCTCAGGTCGTCGAAGGGGTGCCCGTGGGCCGGCAGGACCTGGCCGATTCCGCCGATCTCGGCCACGCGGTCGAGCGAGTAGAAGAACGAGGCCAGCGGGTCCCGCGAAGACGAAAGCCCGGAGATGTGGGGGGTGATGGACGGGAGCACGTGATCGCCGGCCAGCAGGATCCCGGTCTCCGGATCGTGCAGGCAGAAGTGGTCGCCGGTGTGGCCCGGGGTGTGCAGCACGAACATCTCGCGGTCCGCCAGGCGAAGCTCGTCGCCGTGCTCCACGGGGTGCGTGATGGTCGGCAGGAAGCCCTTGCCCAGGAGCTTCATGAAGCGCCACTGGATGCGCCGCTTCAGCGGCGGCCGGGGCCTCTCGCCGCCCCACGGCGTCTTGCCGCCCCACGAGACGGGCGCGGGCGGCGGGCCGAGGTCGGGCGCGCCGTTCTCGGTCGTTTCCCGATCGTGCTGGGCCGACAGGTCGTCCACCGAGACCTCGGGCCCCTGGCTGGCCTGGACGGGTCCGAAGGAGAAGCGGTGGTGCGCGATCACCTTGGAGCCGACTTCCTTCTGGAAGCGCAGCGCGCAGCCGAAGTGGTCCGGGTGCGAGTGGCTGATCAGGACGGTGTGCACGTCCTTCGTCTTGAGCCCGGCCTGGCCCAACCGCTCCTGGATGGCGCGCCACGTTGCCGGCCCCGGCAGGCCCGGGTCCAGCACCGCCACGCCTTCGCTGTCGAGCAACGCGTACATATTGACGTGCCCGAGCCCGGGCAGGCGGATGGGAAGCTCCATGCGGAGGATTCCCGGGCCCACCTCGCTGATCTCGGACCGCGCGGGCTCTTGTTCTTGACGTCGTGCCATGGGGGAGGCCGGATCCTACCGCCTCCGCCCGCGACGCGCCGGACGGCGGCCGGGGGCGGTACAATGGCCGAGGCGCCGCTCCCGGCGCCGCAGGAGCAGAACGCATGGCCATGCCGACGCCCTTCCCTGCCGCCAGCTCGTCTCGGCTGCCCGAGGGCGTCTCGGTCCAACCCCGGACCTTCGCGTTCCGCGACCTGGAGTCGGTTCCCCAGCACTGGTTCGCCGACAACCCGATCCTCACCCACGTGGAGAACGCCTTCTCGATCATGATCCCGCCCGGCGAGCGCTTCTTCATTCGCGCCGTGCGCCACTTCGAAGATCGCGTGAGCGATCCGGAGCTTCGCACCCTGGTCAAGGCCTTCGTGCAGCAGGAAGGCCTGCACATGCGCGCCCACAACCAGTTCAACCAGTCGCTGGGCCGGTTCGGAATCGACGTGAAACGGGAGATCGCGGCGGCGGAGCGCGTAATGGATTCCATGCAGCGGCGACTCCCGCACAAGGTCCAGCTGGGCGTCACCGTCTTCCTGGAGCACGTGACCGCGATCGGCGCGCACATGCTCTTCACCGAGCCCGCCGTCGCCGAGTCCATGCACCCGGAGCCGGCCCGCTTCTGGCGCTGGCATGCCGCCGAGGAGCTCGAGCACAAGGCGGTGGCCTTCGATGTCTTTCGAGCGGTGGGCGGCGGCTACTTCCTGCGGATCTTCTCCGCGCTCGCAGCCGTTCTCCTGCTGACGCCGCCGTTGGTGCGCATCGTCCGGCGCATGGAGAAGCAGGACCCGCGGCAGGTCACCGACGAGATGCGCAGGAGCGCCCGGGAGCTGAACGGCAAGCTCTGGCGCCCGCAGCTGCGCATGCTTGCGCAGTACTTCAAGCCGGGTTTCCATCCCTGGATCTGCGACGACGAGCCGCACCTGAAGCAGTGGTACGCCTCGGCCCGGGAGACGACGTGAACGTCGAGGTTCCGAGAGTCGCCGCGAGCGCGCCCAGCGAACAGGTCGTCGCCGGCCTGCTCGAGCACGGCGCAGTGGTCGTCGAGGGCGTGCTCGATCCCGGCCTGCTGGCTCGCTTCAACACGGAGCTCGACCCGCTTCTCGAGCAGGTGAGCCCCGATCGCGCCTACCTGAACCCGCTGATCGACTTCTTCTACGGCGATCGCGTCCGGCAGGTCACGGGCCTGGCCGCAAGCTCGCGCATCTTCGGCGAAGAGATCCTCTGCCACCCCTTCTACACTGAGATCTGCGCTGCGATCCTGGGACCGAACTGCTCCAGCTATCAGCTGAACGTGGCCCAGGTGATGGAACGCGGCCCGGGCGCAGAGCAGCAGATCCTGCACCGCGACGAGGACGTCTGGGTCCATCTGCCGCGACCGCACCCCGATGCGTCAATCGTGCCAGTGCGGAGCACCCCGAAGTGCAGGTGGCTTCGGTGATTGCACTGACCGACTTCCGCGCGGAGACGGGCGCCACCGTCGTGGCTCCGGGGAGCCATCTCTGGGAGCGCCAACGACAGCCCAAGCCGGAGGAGCTGGCCTGCGCCGAGATGCCGGCGGGCTCAGCCGTGGTCTACCTGGGCTCCACGATCCACGCCGGTGGCGCGAACACGACGGACGACGAGTGGCGCCGCGGCATGCACATGAGCTTCGCCGTCGGCTGGCTGCGCACGGAGGACAACAACTACCTCAGCACCCCCCTGGACGTTGCCCGAACCCTGCCACGACGCTCGCAGGAGCTGCTCGGCTATGCCGCCCACGACGCGATCGCAGCGGGAGGCGGCTACCTGGGAACCGTGGACCTGCTCGACCCCATCGAGCTGATCGCCCAGGGCAAGCTCTAGGCGGCGGCCGGCAGCCGGCACGGTGGACATCGACGCTCCGCTCGTGAGGCGCCTGGTCGCCGCGCAGTTCCCCCAGTGGGCCGACCTGCCCGTGCGGCCGGTCGAGTTCGACGGCTGGGACAACCGGACCTTCCATCTCGGCGACGCGATGAGCGTACGCCTGCCCAGCGCCGAGGCCTACACCGCGCAGGTGGAGAAGGAGCACCGCTGGCTGCCGCGGCTGGCGCCACAGCTCCCGCTCGCGATCCCCGCGCCCTTGGCCATGGGCGCTCCCGGCGAGGGATATCCCTGGCCCTGGTCCGTCTACCGCTGGCTCGAGGGCGAGATCGCGACCCTCGATCGCATCGACGACGTG
>CAMYOO010000187.1:0-2684 GCA_947260035.1 uncultured delta proteobacterium
GAGCGCCTGCGCATCCGCCTGGAGACCCACGCGCGCTACAGCGAGAACCGGGGCCACTTCTACGACTTCCTGCTGGGCCACCTGGAAGCGCGGCCCGACCTGGTGCTGTTGGACGTGGGCTGCGGCCCCGGCGCCCAGCACCCGCGCCTGCGCCAGCAGCGCATGCACATCCTCGGGCTGGACCGCTCGCCGGGCATGCTCGCCGAGGCACGCGCCCAGGCCGACGCCGCCAGGCTGGACGTGCGCTTGTGCCGCGGCGACGCGGAACGGATCCCCCTGCGCGATGCCTCGGTGCAGCGGGTGATGGCGAACCACATGCTCTACCACGTGCCCGACACGCGCGGCGCGCTGCGCGAGATGCGCCGGGTGCTGGCGCCGGGCGGCCGCATCGTGCTGGCCACCAACGCCGCCGACAACGGCCGCCGCCTGATCGAGCTGCACAACGCGCTGGCCGCCCAGCTGGGCTACGGCGTTACGCCCACGCTCTACGACCGCTTCAGCCTGGGACACCTGCCCCTGGTCCAGGAGGTCTTTCCGACGGCGAAGCTCAAGATACGCAACGACGCCTTCGTGTTCCCCGACGCGCCCGCGGCAGTCCGCTACTACGCCAGCGCGCTTCTCGACCACGTGGAGCCACGCCCCGCCGACGACTCCCACCGCCGCGAATTGCTCCAGCGCATCGTCCCGGAGATCCAGAAGATCATCGATGCCGAGGGCGTCTTCCGGGTGCCGAAGAACGCCGGCTGCTTCGTGGCGCAGGTCTAGGCGCCGGAGCCCACTACCCGCTCGAGGTACTTCTTCACATACTTGCCGAGGACGTCGGCCTCGAGGTTCACCGGGTCTCCCGGCTTGCGCTCGCCCAGGATGGTGACCGCCAGGGTATGCGGGATCAGCGCCACGTCGAAGCCGTCGTCGCGCACGCCCACTACGGTGAGCGACACGCCGTCGATGGCCACCGAGCCTTTTTCGACCAGCAGGTCGGCGAACTCCGCATCGCACGCGACATGGAAACGCACGTCGTCCCCGTCGCGCTCCAGGCGCTCGACGCTACCGGTGGCGTCCACGTGGCCCTGGACGATGTGGCCGTCCAAACGCGCGTCGGCGCGCATGGCTCGCTCCAGGTTGACCCGGGTGCCCTGCCCCAGCCCGGCCAGGGAGGTGCGCTCCAGGGTCTCGCGGATGGCCTCGAAGGAGAGCACGCCGCCCGCCACGTCCACCACGGTGAGGCAGGCGCCGTTGACGGCCACGCTGTCGCCGAGCTTGACGCCTTCGCTGACCTCGGGAGCCTCGATGGCGAAGCGGATCACCTCGCCGCGCGGCTCGGCCGACGCGACCTTGCCCACTGCTTCGATGATTCCCGTGAACACGGCTAGAGCGGGAAGCGCGTGTCGATCTCGCGCAGCATGCGATCGCGCACGACGCCGTAGTCGGCGGCCAGCTCGATCGGCGGGTTCGGAACCTGGGACTCCACGCCCTCCAGCTCCATCTGGTGGTAGCGGAGCTTGTAGTCCGTGAACTTGAGCCCGTGCGCGGTGGAGATCACCACCACTTTGTCGTCCTTCCGGATCTCGTCGCGTTCCCGGAGCTTGAGCATGGCGGCCAGGGCCACGCCGGTGTGGGGGCAGTTGAAGAGCCCGGTGCGGTCCGCGTGCATGGCCGCCTCCACCAGCTCCGCTTCGCTGGCCTGCTCGACGATGCCGTCGTAGCGCTTCAGGGCATCGACGGCCTTCTCGTAGGAGATGGGGTTTCCGATCTGGATCGCCGAGGCCACCGTGGGCCGGGCGGCGATCGGCTCGAAGACCTCGAAGTTGCGCTGGTACGAGAGGTAGAGCGGGTTGGCGTTCTCGGCCTGGGCCACGACGATACGCGGCTTCCGGGTGATCAGCCCCAGGTCGAGCATCAGATCCAGGCCCTTGGCCAGGGCGGACACGTTGCCCAGGTTGCCGCCGGGGATGATGATCCAGTCCGGCACCTCCCAGTCGGCCTGCTGCACGATCTCGATGCCAACGGTCTTCTGGCCCTCGACGCGCAGGCTGTTCATGGAGTTGGCCAGGTAGATACCGTCCTTCTCCGCCACCTGCTTGACGATCTCCATGCAGCCGTCGAAGTCGGTGTCCAGCGCGAACACGATCGCCCCGTTGGCCACGGGCTGGATCAGCTGGGCCAGGGAGATCTTGCCCCTGGGCAGGAACACGGTTGCGGGAATGCCCGCCGCCGCCGCATAGGCCGACAGCGCCGCCGAGGTGTCCCCGGTGGAAGCGCAGGCCACGGCGCGGATCGCGTTCCCGCGCGCGCGCATCTCGTTGACCATGGACACCAGTACGGTCATGCCCAGGTCCTTGAAGGAGCCGGTGTGGGAGTTGCCGCAGAGCTTGATCCACAGATCCTCGAGGCCGATCTCGCGCCCATAGCGCTTGGCCCAGAAGAGATTGCTGTGACCCTCGAACATGGACACGACGTTGTCCGGGTGGACCTCGGGGCAGACCCACTCCTTCTTGCCCCAGACGCCCGAACCGTAGGGCCAGACGCTGGAGTGGGCGCGCTCCTCGAAGAGCGCCTTCCACTCCTCGGCGGAGGTCTTGCGCAGCTCGTCCTTGTCGTGGACCACCTGGAGCAGGCCGCCCTCGGAGTCCGTGTACCTCACCTCGTCGAGCGGGTAGCGCTCCTGCTCGTTGCGGAGGCTC
>CAMYOO010000187.1:2733-11961 GCA_947260035.1 uncultured delta proteobacterium
ATGCGCAGGAACAGGGTCGGCGCCGTTACGTCCGGAAGGCGGTCGACCTCCGCGAGGGCGGCGCGCACGGCCGCCTCCCGCGCGGGATGGGTCAGGATCACCACCGGCACCGACTCGGCCGCGGAGCCGCGGGCCTGCTGGATCACCGACTCGATGCCGATGCCCTGCTCGCCCAGCGCGCCGGCAATGTGGGACAGCACGCCCGGCCGGTCCAGGGCGGTGAAGCGCAGGTAGGCGCGCGCGTACAGGTCACCCAGCGGCACCTGGGGCCGCTGCCGCAGGTGCTGAGGCGCGTAGGACAGCGGCGCCACGCGCCCCGCGGTGCCCCTGCGCAGCTCGCGGGCGATCTCCATCAGGTCGGCCACCACGGCGCTGGCGGTGGGCATCTCGCCCGCGCCGGCGCCGTAGAAGAGCGTCGGCCCGACGGCGTTGCCGTGCACGGCGATGGCGTTCATGGCGCCGTCCACGTGGGCCAGCAGGCTGGTCGCCGGGATCAACGTGGGGTGGACGCGCGCCTCGATGCGCCCATCGTCGTGGGCCTTGGCGATGCCCAGCAGCTTGATCTTGCAGCCGAAGCGCTCGGCGGCCTCGAAGTCCAGGGGCGTGAGCCCGCGGATGCCCTCGGTGGGGATGTCCTTGAAGGTGAGCCGCGCCCCGAAGGCCATGGCCACCAGCAGGGTCAGCTTGTGGGCGGCGTCGATCCCGTCCACGTCGAAGCTGGGGTCGGCCTCGGCGTAGCCCAGGTCCTGGGCGCGCTTGAGCACCACCTCGAACGGCTCCCCGGATGCCTCCATCTGGGTGAGCACGTAGTTGGTGGTGCCGTTCATGATGCCGTGCAGGCTGGTGATCTGGTTGGCCGAGAGCCCCTCGCGCAGGGAGCGCAGGATGGGAATCCCGCCGCCCACGCTGGCCTCGAAGGCCACGTCCACGCCGCGCTCGCTGGCGGCGTCGAAGATCTCGGCGCCGTGCAGCGCCAGCAGCGCCTTGTTGGCCGTGACCACGTGCTTGCCGCGCTCGATGGCCGCCAGGGTGATCCGGCGGGCCACGTCGTAGCCGCCGATCAGCTCCACGACGATCTGCACCTCGGGGTCGTCCAGCAGCCCTTCGCTGTCCGAGTCGAAGCGCACGCCCGAGAGATCCACGCCCCGGTCCGTCTCCAGGTCCAGGTCGGCGATGCGCACCAGTCGCAGCGGGAAGCCCAGGCGCTCCGAGATCACCTCGGCGTTCTGCTGCAGCACCTTCACCACCCCGGTGCCGATGGTGCCCAGGCCGACCAGACCGATGCCGACGGCGTCCTTGCTCATCACACCTTCGCCTCGCGCAGGAAGCGCCGGATGCCGCGCACCGCCTGGCGGATCCGATGCGGGTTCTCCACCAGGGCGAAGCGCACGTAGCCCTCGCCGTGCTGGCCGAAGCCGATTCCTGGAGATACGGCCACCTTGGCCTCGGCGCACAGGTGCTTGGAGAAGCCCAGGGAGCCGAGCTCCCGGAAGCGCTCGGGGATCGGCGCCCACACGAACATGGTTCCCAGGGGCTTCTCGATCTTCCACTGGCCCTCGCCCGGCGCGGCCAACGCGTCGATCAGCACGTCGCGGCGCTCGCGGTAGGCGGCGGCCGCCTCGGCCACGCAGTCCTGGGGCCCGCGCAGGGCCACGATGGCGCCCACCTGGATCGGCGTGGGGATGCCGTAGTCCAGGTAACTCTTGATGCGCGTCAGGGCGGCGATCATCTCTCGGTTGCCGGCGGCGAAGCCCACGCGCCAGCCGGCCATGGAGTGGCTCTTGGAGAGCGAGCCGAACTCGATGGCCACCTCGCGGGCGCCGGGCACCTCCAGGATGCTCGGCGGCCGGTAGTCGTCGAAGCAGATCTCGGCGTAGGCGAAGTCGTGGACCACCATCAGGTCGTTGGCGCGGGCGAAGGCCACGATGCGCTCGAAGAAGGCCCGGTCGACCACCGTCGTCGTCGGGTTGTGGGGGAACGAGAGGATCAGCATCTTCGGCTTGGGCCAGGTGCGCTCCATGGCCTGCTCGAGGTTCTCGAAGAAGTCCGAGTCGGGCGTGAGCGGCACGTGGCGCAGGTCGCCGCCGGAGATGATCACCGAGTACTGGTGGATCGGGTACGTGGGGTCGGGACACAGCACCACGTCGCCCGGGCCGACGGTCATCAGCACGAAGTGGGCCAGGCCTTCCTTGGCCCCGATCACTGCCATGCACTCGTTCTCGGGATCCACGCCCACGCCGCAGTTGCGCTCGTACCACTCGGAGATCCCGCGCCGCAGGTTGGGCAGTCCGCGCGACGCCGAGTAGCGGTGGTTGCGCGGGTTGCGCGCGGAGTCGCAGATCTTGTCCACCACGTGATCGGGCGTGGGCAGGTCCGGATTGCCCATGCCCAGGTCGATCACGTCCTCGCCGGCGCGCCGAGCGGCGTCCTTGAGGGCGTTGACCTCCGCAAACACGTAGGGCGGAAGCCGATTGAGCTTGTTGAAATGATGCTGAAACGAGGACATGACCCCTGCTCCCAGAGGACGCAAGGGCCCAAGATTATTGAAGAAATCCCCTCAGCGCAAACTTCCTCACGCCGAGCTCGCAGAGCGGCGCCCCGGCGCCCCGCCCTCGATCCCCACGCGGTCGTTCAGGATCCGTCTACTTCTTCTGACGCGCGAAGACCGCTACGGCGCCGTTGCCAACGTGGTGGACACCACGTGGACGTTCCTGCCGTCCCGGCTTACCGCAACGCCCGCCGTTCCGTTGATCGCCACGCCGTCTGCGCACGCACCGCCGCTCTCGTCAGAGCTCACGCACCCGTCCTTCTCTACAAGCTGGCTGGGGCGCCCTCCTGGGCACGTGCCGGTGGGGCGAGGGTCGAGAGATGCGCCCCGCGCGAGCCCGACCGCTCCCTACCCCACCGCCACCCGCCGCCGGAACCAGGCGTAGAAGGGGAAGCAGGTGGCGGCCATGGCCAGCACCACGAAGGACTCGCGGGGCTGGCCGGCCAAAAGGTTCCAGGCGATGGCCCCGCAGACCACGAAGTACGCAAACGGCACCGTCGGGTAGCCCCAGGCCCGGTAGGGCCGCGGCCGATCCGGCTGGGTGCGGCGCAGCCGGTACAGGGCGGCCACGTCGGCCATCGTGGCCAGCAGGATCGCGAAGACCGTGTAGTCCAGGGCGGACACGAAGAGCGAGCTGGGGAACACGTTCAGCACCACCAGCAGGGCCACGGTCACCGCGCACTGGAGCGCAATGGCCACGTAGGGAGTGCCGAAGATGGGGTGGGCCCTGTCCACGCCCCGAAAGAAGACGCCGTCGATGGCCATGGCGTAGGCGATGCGCGGGCCCACCAGGATCGTGGCGTTCACGGTGCCGAGGATCGAGGCCAGCACGAAGCCGCCCACCAGTCTGCCTCCGAGTCCTCCGAAGAGCGCGTCGGCCGCAGCCTCGCCCGCGTTGTCTACGCCGCGCAGATCATGGATCGGGATCGCGTACAGGTAGACCGCGTTCACCACCAGGTAGATCCCGGTGCACACGAAGAGCCCCAGGAAAAGCGAGCGCGGCACGTTGCGGGCGGCGTCCTTGATCTCGCTGGCCACGTAGATGGTGGAGTTCCAGCCCAGGTAGCTGAACAGAACCGGCGACATGGCCAGCCCGAAGGCCGCCAGGGGCGCGACCCGCGTCGCCCCCTGCACCAGGGGCTGAAGGTTCGCGGCGTCGCCGCTTCCCAACAATGGCCCCAGCATGCCGAACGCCAGCAGGGCCAGGATCTTGATCCACGCGGTGACGTTGTTGACCAGGGCGCCCCAGCGCACGCCCACGTAGTTGAGCGCGGACAGCGCGACGGTGACGCCGACGGCCACCGGCAGCACGCCGGCGTCGCCGTAGCCGAGCCAGGGGCCCAGGTTCGACGCGAAGCCCGCCGCCAGGGTGGCGATGGTGCCCACGAAGATCACGAAGAACGAGAGCCAGCCCACGAAGTAGCCGGCCAGGGGATGGAAGGCACGGCGCAAGTAGACGTAGTCGCCGCCGGCGTGGGGGAACATGGCGCCGAGCTCGGCGTTGGCCAGGGCGCCGGCCAGGGACAGCAGACCGCCGGCCAGCCAGGCGGCGAAAATCAGGCCGGGGTGCGGCAGCAGATCGGCGATGCGGCCCGGGGTGAGGAAGATCCCCGAACCGACGACCGACGACACGATGAGCAGCACCGCGTCGGGCAGCGTGAGGACCGCCTTGAGGCGGTCCTTCGGGTGGCGTTCTGCGTCCACCCGTCCCGCCCCTGTCCTACGCCAGGAAGGGGATGATCAGCAGCGCGACGATGTTCACCAGCTTGAGCATCGGGTTGATGGCCGGGCCCGCGGTGTCCTTGTAGGGATCACCGACGGTGTCGCCGGTAACCGCGGCCTTGTGGGCCTCGGAGCCCTTGCCCCCGTAGGAGCCGCTCTCGATGTACTTCTTGGCGTTGTCCCAGGCGGCGCCGCCGGTGGTCATCGAGATGGCCACGCACACGCCGGACACGATGGAGCCGATCAGCAGCCCGCCCAGGGCGGAGGGGCCCAGGGTGAAGCCCACGATGATCGGAATCAGAGCCGGAATCAGCGCGGGAGCCACCATCTGCCTCAAGGCTGTCTGGGTGACGATGTCCACGCAGGTGGCGTAGTCCGGCTTCCCGGTGCCCTCCATGATGCCCGGGATCTCCTTGAACTGGCGCCGCACCTCGTCCACCACGCGACCGCCGGCCACGCCCACGGCGTCCATGGCCAGGGAGGCGAAGATGAAGGGGATCATGGCGCCGATGAAGAGACCCACCACCACTGCCGTATTGGTCAGGTCGAAGTCCGCCGCAATACCGCTGTGCTTCAGGTCCTGGATGTAGGTGGCGAAGAGCGCCACCGCGGCCAGCCCGGCGGAGGCGATGGCATAGCCCTTGGTGACGGCCTTGGTGGTGTTTCCGAAGGCGTCCAGCGGGTCGGTGACGTTGCGCACGTCCTCGCCCAGCTCGGCCATCTCGGCGATGCCGCCGGCGTTGTCCGTGATGGGGCCGTAGGCGTCGATGGAGACCACGATGCCCGCCAGGGACAGCATGCTCATGGCGGCGATGCCCACGCCGAAAACGCCGGCCATGTTGTGGCAGACGATGATCGACGAAGCGATCACCACCACCGGAACCACCGTGGACTGCATGCCCACGGCCAGGCCGGCGATGATGTTGGTGGCGTGGCCGCCCTCGCTGGCGCGGGAGATCTTGTCCACGAAGCGCGAGCCGTCGCCGGTGTAGACGTCGGTCACCCACATCATGGCGGCGGTCACCACGGCGCCGGCGGCAGCGCAGACCCATAGGGCCATGCCGGTGAGCGGGTTGCCCTCCGCGTCCTGGAGCGGGATCTCGGTCAGGTCGTTGATCACGAAAATCAGGCCCAGCAGCACCACGGTGGCGATACCCAGGCCCGTGTACATGGCGCGCATGACGGCCGGCTGGTGGCCCTCGGCGGGCTCGCCGATGCGCACGAAGGGCAGCGCCACCAGGGTTCCCACGATCCCCGCGGCGCCGATGGCCAGCGGGTAGAGGAACATGGTCTCGTTGCCCGGGAAGAAGATGTGGGCCAGCAGCATGGCGGCGGCCGCCGTCACGCCGTAGGTCTCGAAGAGGTCGGCGGCCATGCCGGCGCAGTCGCCCACGTTGTCGCCCACGTTGTCGGCGATCACGGCGGGGTTGCGCGGATCGTCCTCGGGGATGTTGGCCTCCACCTTGCCCACCAGGTCGGCGCCCACGTCGGCGCCCTTGGTGAAGATGCCGCCGCCCAGACGCGCGAAGACCGAGATCAGCGAGCCGCCGAAGGCCAGGCCGATCAGGGCATCGGGCTTGTCGTAGCCCGCCGCGTGCATGGCGAAGACGATCAGCGACAGGCAGAGCAGCCCGGCGCCGACGACCAGGAGGCCCGTCACCGCGCCACCCTGGAAGGCGAGGCCGAAGGCCGGGCCGTATCCGGTCTTGGCCGCCTCGGCCACGCGCACGTTGGCGCGCACGGAGACGTTCATGCCGATGAAGCCGGCGGCCGCGCTGGCCACGGCGCCCAGGATGAAGCCGCCCGCGTACCAGGGACCGAGCGCGGCGCCCAGAAGGATCAGGATCGGCACGCCCACGATGGCCACCGTGGTGTACTGGCGCCGCAGGAAGGCGGAGGCGCCGGTGGCGATGGCCGCGGCGATCTCGTTGGCCCGCTCGGTCGAGGTGGGTGCGGACACCACCCGGCGGTAGAAGGCGACCCCGGCGAGCAGAGCCAGGATCGAGGCGATGAAGGCGATGGTGGTCGTGTCCATGTGCGCGCAGTCTCCCGTGTGCAGGGCGGTCGAATCCGGGTGGGCGTGAGGTGAGCCGAAGCCCGGGGCGCGGAAGCCCCTCCGGGGCATCCTTGACGCGGCCGGACACTAGAACCCCAAGGCCCGATGTTCCAGTCTTTTTCAGTCCTCTGGGACCCCCTCCGGGGATCCAGGGAGAGGTGTTAGCCTGCCCGGCATGGTCGAACGATCCGGCGCCGAATCCCTGCTCCAGACCGCCGCCTCCGCAGGCGTCGAAATCTGCTTCGCGAACCCGGGCACCTCCGAGATGCCGGTGGTTGCAGCCCTCGATCGGGTGGCCGGGATCCGCGCGGTGCTGGCCACCTTCGAGGGCGTCTGCACCGGGGCCGCCGACGGCTACGGGCGCATGGCCGACCGGCCTGCGCTGACACTGCTTCACCACGGTCCGGGCTTCGCCAATGGAATCGCCAACCTCCACAACGCCTGGCGCGCGCGCAGCCCGCTGCTCAACCTGGTGGGCGACCACCCGGACCACCACCTGCCCTTCGATGCGCCGCTCACCTCGGACATCGAGTCCCTGGCGCGCCCCTGTTCGGACTGGGTGCGGCGCGCTTCGTCGGCCAAAGACCTGGCCTCGGACGCGGCCGAGGCGCTGGCGGTGGCCGGCACGCGGCCCGGGCACGTGGCGACCCTGGTGGTGCCCAGCGACCTGGCGGCCGGGGCCGCCAGCGATGACGACGGGCCGCGCTGCGGGGTGGGGAGCCCGGCGCCATCCTGCTGGGCGCGCTGGGGATGCGCGAGCCGGGCTTGCGCGCGGCGGCCCGGGTGGCCGCGGCGACCGGGGCGCGGCTCATCGCCGAGACCTTCCCTTCGCGCCTGGAGCGCGGCGCCGGCCTGCCGTCGGTCGAGCGCATGCCCTACTTCCCGGAGCACGTGCTCCAGACCCTGGGCGAGGTTCGCTGGCTGGTGCTGGCCGGCGCGCCGGATCCGGTGGCCTTCTTCGCCTACCCCGGGCTGCCGAGCCGGCTGGTGCCGGAGGGCTGCGAGGCGCTGGTGCTGGCGGAGCCGCGCGAGGATGCGGCGGCCGGGCTGGAGGCGCTGGCCGACGCCTTGGGCGCACCCGCGCAAGGAGCCTTCGCGGCCCCGGCGCGGCCCGACCCAGGCGATGCCGCCCTGGACCCGCCCTCCCTGGGCGCGGCCCTGGCCGCAGTACAGCCCGAGCACGCCATCGTCGTCGAGGAGGCCGCCACCAGCGGCGGCCCCTGGTTCGGGCAGGCCGCAGGCGTGCCGCCCCATACCTATCTGGGGCTCACCGGCGGCGCCATCGGCGAGGGGCTCCCGGTGGCGACGGGCGCCGCCCTCGCCTGCCCCGACCGGCCGGTGATCGCCTTCCAGGCCGACGGCGGCGGGCTCTACACGCTGCAGTCCCTGTGGACCCAGGCGCGCGAGGGCCTGAACGTGACCACCGTGATCTGCTCCAACCGCGCCTACCGCATCCTGCAGTTCGAGCTGGCGCGGGCGGGCGTGGTCGAGCCGGGGCCCAAGGCCGCGTCGCTCACCGATCTGACGCACCCGGAGATCGATTGGGTGGCTCTGGCCCGCGGCTTCGGCGTGCCCGGTGAGCGCGTGGAACGCACCACCGACCTGGTGCGCGCGGTGGAGCGCGCGCTGGCGGAGCCGGGGCCGCACCTGGTGGAGGCCGTGCTCTAGATCTCCAGGGCGTGGGTGGCGTCGCGTTCGTTCACAGGCGCGAATCCCAGCGTGAGGTAGAGCGCAATCGCGGCGGGCTGATGACAGCGGAGGCGCACGCGCGTGAAGCCCTGCCGAGCGCGGTCGATGCAGCGCAGCGTGAGCTCGCGCCCCACACCGACGCGGCGCGCCGCCGGATCCACGTAGAGATGCCGCAGCCGGGCATCGTCGGGACGCGCGTCGGAGAAGGGGTCCCGATTCAACCCACACACGCCGACCAGCTTGCCGCGGCGCCAGGCCGCAAACAGCGCCTCGCCCTCCCGGCCGAAGCGATTGGCGCCGCTGCGCCACTCGTCACAGATGCGCTGCACCAGGTTGTGACCGTCGGTGAGGCTCACCATCAGCAGGCGGGACAGCGGGACGGCAGCCAGGCTGGAGATCCCCTCGATACGGACCGGAGCGGCGCTCATCCCACGTCGGCCAGGGCCAGGCGGCTGCCCCAGCGGGCGCGCACGGCATCGCGCAGCACCGACGCGCGAGCCAGACCCGGGTCGTCGCGAACCTGGGCCAGCGCGGCCTCGCGCGCCATCGAGACCAGGCGCGCGTCGCGCACCAGGTCGGCGATACGCAGGTCCGGCAGCTTCCCGTGCTGGCGTGTTCCCAGGAACTCGCCCGGCCCGCGGATGCGCAGGTCCGCATCGGCGATGCGGAAGCCGTCGGTGGTCTCCAGCATCGCCTCGATGCGCGCCTCGCTGCCCTCGCCGCCGCCGCGTGCCACCAGCGCGCAGGTGCCCGGGCGTGTGCCGCGCCCCACCCGCCCCCGCAGCTGGTGGAGCTGGGCGAGGCCGAAGCGCTCGGCATGCTCCACGACGATGAGGGTGGCGTTGGGAACGTCCACACCCACCTCGATTACGCTGGTGGAGACCAGCACCTGGGTCTCGCCGCGCTCGAAGCGGCGCATGGCCTCGGACCGCGCCACCGCGTCGAGCCGGCCGTGCACCAGATCCACGCTCAACTCCGGGAACGCGCGGGCGATGCGCTGCGCCGACTCGACGGCGGCGCGCAGGTCCATCTTCTCCGACTCCTCGACCAGCGGGTACACCACGTAGATCTGCTCGCCGCGGGCAGCCGTCTGGTGGATCAGCTGCACTACGCGCTCGCCCTCGCCCTGACGGAAGACGTCGGTCGTGACCGGCGTGCGCCCGGGCGGCATCTCGTCGATCACCGAGAGATCCAGGTCGCCGTACAGGGTGAG
>CAMYOO010000188.1 GCA_947260035.1 uncultured delta proteobacterium
CCACGAGGCCGGACACGCCCTGGTGGCCATGCTCGCGCCCGGCTGCGATCCCGTCCACAAGGTGACGATCATCCCGCGTGGAATGGCGCTGGGGCTCACCCAGACGCTGCCCGACGAGGACCGCTACAGCCTGAACCGTGACCAGATGCTGGACATGATCAAGCACGCCATGGGCGGTCGCGCCGCCGAGGAGCTGGTATTCGACCAGTTCTCGACCGGCGCCGAGAACGATCTGCGCCAGGCCACGGACATGGCGCGGCGCATGGTCTGCAAGTACGGCATGAGCGAGCGGATCGGTCCGGTGTCCTTCGGCGACGAGGATCACGACGTCTTCCTCGGGCGCGACTTCATGTCGCGCAAGGACTTCAGCGAGAAGAAGGCCGAGGAGATCGACGACGAGGTCAGCCGCATGCTGCGCGGGCTGTACGACGACGCCAAGAAGCTTCTCGGAGACAACCGCGAGACGCTGGACCGGATCACCGAGGCATTGCTCGAGCGCGAAACCCTCGATTCCAAGGACCTGAAGGCCCTGCTGGCCGGCGAGCCGATGCCCGCCCGCCCGCCGGAGCCCGTGGCCCAGGCCGGGCCCCCCACGCGCCCGACGGAGGATGCAGAGCCGAGGCAGGAGTTCCCGGGCGACAAGGTTCCCGACCCCGAGCCCATCCCGGGCTAGGCGCCGTGCTCTTCCACGGCGACCGCGTCACGATCGTCGGGATCCTGAATACGACACCGGATTCCTTCTCGGACGGAGGGCAATACGAAGGGCTCGAAGCCGCGCTGGCGCGCGGCCGGGAGCTCGCGGCCCAGGGTGCGCACCTGGTGGACGTAGGGGGCGAATCGACGCGCCCGGGCGCTCATCCGGTGTCGGCCGAGGTCGAGATCCAGAGAGTGGTGTCCGTGATTCGAGGTCTGGCCGCCGACACGCCGGTCTCGGTCGATACGCGCAAGGCTGCGGTGGCTCGCGCGGCGCTGGACGCCGGCGCGCGTGTGGTGAACGACGTGTCCGGGGGCCGGGATCCCGAGCTGTTGGAGGCCGCAGCGCAGGCCGGCGCTGGGCTGATCCTCGGGCACCTGCGTGGCGAACCCGCCACGATGCAGGATGACGTGACGTTCGACGCGGTGGTGGCCGAGGTGGCTGACGAGCTGGCCGCCTCGATCGAGTGTGCCCGCCGCGCCGGCGTGAAGGAAATCGTTGCCGATCCGGGCATCGGCTTCGGCAAGCACCTGGAGCAGAACCTGGCCCTGGTGGCCGGCGTGGACGGATTGCGCGACCGCCTGGGTGTACCGGTGCTGCTGGGACTGTCCCGCAAGTCCTTCCTGGGCCGTCTGACCGGCGACCCGGTGGAGCAGCGCGATGATGCGTCGCACGCCGCGGCGGCTGTCGCCGTCTTCGCCGGCGCCGACGCGATCCGCGTCCACGACGTGCCCGGTGCCGTACGCGCCGTGGCCGTGGCCGAGGCGCTGCGCGGCGCCCGCGCGCCGCGCGCTGCAGGAGGGGACGCGTGATCCAGTTCCTCTGGCAGCGTCTCCTGGAGGTCTGGACCTACGTCCAGGAGCACTTCCATCCCATCTGGGACAGCCTGGACATCCTGGCGGTGGCGTTCGCCGTCTACTGGCTGCTGCTGCTGATCCGCGGCACGCGCGCGGTGCAGATGCTGACCGGGTTGCTGGTCCTGATCGCCGTGCGTTTGATCTCCGACTGGGCCCAGCTCGCGACGGTGGGCCTGATCCTCGAGAACTTCTTCACCTGGGGCGTGATCATCATCATCATCTTGTTCCAGCAGGACATCCGGCGCGCTCTGGCGCGCATGGGACGCGGATTCTTCCCCGCGGTTTCGCGCCAGGAAGAGACGCAGATGCTCGAGGAGATCGTGCGGGCGGCGCAGACCCTGGCGTCCAAGCGCGTGGGCGCGCTGGTGGTGCTCGAGCGTGAGACGCGCCTGGACGACCTGATCGAGGCCGGTGTGCGCCTGGAGGCGGTGCCGACCAAGGAGCTGCTCACGGCGATCTTCCTGCCGTACTCGCCGCTTCACGACGGCGCCGTGGTGGTCCAGGACGGGCGCTTGACCCACGCGGGCTGCGTGCTGCCGCTCACCCTGCGCAGCGATCTGCCCGAGGGCGTGGGCACGCGGCATCGAGCCGCCGTCGGCATAACCGAGGACAGCGACGCGGTCGTGGTGGTGGTCTCCGAGGAGTCGGCGGCGATCTCCGTGGTGGTCGCGGGCGAAATGACGCGCGACCTGGATGCGCCGCGCTTGCGCGAAGTGCTGCGCGACCTGCTGGCCGGCGAGCGCGAGCCGTTGGAGGTGGTGGAGCCCGACGTGAGCGAGGACAAGCCCAGCCACCTGCGCTCGGTGGGGACCGACTGATGGCCCGCAAGAAGGCTTCGACCCGCGCCTACAAGGTGGCTGCGGTGCTGATCGCCGTGCTGCTGTGGGTGGTGGCCCAGGGGTCGAGCCATACCCAGAAGCCCTTCGACATTCCGGTCGTGTTCCAGAACGTGCCCGAGCAGCTGGTCATCACCGACCAGAACACGGAAGCCATCAACATCCGGGTTCAGGGCAGCCGGGCGGCCCTGCGCAACCTGGCCGGCGAGACCCTGGAGTACGTGGTCGACGTGTCCGGCGTGCGCCGTGGCTCGGCCGATTTCGACGTGCCCCAGGAGCCCATCGAGGCACCGCGCGGGGCCGAGGTGGTGTCGCGTTCGCCCTCGCGCCTCGAGGTCAAGTTCGAGCGTCGAGGGACGAAAGTGATGGCAGTGCGCGCGGATCTGGCCGGCGAACCCGCTCAGGGCTTTCGGGTGGCCGCCGTGGAGGTGGAACCGCCCCGAGTGTCCGTTACCGGAGCGCGTCGCGAGGTTTTGAGGCTGAGTGAGGCGGTGACCGAGGCAATCGACATCACGGGCCTGTCCCAGGAGACCGAGCGCGAGGCGAGGCTCAACCTGGGGGGAACTCACGTGTGGGTCGAAGAGCCGACCAGCGTGAAGGTGCGGGTCCGGATCGAGGCGATCGAAGTCGCAGGGGAGAACGGCGCGGGATGAAGCGGAAGCTCTTTGGAACCGATGGGGTTCGCGGGACGGCCAACCGGCACCCGATGACGGCGGAGACGGCGCTGGCCCTGGGGCAGGCGATTGCGCACGTCTTCCAGCGCAACGGCACGGAACGCCATCGCATCATCATCGGCAAGGACACGCGGCTCTCCGGGTACCTGTTCGAGAACGCCATGGCCGCCGGGATCTGCTCGACCGGGGGCGAGGTGCTGCTGGTCGGGCCCATGCCGACCCCGGGCACGGCATTCCTGACGGCCGACATGCGCTGCGACGCGGGTGTGATGATCTCCGCGAGCCACAACCCCTACGAAGACAACGGGATCAAGTTCTTCTCGCGGGATGGCTTCAAGCTGGACGACGCCATCGAGCAGCGGATCGAGAACCTGATCGCCTCGGGCGCCCTGGAGGGAGCGCGAGCCGAGCCCGGGGAGATCGGCACCGCCCACCGCATCGACGACGCTTCGGGTCGCTACGTGGTGTTCCTGAAGAACACCTTCCCCCGTGAGTTCACGCTGGACGGGCTGCGTGTGGTGCTGGATTGTGCCAACGGCGCCGCCTACAAGGTGGGACCTACGGTGCTGTCCGAGCTGGGCGCCGAGGTCTTCAGCCTGGGCGTGGATCCCAACGGCCGCAACATCAACGACGGTGTCGGCTCGCTGTACCCGGAGCACACGGTGGCCCGCGTGCGCGAGGTGCGCGCGGATCTGGGCATCGCTCTCGACGGCGACGCGGACCGCGTGGTGATCGTGGCCGAGAACGGCGACGTGGTGGAGGGCGATGCTCTGCTCGCGCTCTTCGCGAGCGACCTGTCGGAGCGCGGGGAGCTCGAGGGCGGCGCCGCCGTGGGCACCGTGATGAGCAACATGGGCCTGGAGAAGGCGCTGGAAGCGATGGGATTGGGCCTGATTCGCACCCAGGTGGGTGACCGTTACATGGTCGAGGCCATGCGCAACGGCGGCTACAACCTGGCCGGCGAGCAGTCGGGGCACTTCGTCTTCCTCGACCACAACACCACCGGCGATGGGCTCATCACCGCGCTCCAGGCGCTGGCGATCATGAAGCGCACCGGCAAGCCGCTCTCGGAGCTGGTGGCCGGCTTCCAGCGCTTCCCGCAGGTGCTGCTGAACGTACGCGTCTCGGAGCGAAAGCCCTTCGAGCAGGTCCCTGAGGTGGTCGAGGCGGTGCGCAAGCTGGAGCAGGAGCTGGCCGGGAAGGGCCGCATCCTGCTGCGCTACAGCGGCACCGAGATGAAGGCCCGGGTCATGGTCGAGGGCGAGGACGAGGCGCGCGTGAACGAGCTGGCGAAAGACCTGGCGAATCTGGTCCAGCGGAGGCTCGGCGGAACGTGAGCGGTCTGGTCTTCGTGCTGGATCCCCTGTACGCGCTGCGCGACGTGGCGCCCAGCCCCGAGCTGGATGCGGTCGCCGCGGTCAAGCTGGCCGAGCTGGCCGGCGTGGACGCCGTGCGCATCTCCGGCCAGCGTGAGGGTGACGCCGTGGAAGTGCGCCGCGTAGCCCGCTGTCTGGAGCTCTCCATCGAGTCGTCTCCCGGCGGCTTGAAGGCCGCGTTGGAGGTCCGGCCGGATCGGGTCCTGTTGATCGAGCCGGCCACCGCGCCCGTGCTGCGCCAGCTGGAGGAGGCCGGCATCCCGGCCTGGGCGCGCGTCAACGCCGAGGTGGACGCGGTGAAGGCCGCCCACACCGCGGGCGTCGCCGGCGTCGAGTTCCATACGGCCAATGCCGTGGATCTGCCCGATGGCCCGCGTGCCGCGGCTCTCGAGGCCCTGGCCGATGCCTCGCGCCTGGCCGCGAAGCTGCGGATGCCCGTCGCCCTGGGTGGCGGCCTGGACTGGCGCAGCATGCGGCCCTTCGCCCAGCGCGTGGGGGCTCTGGAGCGCGTCGCCGTGGGGCGGGCGCTGGTGGCCCGGGCGCTGCTGGTGGGGATCGAGCGCGCCCTCGAGGACCTGCGCAGCCGTCTCTCGTGATCGTCGGCCTCGCCGTCGAGATGGTGGATCTGGAGCGCTTCGCGCGGGCCGAGGACCGCTTCGGGGAGCGCCTGCGCCGGCGCCTGTTCACGGAAGAAGAGCGCGTCGCCAACCCGCGCCTGGAGAGCCGCGCCGCTCGCTTCGCTGCCAAGGTGGCGGCCCGGCGCGCGCTGGGAATGCCCCTGGGCGGTTGGCACGAGGTCCGCATCCTGGGCGGGTCAGGTCGGGCGCCGGAGCTGCGCTTCGCCGGCGCCAGCGAGCGCCGCGCCCGCGAGCTGGGCGTGGCGCACACGCTTCTCAGCCTCAGCCACGACGCCGGAGCTTGCGTAGGCCACGTCGTGCTGGACAATGGAGTGGGATGAAGATCTGGCCGCTGGTGGGCGCCGAGGGCATGCGCGCGCTCGATCGACACACGATCGAGGAGCTGGGCGTTCCGGGCCCGGTGCTCATGGAGAGCGCCGGCCGGGCGGTGGCCGAGGCCGTACTGGCGCGCCGCCCACGCCGCGTTCACGTGGTATGCGGCGCCGGCAACAACGGCGGCGATGGTCTGGTGGCGGCGCGGCACCTGCACGCTCTGGGCGTGGAGGTGGACGTGGCGCTGCTGGGCACGCCGCGGGGCGATGCCGCGGCGCAGCTGGAACGCGCCCGGGCGTTCGGAGTGGCCGAGGGCGACGGGGCGGGCGCCGACCTGATCGTGGACGCGATCTTCGGCACCGGGCTCGCGCGCGCGGTGGAAGGCGCTGCGGCCCGGGCCATCCAGGCGATCAACGCCCGGGAGGCCTGCGTCGTGGCCGTGGACCTGCCTTCCGGCCTGGACGCCGACACCGGCCAGGTGCACGGCGTCGCGGTGCGCGCCGATGAGACCATCACCTTCGGTCTGCCCAAGCTGGGGTTGGCGCTGGAGCCGGGCCGCAGCCTGGCGGGTGCGGTGAGCGTGGCGCGGATCGGCATCGCGGAGCGGGCGCCGGGCGTCGAGGTCGAGGCCGAGCTGTGGACGCGGGCCGGCGCGGCCGCGTTGCTGCCCGAGCGCCGCAGCGAGGGGCACAAGGGGAGCTTCGGGCACGTGCTGGTGGTGGCGGGGTCCGAGGGAAAGACCGGTGCGGCCGCACTGGCCACCCGGGCCGCGATTCGGGGCGGTGCGGGGCTCGTGACCCTGGCCTGTCCGGCAGGCTTGAACGACGTGCTGGAGGAGAAGTGCACCGAGGCCATGACGGCGCCGGTGGCGGACACGCCCGAGCGCGCCTTCGCTGGAGCCGCGGAGGATGCCATCCTGGCGCTGGCCGAAGAACGCGACGTGGTGGCGCTGGGTCCGGGTATCGGGCGTGCAGCGCAGACCGAGGCGCTGGTGCGCGCGCTGTGCAAGCGCATCTCCAAGCCGCTGGTCCTGGACGCCGACGGCATCAACGCATTCGAAGGTCACCCCGGCGAGCTGCGCGCCAGCGTGATCACGCCCCATCCCGGTGAGGCGGCGCGCCTGCTGGGCTGCGAGACCGCCGAAATCCAGCGCGACCGGCTGGGCGCGGCCCGGCGCCTGGCGGAGGAGACCGGCGCCGTGGTGGTGCTGAAGGGCGCCGCCACCGTGGTGGCCGAGGCCGGCGCGCCGCCGCTCATCAATCCCACCGGCGGGCCGGCGCTGGCCAGCGGGGGCACCGGCGACGTCCTCACCGGTCTGATCGCGGCGCTGCTGGCCCAGGGGCTGGCGCCACGCTGCGCAGCGGGCGTCGGGGCGTACCTGCACGGCCTGGCCGGAGATCGCCTGGCGCTGGGCGACTCCGGGCTCATGGCGGGCGATCTGGCGGACGCCCTGCCCGAGGCGGCCGCCGCGCTGCGGTCCGC
>CAMYOO010000189.1 GCA_947260035.1 uncultured delta proteobacterium
GTGCGCCCGACCCGCGCCGAGACGGGGTATGGCTACATCCGGCTGGGAGATCCCGCGGGGAGCGAGTTCTCTGGCCTACACCGGGTGGCGCGTTTCGTCGAAAAGCCCAATGCGGCTCGAGCGCGCCGGTTCCTGCAGCACGGGGGCCATCTTTGGAACGCCGGCATCTTCGTCTGGGGGGTGCGGACGATCCTGGAGGAGGTTGAGGCCCACGCGCCGGGAATCTACCGGGCGCTCGCTCCGGTTCGCCGGAGCCCTCGGGGCCGCAAAGCTCCGGCTGCGATCGAGCGGGCCTACGGGCGTTCTCCTTCGCTGCCGATCGATGTGGCGGTGCTCGAGAAGAGCCGGCGCGTCTGGGTGCTCCCCGTCGACTTTCGCTGGAGCGACGTGGGGACCTGGCAGTCGCTGGCCGAAGAGCTGGGAGTCGAGCCGGGGCGAAATCGGGTGCTCGGGGGCGACGTGGTCGCCCACGAGGCGACGGGAAATCTGGTCTGGGGCGATCGACGCACGATCGCCCTGGTGGGAGTGGAAGGCCTGGCGGTGATCGATACCGGAGACGCGCTGCTCGTGACCTCGCTGGACGGAAGTCCCGAGGTGAATCGGGTTGTCGACGAGCTACGGTCTCGACGTCGGGGTGACCTCACGTAAGTACCCACGGAGGGGTTCATGTCCTACGGAACGGTCGAGTCGCTGCGAAAGATCCCGCTGTTTGAGCAGCTCTCCGACGAGGACCTGGACGAGATCGCCCAGCACCTCATCGAGCGGCGCTACCCGCGCAACGCCACGGTGATGGAAGAGGGGCTGCCCGGCGACTACATGTACGTCATCCGGGAAGGCCGGGTGAAGGTGACCAAGCTTTCCGAGGACGGGCGCGAGAAGATCCTCGAGATGCTCGGCGAGGGCGCCTTCGTCGGCGAGATGGCGCTCCTGGACCAACGGCCGCGTTCGGCGACGGTCAAGACGCTGAGCCCCGCGCGCCTGCTGGCCCTGTCGCGCGGCGACTTCCTCAGCCTGCTGCGACGCAATGCGGACCTGGCCCTGCACGTGATCCAGGAGCTGACCCGGCGGCTGCGCGAGACCGACGATCAAGCCAGCTCGCTGTCGTTCCTGCGCGTGAAGGATCGCACCAAGGGCCTGCTGCGCCGCATGGCCGACGAGCCGCCCGACGGGGGCCTGCAGCGCATGACCCCGTCCCTGACCCACCAGCAGATCGCCGACATGATCGGCACCTCGCGCGAGACCGTGACCCGCGTGGTCAAGGAGCTCAAGCAGGACGGCTGGCTCGAACAGGCCGGCAAACAGTACCTGGTCCCGAACGAAGCCTAGGCGGGATACCCCGCGATCCGGCGCACGGAGCGGCGCAGCACGCGGCGGCCTGGGAGCTCCACGGCGTAGTAGCACGTCGTCGCGACGCCGATCACCAGCAGCCCATCGAGCGCCAGCAGGGCGACACCTCCCCACTCCGGTCGGTCTTGGCCGTTCCGAAGTATTTCGCTTGCCGAACCCCGAGCTGGACCAGGCGGCCGATCCGGTGCTCGACCACGACTCTCTTGCGGTAGCGCTTTCGGAACCGCTTCGTCTTCTGTTGCTTGCGAAGACGCCAGAGTGCCTCCGTCTTCTCGGTGATCTGCAGGACGCGCGCCGCCGCACGACTCTTCGTGCACTTCTCCCGTAGCGGACACGGACGGCAATCCTTGCGGGAGAAGACGTACTTCCAGCCGGGATCGTTGCCGGAGAGGGCCTTGCTGCGAATCGAGCGCTTTCCCGCTGGGCAGCGCGCCACCACCCGGCGTGGGTCGACGCGGAAGTCCGTGCGGTCGAACATCCCCTTGCGCGTGCCGGGCGGAGCCTTTGCGACCACCTCGGCACCCAGGGCCTCGATCGACTCGCGGGTCTCGCGATCCCCGTAGGCTGTGTCTCCGAGCACCTCTTCAAGCTCTTGCCCCGAGCGCTCTGCCGCCTCGGCGACCAAAGCGGCGGCCCCCTCGCGATCGTGCACGTTGCCCGCTCGCACAGCGGTCGCCAGGATGACGCCACTCTCCGTCTCTGCCACGATCGCGGCCTTGTAGCCCTCGAAGCCCTTCGACTGGCTCTTGCGGCCGTGGCGCATCTCCGGGTCGGTCGTCGATACGATGCGGTCCTTCGGCGTCCCGCGCCGGACCGGGGGGCCGCCTCCGTCTTCCGGCTCCTCGTCGACGTCCTGGGCCAGGAGCTGGGCCAGAAGACGCTGTGCCTCGCGCAGGGCCTGCGTCGGCGCGGCGTCCTTCGCATAGCCCCGTAGAGCCCGCGTCGTGAGGGCCAGCGTGACGCGGGCATCGGCCACGAGCTGACCGACGACGGCCCGCCGCTCCGCCGCATCGCTCCAGTCGACTTCGAGGCTGCCTTTGAAGCTGGCCGCGAAATGCCGGCTCAGGCCCTCCGCCTCCACGATCTCCTCGCGCGCCCAGCCCTTGAGCTGGCAGACCTCGTCCACGACGTGCCGGATCCCATCCGAGACCAGGTTGTAGGTGTCACGCACCGCGCCGCGTCCGAGAATGGGCGTCGTGTCGATGGCGGCGGAGAGCGTCGTGCGCCTCAACAGGCCGGCCGCGCGGCACGCCTCGACCCCGCGATCGAAGATCTGGCCCGTCGCCTCGTGGAGCACCAGCTGGGCACGGAAGCGCTGCAGCGTGCTCTTCGCGCAGAGCTTCTCATCCAGCTCCAAGCCCAGCGCCACCTTCCAGCGCAGGTCGTAAGCGCTGCGAGCGATGGCTTCCTCATCCGAGACGGAATCGTGCGCCTGCAATAGAAGCGCGACAGAGAGCTGCGACGGCGGCACGCTCGGACGTCCGAAGTCCTCGCGGCACAACCCGGCGAAGTCCTCGTCCCGGAACCACACCTGGCCCTTCTCCGCGAGCAGCCCGTAGAACGAGCCCTCGCCTACGTGCCCACGCAGCGCATGGTCCGGCCGAAAGAAATCGCCCTGCGGCGATTGGTGACCCAGCATCCCTCACTCCCCCCGTAACGCATTCTATCCGCCACGGGGGCAGCGTTGGCTACTTTTCGGCCGGGCTTCTAGGCGGGATACCCCGCGATCCGGCGCACGGAGCGGCGCAGCACGCGGCGGCCTGGGAGTTCGACGGCGTAGTAGCACGTCGTCGCGACGCCGATCACCAGCAGCACATCGAGCGCCAGCAGCGCGACACCTCCCCACTCCGGTGCTTCTGGTCCGACCAGGCTCGGCGCCAGCCGGTTCAGGACCGAGGCCACCGGGAGGTGCACCAGGTAGATCGAGTAGGAGATGCGCCCCAGCCAGACCACGGGTGCCCACGAGAACGGCCGGGCGAGAAGGCTCTGCTGCCCCCCCGTGAGCGCGTAGATCAGGGCGCAGGCGGCGACCGCCATCAGCGGGTCGGTCCAGGGCGAGATGGCAACCCCGAGGACGCCCACCAGCAGGAGTGTCTCCACCCATCGTGGCGGCGGACCGCCCAGCGCTCGGGCCCGGAAGACCAGGCAACCCGCCAGGAAGGCGCCGCTCACCCGGATCAAGGTGTGCTTCGTCGCAATGTGGAGGTTGTCGTGCCCGAGCGCACCCAGGATCAGCACCGATGCGGCCACGACAATCGGCGCAGCGAGCCCAGCGAGTCGCGGTCGCGAGAAGCGCGCCGTCAGAGCCCAGAACACCGGGAACAGGAGATACGCGAAGAACTCCGCCGAGATCGACCAGGACGGCAGGTTGTAGCGGAGCCCCTCCTCGAAGCCCCAGCTGTGGATCATCAGCAGGTGCAGCAGGAGGTGCCTGTCGATCGCGAAGCGATGCGGGCTGTGGACCGTGAAACCCAGGCTCATGGCCCCGTGGACCATCACCAGGACCGCCGCCAGCGTGAACAGGTGCAGCGGATAGAGCCGAGCCACCCGGTAGCCGACGAACTCGAAGTAATCGCGCCCGCTGTGGATCCGGCCGCCGTAGTTCAGTGCCAGCACGAAGCCGCTCAGGACGAAGAAGACATCGACACCCAGGTACCCTTGGGTCCCCACGCTGGCGGGGAGCCCAGGCAGCGCCGAGTGGATCAGCACGCGGTGGTTGTAGAGCACCACCGCGAAAGCGGCGAAGGCGCGAAGCCCGGTGAGCGGCGCGATCTCTGCCCGATCCATACCTGGCTGCCCGCTCTCCCCTTCCCGAGACCGCAACTCCGCGCGCGCATGGTAGCGTGCGCGGACGAGTCGTTCGCAGCCCAGGGCAGCCGACGCAAGTGCGAGGCCGAGAGGGCCCGCCAGGCCCAGTAGCCTCCCGAGGCGGCTCCGCCACTCTCCGAACAGGGAAGGAATCCGGAGCCGAGGCAGCGCGCGCAGCGACGCGCAGCCGAGCGAAGGGCCTCGTCCGGGAACTGGCGGAACGGTCCCGTTGGTTCCGGGTCCGTAGCCCCGCCCGGAATCGGTGCCCAATGTCCGTGTCAACTAAGGGGACTGTCCCGCTCGTTGCCCGCAGCCCTGCCCGAAACCCAAATCCCACCCGAGCCTATGGCCCGCAAGCCCGAGCCGACGGAACTCGCCAGCGCTGCGCGATACGCCGAGGGCGCGCAGAGAGCCGAAGGCGAACGAAGGGGCTCGGCCGCCTAGGAATAGCCCGTAGTCCCGCGGCGGTGGGTACGACTTCAGAGCCTGCGACCCGCAAGCCCGAGCCACTCAAGTGCGCTGCATCTCAGGAAGAACGCCGAGGGCGCGCAGAGAGCCGAAGGCGAACGAAGGGGCTCGCCCGCCCAAGAATAGCCAGCGCGTCGCCTCCAGAGTTCCGGAGCGCCGTCCGATAACCCGGGGCATGCCCGTCCGCGCCCCCGACCTCGCTGCCTGGTTGATCGACTCGCTGTCATCGGGTCTGCTGGCGATCGATGCCGCGGGCTCGCTCACGGCGCTGAACCAGGCCGCGCAGCGCATCCTGGGAGGCCCCGGCGGGGACGCCGGCGACTGGCTGGGTCGAGACTTCCGCGTCGCGCTGGCCTTCCGGCCGGAGCTGCTCGGGCTGCTGGAGGATGCCCTGGACGGGCGCGAGCGGCCTTCGCGGGCCGAACTGGTGCTCTCTGCCGGTGCCGCAGCGCCCGAGACGACCGTCGGCTTCACGTTGCTGGCCATCCGCGACGCCCAGGCCGACCTGCGCGGCGTCGCCATCCAGTTCCGCGATCTGGCCGCCTACGAGCGGGACGATGAGCGGGCGCGGCTGCGCGACCGGCTTGCCGCCCTGGGCGAGATGGCGGCCGGGCTGGCCCACGAGCTGCGCAACCCGCTGGCCGGAATGGAGGTGATGGCCGGCCTCCTCAAGCGCCGACTGCCCGAGGGCGGCGAGGACCACGCGCTGGTTCTCGATCTCCTGGAGCAGCTTCGCGTGGTGGCACGGTCGCTGGACCAGACGCTGGAGTTCGTGCGGCCCGTTGCGCCCTCGCCGCACCCGATCGATCCGGCCCAGCTGCTGGACCTGGCCACCGATCGGGCCTGCGCGCGCGTCTCGTTCCCCGGCAAGATCGAGCGGCGCTATGCGCCCCAGGCGCCCCCGGCCCTGGGCGATTCCGAGCAGCTCCTGGTGGTGTTGACCGACCTGGTGCTGAACGCCTTGGAGGCCATGGTCGGGTGCTCCGGCCCGACCGCGCCGCAGCTGGTCCTGGGAGTCGACGTCGAGCGGCGTCCGGGGGCCCAGGCGCCGATCCGGCTTCAGGGACCTTCGCGGCCCGCGGGCCCCGATGAGCGGATCCGCTGCGAGGTGGTGCTGTCGGTGGCGGACTCGGGCCCCGGGGTTCCCGCGGAGCTGCGCGACCGCATCTTCTATCCCTTCTTCACCACGAAGCACGGGGGCAGCGGAGTGGGCCTGGCCAAGGCCCAGAAGATCGTCACCAGCCACGGCGGATCGATCGAGCTGGATGCCGGCCTCGGCGGCGGCGCCATCTTCCGGGTGCGGCTGCCGGCCTCGGGAGATGTGGGGTGATCGCGCCCGGCGGCGCTCGGGTGCTGGTGTCCGAGGACAACGACGCGCTGCGGCGCGGCGTCGTGCTCGCGCTGACGGAGGCGGGCCATCGCGTGGATGCGGTGGCGCGCGGCGATGCCGCGCTGACGCAGCTCCGCGATGCCGCGCCCTACGACGTGGTGCTCACCGATCTGCGGCTGCCGGGGGCCGACGGCATGGCGATCCTGCGGGCCGCGCGCGAGCGGGACGCGCGCACCGCAATCGTGGTGATGACGGCGTTCGGCACCGTCGAGGCGGCCGTCGAAGCCATGCGCGAGGGCGCCTTCGACTTCGTGCAGAAGCCCCTGGAGCTGGATGCTCTGGAGCTTCGCGTGGCGCGGGCGGTGGAGCACGCGCGCCTGGTCGGAGAGGTGCGCGACCTGCGCGCCGAGCGGGCCGCACGCAATGCGCCCGAGCGAATCGTGGGCTGCAGCCCGGCGCTGCGCGCCGCGGTGGACCTGGCCACCCGCGCCGCACCGTCGCGTGCGACGGTGCTCATCACCGGAGAGACCGGAACCGGCAAGGAGTTGGTGGCGGGCCTGATCCACGGCCTTTCGCCTCGCGCGCAGCGGGCCTTCGTCAAGGTCAACTGCGCGGCGCTGCCCGAGACCCTGCTGGAGTCCGAGCTCTTCGGCCACGAGCGTGGCGCCTTCACCGGCGCCGACCGCGTGCGCGTGGGGCGCTTCGAGCAGGCCGACGGCGGTACGCTCTTCCTGGACGAAGTGGGCGACATGTCGCCGGCGACCCAGGCCAAGGTTCTGCGCGTTCTCCAGGAGCGCGAGTTCCAACGCCTGGGCGGCGTTCAGACCCTGCGCTCCGACGTGCGCATCGTGACGGCCACCAATCAGGACCTGGAGACGGCCATCGCCGAAGGGCGCTTCCGGGAGGATCTCTACTTCCGCCTCAACGTCATCGGCGTGAGGCTGCCGCCGCTGCGGGAGCGTCCCGAAGATGTGGCGCCGCTGGCCGAGCATCTGATCGGCGAGTTCGGCCGCGAGCTGGGGCGGCCCCGGCTGGGCTTCACGCGAGCTGCCCTGGAGAAGCTGGCGGGACACGCCTGGCCGGGCAACGTGCGCGAGCTTCGCAACGCCGTAGAGCGCGCCATGCTGATGGCGGAGGGCGACTGGATCGGGCCCGACGACCTGGTGTTGGCCCCGGCGGCCCCGCGCGGAGGCGCTGGAGGAGAGCTGGGCCCGGAGGGCTTTTCCCTGGCGGATATGGAGCGCGAGGTCGTCCTGGCCGCATTGCGTCGCAGCGGCTTCGTGCAGAAGGCCGCAGCCGAACTCCTGGGTGTCAGCCGCCGCAAGCTCAACTACATGATCGGCCGCATGGGGATCACCCATCCGTCGTGGCGCCGTCACCGCACCGCGGGCGACGGCACCGGGGGCGAGCCCGCAGGGGCATCGCTAGACTCCGCCTCCGATCTTCCGTAGCCCCAATCACGGGTTACGGGCCTGGGGGCCCAATGCGATCTTTCCGGACCGTCAACTCGTTCCTGCTTCCTCTGCTCATCTTCGGCATCGTGGCCTGTGGCAGCGACGCCGAGCGCGCGGCAGAGCACCTCGCCAACGGCGAGGCCTATCTCGAGAAGGAAGAGTACGCCGAAGCGATCATCGAGTACCGCAACGTGCTCCGCTTCCAGCCCAACGACGCGGGCGCCCACTGGGGGCTGGCCCGGGCCTACCTGGCCGCCAGCAAGCTGCGCGAGGGCTACTGGGAGCTGCGCGAGAGCGTGCGCCTGGATCCCGACAACCTGGAAGCGCGCATCCAGTACGGTCAGCTCTCGCGGCTGGCCGGCGAGTACGACGAGGCTCTGGTCCAAGCCGACTTCATCATCGCCGCCGACGAGACCCAGATGCCGGCCTGGGTGCTCCGCGCCCAGACACTGGAAGGGCTGAAGCGTTTCGACGAGGCCCAGGCTGCCTACGCCGAGGCGGCGGAGCGCTTCCCGGACGAGCCGGCGCCGCTGCTGTTGACCGCGAACTTCTACCTGCGCCAGGGGCTGCGGGAGGAAGCGGAGGGCCTCTTCCGTCGCATTACCGAGGTCAAGCCCAGCTTCAGCTCGTGGGCTGCGCTGGGTGGTTTCCTGGCCCAGGACGGCGCGCGCGACGACGAAGCCGAAGCGGCCTACCTGAAGGCGCTGGAGCTGGTGGAGGA
>CAMYOO010000190.1 GCA_947260035.1 uncultured delta proteobacterium
CCTCGATTCCGCCGCTGCCCGGCGACGCCGAGCGCCTGACCCAGGTCTTCCACAACCTGGCTCGCAACGCCTTCGAGGCCATGCAGCCCGACGGCGGTGTCCTGCAGGTGAACACCCGCATGGCCCTGGCGCATCGGCTGATGACGCCCGACGGCGACCCGGTGCCCACCGTGGCCATCGTCTTCAGCGACAGCGGGCCTGGCATCGCCGACGAGGTGATGGACAAGGTGGCAACGCCCTTCTTCACCACCCGCAAGCAGGGCACCGGCCTTGGCCTTCCGTTGGCCGACCTCTGGGTCACGCGCCACGGCGGACGCTTGCGCATCGAGAGCCCAGCGCGGGAAGGCACCCGCGTAACGGCGTACCTGCCGCTCCGGAGAATCGAGTGAGCGAGCGCGCCCGCGTCCTGATCGCCGACGACGAGGAGTCGATCCGTTTCTTCCTGCGCGAGACTCTGGAAGAGGCGGGCCACGAGGTGCTGGAGGTGGGCAGCGGCGACGAGGCGGCCGAGGCCCTGGCCGGCGAGGGGACATTCTTCCTGGCCTTCCTCGACATCCGCATGCCGGGCCCGTCCGGTCTCGAGATCCTGGACCAGATCCAGGCGGCCGGCAGCGACGTCCCGATCGTCATCATCACCGCCCAGAACACTTTCGAGAACGCCGTCGAAGCCATGAAGCGCGGCGCCCTGGACTATCTGGTCAAGCCTTTCGGCATGGCCGAAGTGCTGGCGCTGGTGGAGAAGGCCCGTCGCACCCACGCACTGCAGCGCGAGGTGCGCGCGCTGCGCCGCGAGGTGGCGAGCCAGACCGTGCCGGGCGAACGGCTGGTCGGAAAGAGCCCGACGCTCCTGGAGATCTACAAGACCATCGGGCGCGTGGCGGCCAGCGACGTGCCGGTGCTGATCACCGGCGAGAGCGGTACAGGAAAGGAGCTGGTGGCGCGCGCCATCCACAACGCCGGCCCGCGCGCCGAAGGCCCCTTCGTCGCCATCAACACCGCCGCCATTCCGCGCGAACTCCTGGAGAGCGAGCTCTTCGGACACGAACGCGGCGCGTTCACCGGCGCCGTGCAGACACGCAGCGGGCGCTTCCGGGACGCAGCCGGGGGAACGCTGTTCCTAGACGAGATCGGCGACATGCCCATTGAGCTCCAGGCCAAGCTGCTGCGCGTGCTGCAGACGGGCGAGGTCACTTCGGTGGGCGCGCGCGACGCGGAACACGTGAACGTGCGCATCCTGGCGGCGACCAACCGCGACCCGGACGATGCGGTGGCCCAGGGCCTGATGCGCGAGGACCTGCTCTACCGCCTGCGCGTGGTGCCCATCCACATGCCGCCGCTCCGCGAACGCCCGGAGGACGTCCCGCTGCTGGTCCGTCACTTCGTCGAGCGCTACGGCGTCGAGCTTTCGGGTCAGCCGTGCTTCCTGGCCGACAGCACCGTCAAGAAGCTCTGCGAGCACGACTGGCCCGGCAACGTGCGCGAGCTGGAGAACGCGGTGAAACGCGCGCTGGTGCTGACCGCCAGCGAGGTGCTCCAGCCGGACGACTTCGGCTTCCTGGCGGAGGCCGAGACGCGGACAACCGGCAACGCGGGCCTGGAGGAGGCGGTCACCGCCGAGGCCGAGGCCCTGCTGGCGCTGCCGGACTCCGACGGCCTGCACGCGCAGATTCTCGAACGGGTGGAGCGCCCCCTGCTGGAGGCCGTGCTGCGCGAGACCGACGGCAACCAGATCCGCGCGGCGGCGCGCCTGGGTATCAACCGCAACACCCTGCGCAAGAAGATCGCCGAGCTGTCGGTGCGGCTGCCGCGGCGCCCGTGAGCGCCGGAGCGGAGCGCTTCGCAGGACTTCACGTTCTGGCCGACGACGCACGGCACTGGAAGCTCGACCCGGTTGCGCAGGCCCGCGCCGCCTGCGCGGGCGGGGCGGCGGTGGTGCAGCTTCGGGCCAAGTCCGCCACGGATCGGCAGGCGCTGGAGTGGGCGCACGCGATCCGCACCCTGACCCGAGACGCCGGCGTGGCTTTCGTCGTGAACGATCGCTTCGATCTGGCGCTGCTGGCCGACGCCGATGCGGTGCACCTGGGCCAGGACGACGTGCCGCCGGCGCGACTTCCCGAGGACGTGCGAAAACGGCTGGCAATCGGTCGCTCGACGCATACCCTGGAGCAGGTGCGCGCCGCGGCGGACGAGCCCGTGACCTATCTCGCTTTCGGCCCGGTCTTCGGGACCGCGTCGAAGGCCTCGCCCTACGATGCCCGCGGTCTGGACGCGCTGGCCGAGGCCTGCCGCACGGCAACGCCGCGACCGTTGGTGGCAATCGGCGGGATCGACCTGGAGGGCGCACGACGCGTGGGGGCTGCGGGCGCGCGTGGCGCCGCCGTCATCTCGGCGGTGTCCGGCGCCGACGACCCGGTCGAGGCCACCCGCGCCTTGGCGCACGCCCTGGCCTCCGGCGTCGCTGAGGCCGGCGTGTGAACGGACGCGCCGTCGCCGTCCTGGGCCTGATGGTGATGATCGGCATCGCCTGGGCCGCGTCGACGGAGCGGCGACGCTTTCCCGTGCGCACGGTGATCTGGGGGATCGCGCTCCAGTTCGGACTCGGGCTCCTGCTCCTGCGCAGCCCGCTGGGCACTCAGTTCTTCGTGGGCTTGAACGCCGGGGTGGCCGCCTTCCTGGGCTACACGGAGGCGGGCGTCGCGTTCGTGTTCGGCGGTCTGACCCAGACGGGCTTCTCGTTCGTGGTGAATGTGCTGCCCATCATCGTCTTCATGGGCAGCGTGTTCGCCGTGCTCTACCACCTGGGCGTGGTGCAGCGCGTGGTGGACGCCCTGGCGTGGTGCCTCACGCGCACCATGGGCAGCTCCGGCGCCGAGAGTCTGGCGGCGGTGGCCAACGTCTTCGTGGGCATGACCGAAGCGGCGTTGGTGGTGAAGCCCTTCGTGCCGCGCATGACCCGCTCCGAGCTCTTCACCCTGATGGCGACCGGAATGGCCACGGTCGCGGGCTCGGTGCTGCTGGCCTATGTGCAGATCCTGGGCGGGGGCGACTTCGCCGGCCACTTGGTCACAGCCAGCCTGCTTTCAGCGCCGGCGGCGCTCCTGTTGGCCAAGGTGATGGTGCCGGAGACCGAGACGCCGGCGACGCGCGAGACCGGCCACGCGGCGGTGCCGAGGGAGTCGGTCAACGTGATCGACGCGGCCGCCCGCGGGGCCGTGGACGGAATGCGCCTGGCGGCGACGGTGGGCGCCATGCTGGTGGCGTTCGTGGCGCTGGTGGCGATGCTGAACGACGCCACGGCGGCGGTCGGCGGCTGGTTCGGCAACCCGGAGCTCACGCTGCAGCAGGTGCTCGGCGTTCCTTTCGCCCCGTTGGTGTGGCTGATGGGCGTGCCGTGGTCGGATGCCGTGTCCCTGGGCGGAGTCATGGGCATCAAGACCGTGCTGAACGAGTTCCTCGCCTACCAGGAGCTGCGCGGGCTGATGGACGCCGGCACGGTGGGTGCTCGCTCGGCCGTGATCGTGTCCTACTCCGCCTGCGGCTTCGCCAACTTCGGCTCCCTGGCCATCCTGCTGGGCGGGGTGGGCGCCATGGCGCCGTCGCGTCGTGGGGACCTGGCGAGCCTGGGCCTGCGATCGATCCTGGCGGGGACTCTCGCAACCCTGATGACGGGTTGCATGGCCGGGTTGCTGCTTCCTTAGGAGCCGGGCGTAACCACGCCCCCGGCACGCTCGTAAGGGAGGGCGTATCCTGATCGGCGGCGCGAGCTTCGAGCCCGCACCTCCAATCCAGAGAGAGGGAGATCCATGCGCTCCAGCAGCATCCGAGAGAAGCTCTTCCGCGCCGCCCTGGCGGCGCTCTTCACGATCGCCGTCGCCGCCGGCGGCGGGGCGGAGTCCGCGCCCGATCCGAACTCGGCGTTGCCCTACGTGGTGAAGGTACACGCGGACTGGTGCGGCACGTGCTCGGCGCTGGAGCCCACCTGGGAGAAGATCGAGGCGGAGTATCAGGGCCAGGCGCGGCTGGTGGTGTTCGACGTGACCAACAAGAAGGCCGTCGAGAAATCGCGGGCCGAGGCCAAGATGCTCGGCCTGAGCGACGTCTTCGACCGCTACAAGGGGAGTACCGGCACCATCGCGGTGCTGGACGCCCAGGGCAATCCGATCGCCGTCATGAAGGGCGAGCTCGACTTCACCCGGTACAAGGAAGCGATCGCCCAGGCGCAGATCTCGTGAGCGCATCGGCGCAGGCGGCGGAGGGGCCGACGCCCCTGTGGCGCCACGCCGCCTTCCGCTGGACGCTGATCGCCGCCGGGCTGGCCGCATTGGCGGCCCCACTCTGGTGGGGACCGCTCTCCCAGGGCCTGTTCCAGCTGGAGTTCGCCGTGGCCGAGCTGTTGCCGCGCGAGACGATCGCCGCGTCCGCGTGGTTCCTGCTGCCCTTGGTGGGATTCGCCGCGGGGCTCCTGGCCAGCCTCTCGCCCTGCATCCTGCCGCTGGTCCCGCTCAACGTGGCCTACATCGGCGCGGCCGAGGCCGAGGGGGCGCGCGCCGTGTCGCTGTCCGCGCGCTTCGTACTGGGTGCGGCCGCGGCGCTGGCACTGCTGGGACTGGCCGGAGACCTGGCCGGCTTCCTGCTGATCGAGCAACGCGGCCCGGTGCTGATCGCCGCCGGCGCCGTGATGCTGCTGCTCGCGCTCGCAGCGCTGGAGGTAGTGCCGCTGCCCTTCGCGGGCGCCGACGTGACAGGCGGCCGCCGCCTCGGCCCGGTGGGCGCGGGCGCGGCCTTCTCCCTGGTGACCACGCCGTGCGCCAGCCCGCTGCTGGCCGCGGTGCTGGCCGCGGCCGGCGCCCAGGGCGTTCCGGGCCTGGCGGTCGCGTCCATGGGCGGCTTCGCCCTCGGGTACACCATGCTGGTGTTCCTGGCCGGAGCCTTCGGCGGAGGCCTGGTCGCACGCCTGCGCCAGCGCTCCTTCGAAGCCCCCCGCGCCGCCGCCGGCGCCCTCCTCATCGCCGTAGGCGCCGGCTTCCTCACCACCGGCCTCCTCTGGTACCGCTAACCCCGGAACTGAAGGGGCAGTCCCACTGGTTCCGGAAACCAACGGGACAGTCCCTTTAGTTGTCGCCCGCGGGCGCGGCTAGTCCAGGTGCCACTCTTCGCCGATGGCGAGGAGGCGGATGCGGGAGGCGTCGCCGCGCGCTTCGGCTACGGCGCGCAGCAGCTCCTTGGGCGGGAGGTCGAGGGGTTCGTCGGTCAGGTCGAAGGTTCCCCAGTGCATCGGCAGCATCCAACGCGCACCCAGGTCCTGGAACGCGCGCCAGGCCTCGGCCGGATCCATGTGCTGGTAGCGCATGAACCAGCGCGGCTCGTACGCGCCGATGGGCAGCATGGCCACGTCGATCGGCCCGAAGCGCCGGCCGAACTCGGCGAAGCCGCCGAAGTAGCCGGTGTCCCCTGCGAAGTAGTAGCGGCGCTCGCCGGAGTCCAGCAGCCATGAGCACCACAGCACCTTGTCGGTGCCCTGTCCGATGCGGCGCGACCAGTGCTGCGACGGCAGGCACGTCACCGTCCAGCGGCCGTGCCGGCGACTCTCCCACCAGTCCAGCTCCTCCACATGCGCACGACCGCGCTTGCGGAACCAGTCGCCCATCCCCATGGGCACGAACCACGCCATGCTCTCCGGAAGGTGCTCCACGCTCCACTCGTCCAGATGGTCGTAGTGGTTGTGCGAGATCACCGCGAAGGCGTCATCCGGGATCGACTCGATCGGCACACCCGGCGGAACCTTGCGCTTGGGAATCAGGGCCCGGGTTCCGAAGTGCGGATCCGTTAGGAAGACGTCCGCATCGTCGTGTACGGCGAAGGTGGCGTGACCTACCCACGTGACGCTCGCAGATCTCTCGGCCGCGGCGAAGCCGGATCCGTCGTTCGGCAACACGCGAAGCTGCGGTGCACGGCTCTTGTCGTACGGGTTGCGCGAAAGGAACCAACGGATCGCTCCCCAGGCGCGCCCCTCGAAGGGAGCCCAGGGATTGAAGAAGCGGCCGTCCCGGCGGTGCGGCGCATGAAGCAGCTCGGAATCCCAGGGCGGATCGGCCGGCTCGGCGAACGCCGGGGGTGAGCAAGCCAGCGCCGAGAGCGCCAGCGCGGGAAGCAAGCGAGCCATTCGCAACAGGGAAGCACCGGGCGAGCCAATGTCAACTGTGCGACCCTTTGGACGTGACGGCCGCGGAACGCAAGCACCTGCACCGCACGCGACCCTTGGAAGCGATCCGCGGGGTTCGCGCCTTGATGGCCAACCCGGACGACACCTCCCAGGTCTTTCGAATCATCCGCGCGGCGTCCGGGCACAGCTTCGAGCGGCTGTTTCGTCGCGTGAAGCAGGATCCCGACGGCGCCCGAATCCTGGCAGAGCGGCGCGAGCTGATCGATGCGCTGTCGGATCAGGAACGGCTGCGCGGCCTTCCGGACGGAACCCTCGGCCGCGAGTACGCGCGATTCATGGACGCCGAGCATATCTCCGCCGACGGCCTGACCGAGGCCTCGCAGCCGGACCAGGCTCTGGACCCTTCCCCGCTCGGACCCGAGGCCGAGGTGCTGGGCGAGCGCCTGCGCGACATGCACGACCTCTGGCACGTCACCACGGGCTATGGGCGCGACCTCCTGGGCGAAGCGGCGCTGCTGGCCTTCAGCTACGCGCAGACCCGCAACCGGGGCATCGGCATCATCGTCGGCGTCGCGCTCTACAAGATGTGGCGCGGCGGTGCGAACGAAGCCGTCGCGCTGGTTCGCGGCGGCTACCGCAGGGGCCGCAAGGCTCGGCTCCTGCCCGCCGCCGATTGGGAAGCGCTGCTCGAGCTGCCGCTGGAGTCCTATGCGCAGGAACGCTCGGCCGGCGCCCCGCCCCTGGCCAACGCCGCCGCCTGAAGTCCGGAACCTACGGGACAGTCCCGCAGGTTCCCCGTCAACCTACGGGACAGTCCCGTAGGTTGACGGGGGTTAGAGGAGAGCGTCGATGAGCAGGCGTAGGGCGACCAGGGTGAGGACGACTCGGTAGAGTGCGCGGAAGCGCGACTCGGAGACTCGGTCCAGGAGCCGGCTTCCCAGCAACGTGCCCACCAGGACGCAGACCGCGAGCAGCGCAAAGCCCGCGGCGTGGTCAGCGAAGACGAAGCCTGCGGCGGCGAAGAGCGCGATCTTGATCGCGTGCCCCAACGTCTGCGCGGCGGCAAAGGTGCCGACGATCTGGTGTCGGGACAGGCCCAGATCGGTGTAGAAGGGCCCCTGCAACGGCCCGGTCGCCCCGACGGTGGTGTTCAGGAAACCGATCACGATGCCGAGTCCGAAGAAGCGCCGAGCCGGAGGCACGCGCTCGGGGTGGACTCCCAGCAGCAGCACGCGCGGCGCCCACACTGCGAGCAGCACGAAGGCGCCGATGGCGCCGCGCAGCAGGGCCGCCGGAAGCGACTGCACCACCCAGACGCCCAGCGCACCGGCGGGGATCAGGGGCACCGCGTAGGGACCGAGCAGATTCCACTGCACGTGCTCGCGCTGCACGAAAGCGCGCGACGAATTCGACACCAGCTGCACGGCGCCGTGGAGCGGAATGGCGACCAGCGGCTCGTAGAAGAGCAGCATCACCGAGAGCAGGATGATCCCGCCGCCGAGCCCCACCACGGCCGTGAGCGCCGAGGTGGCCAGCGCGACGAAGGCGAGCAGAGCAAGCTCCGCTTCACCCATCCTAGGCCGCGGCCCGAGGCTCGGGTCCGACGTAGTGGCAGCTGGGGCGGATGATGCGGCCGGCCTCGCGCTGCTCGGTCACGTGGGCCAGCCAGCCGGCCACCCGCGCCACCGCAAAGGTGGGCGTAAAGAGCGCCCGCGGCAGGCCGACGGCCTCGAGCAGCACCGCCGTGTAGAACTCCACGTTGGTATCCAGCCGGCGCTCCGGGTGTCGCACGCGCAGCACCTCCACGGCGACGCGCTCCACCTCGCGGGCCAGGGCCAGGCGCTCGCCGCCGAAGCCCGCGCGCCGCAGGCGCTCGACGCGGCGTTCCAGAACCGAGGCGCGCGGATCCCGCACGCGGTAGACGCGGTGCCCCAGCCCCATCACCCGTCGGCCGGCGTCCAGCTCCGCCTCCAGCCAGGCCCGCGCGGAGCCCGGCGCGCCGATGGCGTCCAGCATGTCCAGCACCGGCCCGGGGGCGCCGCCGTGAAGCGGCCCCTTCAGCGCGCCGAGAGCAGCGACCACCGCGCTGCCGCAATCGGACCCGGTCGACGCCACCACCCGGGCCGTGAAGGTCGACGCATTCATGCCGTGCTCGGCGACGGTCACCAGGTAGGCGTCCAGGGCGGCTGCGCGCTCCGGCTCGGGCTCACGGCCCAGGGCCATGCGCAGCACGTCCTCGGCGTGAGGACGCTCAGGATCCGGGGCCAGGGGCGCCGCGCCCGCCGCGCGCCGGGCCCAGGCCGCCGTGACCACGGCGACCGCCGCGCTGATGCGCAGCGGGTCCTCGGCAGCGTCGCCGCGCAGGTGGCCCAGGGCGGCGCGCAGGGCATCCATGCCGTCCGGCGTCTCCAGGGCATCGCCCAGCGCGTCGAGCCGCTCGAAGGCCTCGACGCGGGCGGCGCCCAGGTCCGGCCGCAGAGCCTCCCCACGCGCGGGGTCCCCCTCCCAGAGCAGTCCGCAGACCGCCTCGAAGGGCAACGCGCCCGCCAGCTTCTCCACATCGTGGCCCCGTACCACCAGGCGCCCGGCCTGGCCGTCCACCCGCGAGAGCCGCGTCTCGGCCACCACCACGCCTTCGAGTCCTGCGTTCGCCATGCCTGCCCTCCTGTTTCGTGCGGCGCGAGCATAATCTTTACTTGATAAATGATCAACGTTGACCAATAATCAATGTCATGCCGCCCAAACCGAGCGCCGATCCGACCCTGTCCGCCCGGGAAGCCGCCGCCCTGTTGGGCGTGAAGCTCCCCACCCTCTACGCCTACGTGTCTCGCGGGCTGGTGCGCAGCACGCCCGCACCCCGCGGCCGAGCGCGCCGCTACCGGCACGAAGACGTCGAGCGGCTGGCCTTCCGCCACCGCGGCGGGGGACGCCGCATCCGCTCGCCGCTGTCCTGGGGCGAGCCGCTGCTCGAGACGACCATCACCCGGCTGAGCCCCGACGGGCCCGTCTACCGGGGCCACCGCCTGGACGACCTGGTCACGGCCGGCCTGCGCTTCGAAGCGGTGGCCGAGCTGCTGTGGGGCGGCGGTGTTCCCGAGAGCGACGACGAGATCGACACCCGCTGGACGGCGGCCGATCTGGGCGTCGACACCGACGCCTTGGCCCGGCTGATCCCCGCAGGCGCCACGCCGATGGCCGCGCTCCAGGTGCTGGTGCCCGCGCTGGCCCTGGCCGATCCCGGCCGCTTCGACCCGCGCCGCGAAGCGGTGCTGCCGCGCGCCCGCGCGCTGATCCGGCGCTTGGCCGCCGGCATCGGGCTGCCCGATGCCGGACGCGCTGCCGACGCCCTGCAGGCGGACAGCGTCGCACAGGCGGTGGCGGTGTCGCTGGGCGCACGCAGCGCCCACGCGGTGCGCGCAGTGGAGACGGCGCTGGTGGTCTGCGCCGACCACGAGCTGAACGCATCGACCTTCGCCGCCCGGGTCACCGCCTCCACCCGCGCCGACGTCTACGCCTGCGTGGGCTCGGCGCTGTGCACCCTGTCCGGCCCCCTCCACGGGAGTGTTTCGGAGCAGGTGGAGGCGCTGCTCATCGAGATCGGCCGGCCCGAGCGCGCCGAGGCCGTGATGCACGAACGGCTGCGACGCGGCGAGCACATCCCCGGCTTCGGACACCCCTTCTACCGCCAGCATGGAGACCCGCGCGCGCGCCTGCTGCTGGAGGCCGCACAGCCGCTGGGCACCCGCAATCGTTCGGCGCGCGCCCTGGCCGGCCTGATCGAGGCGGCCCGGGCCGCCCAGCGCCCGCCGCCCAACCTGGACGCGGGCCTGGTGGCCGTCACCGCCCCGCTGGGCCTGCGGCCCGGCGCCGCCGCCGGCCTGTTCGCCGTGGGCCGCGCGGCCGGCTGGGTGGCCCACGCCCTGGAGCAGGTGGAGACCGGCCACCTGCTGCGCCCCCGGGCCCGCTACGCGGGGCCCGACGCGCCCGGCGAAGAGGGTATGCTGACGTGAGTGACCGCTTCCTCCCTCAGCGCCGATCTGCGCGCCTGGCTCGGCCGGCATCCTCGCTGGGTCGGCGCCTTCTTCCTCTTCTGCATCTACATGACCTTCGTGTACATGCCCTTCGACTTCCTGCTGAAGCCGCTTTGGCAGGACGTCTCCCAGGCGGAGCAGGTCTGGTTCGGGGTGCTCTTGCACGGCAAGGCCGCGAAGCTGACCGAACCCCTGCACTGGATCGTATACGCGGGCCTGACCTGGGGCCTGTGGCACGAGCGCCGCTGGGCCTGGCCGGCATCCGCGCTCTACGTGACCCAGATGGCGATCGCCATGCTGGTCTGGAACGTGCTCTATCCGGAGCTCGGCGGCGGCTGGGCGGCCGGCGTGCCCGCCTTTCTGGTCTTCGGAGCCCTGGCGGTGGCCCTGTGGCGCTACGGACGACGCGCACCCTCGCCCTCGCGCTCCTGATCGCGCTCGGCGCCGGCTGCGATGCGGCGCAGGAGCCGAAGCCCGCTCCTGCCGCCGTCCGCCCGGAGCCGGAGGGCCCGCTCTCGGTATCCGTCCGCCTGGCGGGTGAACGCTGGGACCTGGAGTTGGTGGCAGATGCCCCGCGCCGCCACCTGGGCATGGGCCATCGCAAGCGCATCCCCAAGGGCACGGGCATGCTCTTCTCGTTTCTGCGCCCCGAGCCCCTGGCCTTCGTGATGCGCGACTGCCTGGTTCCCATCGACATCGCCTATCTCGATCCCGATGGGCGCGTGGTGGCCATCCACACCATGGCCGTCGAACCGCCGCGCGGTCGGGGAGAGTCCCTCATCGATTACGAGGAGCGCCTGCCCGGCTACACCAGCGTTGCGCCGGCCCAGTTCGCCATCGAGGTCGCCGGGGGCAGCTTCGCGGCGCTGGAACTCGCCGTCGGCGATGTGGTCGAGTTCGATCGGGCAGCGGTCCTGAAACGCACCCGGTAAGCTCGAATCATGCCCCGCGGACACTGGCTGGTGAAATCGGAGCCCTTCAAGTACGCCTGGGAGGAACTCGTCCGCGACGGCACCACCTACTGGGACGGAGTCCGCAACGCCCAGGCCCGCAACTACCTTCAGGCCATGAAGAAGGGCGACCTGGTCCTCTACTACCACTCCAACGAGGGCAAGGAGATGGTGGGCGTGGCTCGGGTGACGCGCGAGCACTATCCGGATCCCACCACCGACGACGAACGCTGGGTCGTCGTCGACGTTGCGCCGGTCAAGGCCATGGCCCGGCCGGTGACCCTGGCCCAGGTCAAGAGCGACCCGCGACTGCGCGACATGGCGCTGATCCGTCAGTCGCGGCTCTCGGTGATGCCGGTGGAGAAGAAGGCCTTCGACCGCATCCTGAAGCTGGGCGAAACGACGCTGCCCAAGAGGTTCGTCGGATGAGCACGCCGCTGGACGAGGTGTTGGACATCCTCGACCTGGAGCGACTCGAGGCCAACCTGTTCCGCGGCCGCAGCCCTCGCGAGGATCGACAGCGCGCCTTCGGAGGCCAGGTGGCGGCCCAGGCGCTGGTCGCCGCCGTTCGCACCGTGGACACCGAGGACAGCGACGTCCACTCGCTGCACGCCTACTTCCTGCGGCCCGGCGACGTGCGCGTCCCGATCATCTACGAGGTGGACCGCACCCGCGACGGCCGCAGCTTCAGCACGCGCCGGGTCGTCGCCATCCAGCACGGCAAGGCGATCTTCACGCTGTCCGCCTCCTTCCACCGCCGCGAGCAGGGCTACGAGCACCAGCTGCCCATGCCCGACGTTCCGGATCCCGACACCCTCCCCACCTGGAACGAGACCATGGCTCCGCTCCTCAAGGACGCACCGGAGGGGCTGCGCAAGTGGGTGCTGCGCGAGCGGCCCTTCGACATGCGCTACGTGGGAGAGGCCGACTGGATCGACCGGCGCCCGCTGGACCCCTGGCGGATGATCTGGATCCGCGCCGACGGCAAGCTGGTGGACGATCCCATGGTGCACGAGGTGCTGGTCGCCTACGCCTCGGACATGCTGCTCCTGGACACCGCCCTGCGACCCCACGCCGTGTCAGTCGCCGATCACGGCGGTATGCTTGCGAGCCTGGATCACGCCATGTGGTTCCACCGCGAGTTCCGTGCCGACGAGTGGCTCCTCTACGCCATGGAGAGCCCGTCGGCGGGCGGCGCTCGAGGCTTCGCCACCGGGCGCTTCTTCACCAGGGACGGCCGCCTGGCGGTATCCGTGGCCCAGGAAGGGCTGATCCGTCCCCCGCGCGAGAAGGAGGCGAAATGAAGTCCCTGACCGTCGCCGCGGCGCTGGCCGCGATCCTGCTGGGCTGCGGTGGGGGCGACGCCCTCACTCCCGAGCAGGAGATCAGCGCCACCCTGGAGGCCTTCAAGGAGGCGGCCCACCAGCGCGATGTGGGCGCCGCAACGGAGCTCTTCTCGGACGCGTACGGCGACACCGCCGGCCGTGACAGGGCCGCCATCAAAGCCGTGGTGCTCCAGTACTTCATGGGCCACGAGGCGATCCACATCCTCTACCGG
>CAMYOO010000191.1 GCA_947260035.1 uncultured delta proteobacterium
AAGGGCCAGACCTCCTACTCGGCGCGCACGGCCGCCGAGGTGAAGGAGGGCCGCAAGCTGGCCTGGGCCACGGCCGAGGAGCTGACCAAGCGGATCCGGGACATGGGCCTGCCCGTGCGGCTGAGCGAGGATCTTCCCAACGGGCTGGACGCCCTGGTGATCGACGGGGCGCTGGTCTCCGTGGACGAGGGCAACTCCACGGAGCGCGCGGTGGTGGGCCTGGGGACGGGCCGCAGCCAGCTCAACATGGTGGTCCGGGTCTACCAGTACATGCCGGAGGGCCGCCGCTTCGTCGATGCCTTCGAGGTGGACGCCACCGGCGGCTGGAAGCCGGGCGCGGCGGAGATGACCGCCGTCGGGATTGCGATGGACGCGAACCCCGCCGTCATGGTGCTCTCGAACATCGGAAGCAGCGTCGCGTCCGAGAAGCTGAGCGCGGGCATCGACGCCACGGCCAAGCACGGCGCCGACCGCATCGCCGACGTGCTGGCGCGCTTCTTCACGCAGCACGGCTGGATCCGCTAGCAGGCTGCCGAACGAGCCGGAGGCGAGGCAGCCGGGCCCGGGAGGGCCGGGCTCTCGCGCTAGTTCTGAGCCTGTCAGGCCAGCTCCCGGGCGTGCTCCACCTGCTCGCGGTAGCGGCTCGGCGGGATTCCCGCGCGGCTGCGGAAGAAGCGGGTGAAGTGCTCCGCCTCGGAGTAGCCCAGCTCCTCGGCGATCTCGCGCACGCTGCGGCGACCGTCCAGCAGGCGTTCCACGGCTCGCGAGAAGACGAGGTCCTGCGCCACCGCGCGCCAGGAGGTTCCTTCCTCCGCCAGCCGGCGGCGCAGGGAGCGCGGGCTGGTCCAGAGCAGGTCGGCGGCGAGCTGCTGGTCGGGCAGCCGGCCCGCGAGCCAGGGCTCCAGCACCTGGCGCAGGCTGCCCTGGAAGTCGGTGGCGGCCGGCTCGAGCTCGACGCCCGCAGGCGAGCGGGCGCGGATCGACACCGGCAGGGAGAGCAGGGGCGTCGGGACGGCCAGCGCCAGCAGCGGCTGGTCGTGCTCGATCCGGACTCCGGCGAAGCGGCCGGTCGCGGCGGTCCAGCCCGAATCCGGGCACTGCACCTTCATGCGCTCCGGCAGCCAGCCGGGGCCGGCCGCCTGGCGCACCACCTCCAGCAGGACCGAGACCGTGTACATCTCGGCGGGGTCGCTTCCGGTCCAGTCGTGGGTGTCGCCGAGCCGGCGCCGCCAGAGCCAGGCCACGGGTCCGTCCAGCGTCAGCCCGACCTGGTTCATCGGGATCTCGCGACTGTAGTGAAAAGCCATCGACCGAAGCGCGTCGCCCAGGGTCGCGGCGTGCGCCATCGGGCGGACCCAGCGAGACCTCCGCCAATCCGCCCGGGTGGCGAAGTCGAGCCACCACTCTCCCAGCCCCTCGCCCTGGTTCGTCAGGCCGCACAGGGCCCAGAGGCAGCGCCCGGGAACGAAGCCGACGGGGTCTTCCAGCAGGACCGGCGAGAGCCGGGACCCCTCCAGGTACCGCTCGATCGGGACGCCCGAGGCGCCCAGCATGCCGGCGATGCGCGCCATCAGGCCCGCGCTGATCAGGGGAATCGGCTCCAACCGAGGGCCTCCCGTAGGATCGCGGTCCTCCCACTATAGCTTCCTGCCATTTTGGGCCATTCACCCGGGCGACACCGAATCCGCGATTCAACCCAGTAGCTTCTTCCTTGAACGCTCGTGGGATGCGATTCGGCGCGAGCTCAGCGCGCAGCAAGGGGGGCACGACCCATGGACCGACGGGAATTCAACAAGGCGGTCATCGCGGCCGGGGCGTCGCTGCTCGCGGCGCCGGCCGTACGATCGGCAGCCGCGGCGACCAAGAAGTCCGTGGAGGATGTGCCGGTCATCCTCGAGTGCGCGATCAACGGCTCCACCACCAAGGCGAAGAACCCGCTCACCCCGGAAACGGTGGAGGAGCACACGGCGGAGATCATCCGCTGCCTGGATGCGGGTGCCACCATCCTCCACACTCATTCGAACCAGCCGAATCCGGACCCCAAGATCGCGGCCCAGTTCTATCTGGACTCCTTCCGGCCGGTGTGGAAGAAGCACCCGCACGGCATCCTGTACGCAACGGCGAACTTCGATCCGAAGGTCTACAACCGTGAGCGACGCAACTGGCCCGGAAAGGTCCAGTGCGGTCATCACCGCATCCTGGCCGAGGCCGGGGTCGCGAACATGGTGCTGCTCGACATGGGCGTCCTGCCCCTGGCCTCGTTCGACAAGGAGGGGGTCCCCGGCCCGGACAACGCCTTCTTCTGGTACGGCTTCTGGCCCGACGACATCCGCATCGCGAAGCAGGTTTGCGCCGATTTCGGGACGGGCGCCTCGATATCGGTCTTCGAGCCGGGCTGGATGAAGACGGTCGTGGCCATGGCTCGGGCCGGCACCCTGCCGCGCGGTTCGAAGCTCAACATCTACTTCGGTCCCGACAACTTCGCCGGCATGGCGCCCCTGATTCCCGAGGCGCTCGAGCTGTACCTGAAGATGATGGAAGGTCTCGACCTGAAGTGGTCCGTGGGCACGATCGGGAGCGCCAGCATCATGGATTCCCCGCTGGCCCGCATGGCGCTGGAGCGTGGCGGCAGCTTCCGCGTGGGGCTCGAGGACTGGGCGACCGGGCCGAGCAACGTGGAGCAGATCGAGCGAGCGAAGGAGATCATCGCTTCAGTGGGCCGACGCGTCGTGACCGGCGCCGAGGCCATCGAGTACCTGGACGTTCCGTTCGCGCCGACGCGGCCGTAGGCCGCGCCGCTCGAAATTCTGCCCATTAGCAAGCAGGAGGAGACAGCCATGGGTTCGGATGCACGGGACAATGACACCAAGGGGCTGAACCGGCGGGACTTCATGATGGCGGGAGCCGCAGGCGCCGCCGGGATGATGGCCGCGAGCTCGGCGATGGCACAGCCGAAGCCTCCGGACCCCAAGAAGCTCCGGACCAACTCGCCCTCGGGCAAGCGGGTCGCCATCGTGACCGACACGCAGCTGAACATCGGGCCCTACCTCGCCCAGGAGTTCGCGCGCCAGGGCTACGGCCTGGTCATCGCGGACGTGCAGAAGGGCCTGGAGCAGAAGCTCAAGGACCTGGGCGCCCACAAGGTGGTGGTCGTGCCCGGTCTGGAGCAGGAGGGCCCCAACAACGAGGGCGTGCCCGGCGCCATCCAGAAGGTGGTGGACGCCGCCATGAATGAGTTCGGCGGCTACGACTCGGCGTTCATCCGCACCGCCTGGCACGGCGGCAAGAACATCCTCGAAGAGACGCCCGAGAACATGAAGCTGTCCTACGAGCAGAACTGCCTGGCGGTGATGTACGCGCTCCAGGCGGTGCTGCCGCCGCTGACCAAGGCGGGCGGCGGGCAGGTCGTGGTCCAGACCAGCGCCACCGGCGAGAAGCCGCACCCGGGCCTGGTTTCGTACAGCGTGATGCGCGCTGCCGCGAACATGATGTGCCGCTGCGCGGCCCTGACCGTGGCGTCCAAGAACGTGTGCGTGAACGCCGTCGGAACGAACTTCATGAACTACCCGGGCTTCAAGCACACGCTGGGCGCGGACAAGGACCCCAAGATCATGGAAGCGCTTCTCGAGGAGATCCCCATCGGCCGGCTGGGCGAGACGGCCGAGGCCGCACACTTCACCCTGGGGCTGCTCGACGGCCACAACATGTACTCGACGGGGAACTTCTACACGGTTGCGGGAGGCTTCAACAACGCCGGGATGTAGTCGCGGAGCCGGCTGGACCCGGTGGCGTAGGGCACCATGAAGACATCTCGCACAGCTGCGCTGGTGCTGGCTGCGCTGGTGACCGCCTTGGGGCTTCCGGCCGGAGCCCAGGAGCCGGATGCGTCCGCCGCAGACGCGAAGCCGGCCGGGCACGGCTATCCGGTGGGGGCGCTCAGCTCCGATGCGCAGGACCCGGGGAACCTGGTGTCGGGCATCCAGGAGAGACGGGCCCAGAAGGAGGCGATCTTCGCGGCCTCTCCGTTGACCTGGCTTCACCGGCTGACGGATCGCGGCAAGAGCGCACTGTACGACGCGACCGGCCTCAAGCTGGCGTTGGCGTACACGCAGGTCTTCATGGCGCTGTCCGAGTCGCTCCCGGATTCGGACAGCTGGGGAACCAACAGCAACGTGGACTTCGTGGCCAACTGGGAGCTGCTCACGCGGGGCGAGCCCACCCAGGGGAAGGTGGCCTTCCACCTCCAGGGCCGCTGGGACTGGGGAACGCTGGCCCCCGAAACCCTCGCTGAGGAGAGCCTGGGAAGCCTGCTGGGAACGGCCAACTCGTTCGCGCCGTACACGCCGGCCTTCCTGATCCGGAACCTCTACTGGGAGCAGGGGAGCAAGGAGGCGGGCTGGGCCTACCGGATCGGCAAGATCACGCCCGACGCCATGCTCGGCAACTCCGCCCACATGGCCAACGTCCTCACCTTCCTGCCGACCGCGAACTTCAACTTCTCGATCGGGATGCCGGACTCGGGCCTGGGCGCCGCGGCTGCCTGGTACCCCCACGAGCGCATCCGCGTGATGGGCCTCGTCTCCGACTCCAACGCCGACCGCCAGGACTGGGGCCACCTCAGCGACGGCGACTTCTTCAAGGCGGTCGAGTTCGCCGCCCAGCTCCATCCCCGCACCGAGAAGGCGGGCTACTCGAAGCTCGTGGTCTGGCACAACGACGGCACCCGGGACGGCAGCTCGTCCAACGGGAACCTGGGGCCCAACGGCTGGGGGTTCTTCGTCAAGCTGGAGCAGGAGCTGACGGCCGACGGCCGGGCGATCGGCATCTTGCGCTACGGGCGCAGCTTCCACGACTCGGGCTTCTACAAGCATCAGGCCAGCGTGAACTTCCTGCTCTACGACCCGCCGCCCCTGAACCGCATCCGCAACGACGTCATCGGGATGGCGTTCAACTGGGTGCGGCCGACACCGACCGTGTCGCGCGACGAGTACGACATCGAGCTCTTCTACCGGTTTCCGCTCTTTCCGCAGGTGGACGTGACCCTCAGCTACCAGTCGATCTTCAATCCGGTCCTCGATCCCGACAACGACCACGCCTCGGCGTTCGGGCTCCGGCTTCGGACGACCTTTTGAGCGTCGTGAAGCGAAGTCTCCACGCCGCGTCGAACCGAATCGAAACGCCCCAGAAGGAGGATCTCCGATGAAGCGCAGAACGTTCGTCAAGCTGGCCCCGCTGGTCGCACTGGCCCCCGCGGCGGTGCAGGCCCTGTGGGGGAAGGTGGCGTTCGCCAAGTCCCACGGCGGGAAGTCCGGCAGCGGCGAGGTCCCGGACTTCGCGGAGCACATGCTGACCAGCGATATGAACGGCACCGGCCCGGACGGAAAGCCCACCGGTCAGACGGCAACCTTCACGGGCGCATCCAAGGCCGGCGCAACGGCCGACAGCGCATCGGCGAAGATGAAGCTGACGGCTGACGAGCAGGCCATCCTCGACGGCAAGGAAGGCCCGGAGAAGGCCAAGCTGATGAAGATCCTCGTGATGTTCGGCGAGGCCTTCGGAGCGACCAAGCTGGTGGACCTCGGCGGCGCACCCCACAGCAACCTCTATATCGGGGCGCCCTATCTGGCGTCCCTGATCGACATGTTGGAGCAGTGCGCAGCCGCGGGCCTGAAGTCCTACGCGCCCTACACGGTGAACCCGCGACCCTACGACGTCTACAACGTCCAGAACAATCCGACCGACATGGAGCTCATCTACCAGGGGTATCCGGAGCAGATGCGGCTGGACTGGGTCCATTCGAAGCTCGGAGCGCCCGACCTCAACCAGCGCACCTGCGCCTGCTACATCGACGATATCGGCAACCGGCCGGAGCCCGGCACCTACGTCGCCTGGTGCGAGTCTTCAGCGGTGAACTACGGCAACTCGGCCCTGGGCATCCGCACCAACCGCTACGGCGCCGGCATGGAGATGGTCTGCGCCATGCTCGGCAAGGCGCCGCTCTTCGGCCTCATGACCGACGAGGGCCGCAAGGCCAAGTGGCTGATCGACGTCAAGACGACGAAGGAGCCGGACTGGGGCGTCCTCGGCACGGCGATCGGCCGCAAGTGCGTCGAAGACGTTCCCTACGTCGCCGGTGTCGAGCAGTACTTCGGCGGGGAAGTCACCAACGACAACTGGCACAAGCTCAAGTACATGGGAAGCGCGACGGCCGCCGCCGGCGCCGTCGGCCTGTACCACGTCGAAGGCGTGACCCCGGAGCCCAAGGAAAAGGGCCGGGACCTGCTGGCCGAGGACTTCCAGACCTACGTCTACGACGACAAGGAGCAGCAACGGGTCATCGGCACCTTCGAGAACCTGTGGCCGGACAAAGACGGTGATCCGACCGCGGTCTTCATCGGCTGCCCGCACTGCAACTACGAGGAGTCCGTGCGCTGGGCAAAGATGATCGTGGACGCGCTCGACAAGGCCGGTCAGGAGAAGACGGCGATCCCCGTCTACATCTTCATGCCCACCGTCACGCGCACGCGTATCCTGATGGAGGAGTCGGAGCTGGCGGGCCGGGCGAAGAGCGCTGGCGTGTCCTACACGAACATGTGCGCGGTCAGCTACTCCGGCATGAAGGGGTTTTCGGAGCGGGTGCGCGGTGTCACGAACTCCGCCAAGAACCGGAACTACTCGTCCATCCGCTACTTCCCCGATCAGAAGCTCATCGACATCATGCTGTCCGGAAAGATCTAGACCCGAACCCATTGCTGGGTGACCCGCGCCAACGGGCGCCGCGTCACCCGCTCGGAAACAAACTGTAGTTCACGACTTGGAAACAACGTTCAAGGGGCGTGTGCTG
>CAMYOO010000192.1 GCA_947260035.1 uncultured delta proteobacterium
CGCGGGCGCGGGCGACGCTCCGAAAAGTCCCGACATCTCATTCGATGCCATTACCTACGGAGGTGGCATCGGCTGCGGCCTCTACGTGGAGCTGTTTCGGGGCGGAGAGCTCGCTGCGGACCACAAGGGCCGGACTGGCGGCTTCGTGCTCGGCTCGCCGCCGGATCGCAGCGTGGCCCAGTGCCCGGCGTGACGCGAGCGGAAGTCGCGCGGTACGCGGGGTTTCCCGAACCGCTCTACGGAAGCACGCGCCAGAAGAGGCGCGAGAGCGGGTCCGGCGAGGGGCAGGACTGGCGGCCCACCAGCAGGCGCCCGCCCCGCGTCCAGCCCGCGTTCGTGACGGCGCCGCAGCCGGGGACCGGCACGGGCAGGGTGTCGAGCAACGTCTGGCTGCCCGCGTCGAAGACCTGGATTGCCGACTCCGTGGCCACGGCCACGCTGCTCGAATCGGCGTCGAAGCTGAGTGCATAGACCGGGGCTGCCGGGTCGAAGGCGGGTGTGAGGCGGGTCTGGAGATCATAGGGGTCGTGGCGCTCCACGATCGTGCCGTTCCAGTCCGAATGGAGAACGTGGGCGCCGTCGGGCGATACGGCCAGTACACGGGCATTGTCGACGTCGGCCCGATCGATGCGCACCGGCCCGGTCGCCGGGTCGAAGGTGTAGCGGTCGAGGTTGTACCTGCCGGCGTTGAGCAGGGTCCCCGCGAACGCGTCCCAGACCGCCTTGGTGCCTGCCAGGCCGACCCAATCCCCCTGCAACGGGCCGCCCGGAGGCAGGTACCAGAGCCGGCTGCTGGAGGTGAAGATGTAGACGTTGCCGGCCGGGTCGACGACCTGGTGGATCGGCTGCGCGCCGAGGAAGTGGGTGGTCACCGTGCCGCTTGTGAGGTCGAGGGCGGCCAGGGTTTCGATCGTGCGCAGGCCGACGAAGACCGTGTGCCGCTCCGGGTCGTAGGCCATCTGGTGCGGCTCGTGCGGGAGCGGGAAGAGGTCGCCCACGCGCCCGTCGATTACGTTGCGCAGGGCGATCCACCAGCCGCTAGGGAAGTCCGGCTCGCTCACGAGGACCCAGCCGCTGCAAAGAGGGATCATGTCGCGGGTCGTGCCGATCTCGAGGTAGCCCTCGGTGGCGCCGGCGGGAAGCCAGTCGACGTCGCAGGGCGGATCCGTGAGGTCGTCGGGAACGACCAGGCGGTAGTCGCAGACGCCGCCGACCGAGTGCTCGGCCAGCTGGCACGCGAAGTCTTCGGGGAAGACGTCGAGGACCAGGCCCTCCGTGCTGTCTCCGGGACCCATTCCCGGGTTCCAGGCGTCGGGCGCGCCGTCGTCGTCACTGTCCACGGATGCGGCGGGGTCGCGCGGAAACGCATCGGTCCCGGTGGCGACGCCGTCGCCGTCGATGTCTGCTACCGCAACGTACGGCGTGATGGACGGCCAGCCATCGCCCGTCAGCACGGCGACCTGCCCCCCGCCGTGTACGATCACGACCGGCCTACCGCTCACGATGAGCGAGTCGGCGAGACGGAGCTCCTCGTCCCACTGCTCGACGAGCATGTCGCCGGCCGCGTCCTCGCGGATCGTGAGCAGGCGGCCGTCCGCAAGCCAGACGGCGTCGTGGATCCCGGTGGGCAGCACGCCTTGGACCTCGAGCGTGACCGCGTCGAATAGCCATCCGTGCTCCGTGAGCACGCGGGCTCCGTCGGGCGAGACGCCTAGGAGCCTGCCCGGGTCCTGGATGGCGTCGTACGTATATGGGTCCACCAGCACAGGGCCGAGCAGGCCCGCAACGGGATCCAGGCTGCGCGAGATCAAGTCGTTGTGGCTGCCCCCGTCCCGGTAGTAGAGACGCGCCTGGACAGGGCTCCAAGTGAGCTGGTAGAACTCCTCGGTCGACAAGTCGCGCAGGCTGCCGTCCTCATCGAAGACCGAGATCCATCCGGAGTTCACCACCAGGTGCGACCCCGCAGCGATGAGCTTCTGGACCCAGTGGCGCCCGGATCCGAAGGGCTGCTCCAAGGGCAAGGCGAGCGCCGGGTCGACCCAGGTGACCTCGCCGTTGCCGCCGTAGCCGACGTAGATGCGTCCCAGCTCCGGGGCGTAGCCCAGCGTGCGCGCTCCGAGGCCGACCGGGATCGGGGCCAGGTAGCTCCCGGTGGCCGGCGAGTAGCGCTGGATGCGGGGTTCGAGGCCGCTGCCCAGGAGGTACACGATCCCGTCCGCGTCGCTCAGCGCGTCCTGGAAGCCCGTGAGGGGGACCTGGGCCAGGATGTCGCAAACGCTCGGCTGCCCGGGCACGGCGTGCTCCGGAAGCTGGCAAGCCGCATCCAGCGGAAAGAAGTCCAATGCGAGCCCCTGGGTGCTATCGCCGGGCCCCATGCCCGGGTTCCATGCGTCGGGGTGACCGTCGCCGTCGCTGTCCAGCGAGGCCGCCGGTTCGAGCGGGAACGCGTCGGACGCGAAGTCGATGCCGTCCCCGTCGCCGTCCGCCCCCGGAACGTACTCGGTCACGTAGGGCTGGCTGGCGCCCTGGGTGATGACGACGATGCGACCGCCATGCTCGACCACCCGCTTCGGATCGCCCGGGAAAATCCGGACGTTCTCGCGCAGGAGACCCGGTGACCACTGGGTGAGCCGCGTGCCGCCCGACGCCTCGGTCTCCAGGGTGAGAAGCGTGTCGTCGGCCAGCCAGAGGGCGTCGAGGGGCTCGATGGGGAGGGTGCCCCCGAAGTCGCCGGCTGCGAGGTCGTTGACCTCGCCGGACTCGAGGATCAGACGCTCTTCGTCGCTCGACATCGCCAGCTGATCGTCCCAGTCCATGATGCCGGGCATCTGGCCCCAGGCGTCGATGGCACCCGTGGCGGGATCGATGTGCTCCCAGTGGAGGGCGCGCGGCGAGACGTACGACCGCACGAAGTAGATGCGCTCCTCCGAGATGCTCCACTGGCTGTCGCGGATCGACTCGCCGTTCCAGTCCGAACGGGACGAGAGCAGATTCCCGGCTGCGTCGTAGACACTGTGCAGCCGCGAGCTGCCATGGATGTTCGCCTCCTGGACGTAGAGGAAGCTCTCCACGGCCAGGAGCTCCCGCGGAATTGCGGCGAGCGTCGTGAATGGGACGCGCTCGTACGGGAGCCGAGGGTCGATCCACTCGATGGTGCCGTCGAGATAGCCGACGTAGATGCGGTGTTGCGCCGCCGACCATCCGATCGCCGTGGGTTCGGTGCCCACTTCGATGGGCTCCAGCATCCGGCCACGGTCGAGAGACCAGCGGTGCAGGCGGTCACCGATCATGTCGAGGATGTAGAGGGTGCCCGGATCGCCGGGGTGGGTGCGCGTAGCGACCCAGGGCTGGGCCGGATCGAAGAAGCGGCGGAAGGGCTGGGAATCGAGGATGTCGACATCGGCGGCATCCACGACGCCGTCCCCGTTGACGTCGGCCCGCGGGCAGCGCGGATCGCTCCCCCCGGCCGCACAGGCTGCGGCCAAAGCCGTATCGTAGGCATCGCCGTAGCCGTCGAGATCGACGTCGGCCCAGCGCGCGCTGCCGCCACACACGCCCCCCGTGCTGGCCAAGGCGGCCACGACCACCAGAGCCGTGCAGAGCCGGGTGCGCCTCACAATGGCCTCCCCTCGAGGCCATCGACGGAGATGGGTGTGGACTTGAGGGTTCACCTCCCCGGCGAGGAAGGCCGAGAACCCGTGGTCGGGCCGGGCCTTCCTTCGGTCGGTTGCGTCTTCCGGCGCCGCGCTCGACTCCCCTGGCGTGCTGATCGACGGCTCATGCGCTTCTCCGCCGCTTACGATGTGCTTACTGGAGCTCGGCCGTAGGCCGATTCCTCAATCTTTCTAAAGGCTTGCGGCCCCATCCGCCCCGAATGGGGTTCAGGAGGTCGCGAGTTCGAATCTCGCCGGCCCGACCAGCTTCTTCCCCGAAACTCGTTTGTCTTTCTTTGAGTCTGAAGACGTCTTGTCCGACCCATCCGCGGCCGAGGGGCGAGCGGAGGCCTTCGGCTGACGCTCGGATCAGCGCGTGCGCCGGCCGGCGGCGGTGGCCAGCAGCGCTAGGGCCACGAGCCAGGCGGTCCCCGGCTCCGGCACGACGCTCCAGGACATGTCGGAGATGCCGAGCAGCTGTCCGCTAGGGTTGGCCGGGGCGTCGTCCGTGGAGAAGTAGCGAATGGTGAGCGAGGTGACGGCGGTGGATGAGAGATCGAAGTCGATGTTCGCGTCCGGGCTCGTGGACGGCGTTCCATCGTTCGTCCCGGCGGCCGGGTCGCCCTCGAACCCGGTCCAGGGCTCGTCGGCCAGCGCATTGTTGGGGTGCAGCGTATACAACGCCGGGAAGCTGGCGATGTTGATGCCCCCGGTGTCGACCGTGCCGTTGTAGGTCGCAATGACGCCGTCATCGAAGTCGCTGGCGCCGCCCTGGGTGCGCTGGTCGATGTCGAGCAGCGAGAACGTCACGTCCTGGATGGCGCTCGCGAAGGTGAACGTGATCTCGAGATAGTCGGCGGGATCGTTCCCGATGTTGTTGAACCCGAGGAATCCGTAGCCCCCGTGCGCACCCTGGGTCCCGGCCTCGAACGAGAAGAAGTTCGCCTCGGACCCGAACGTCGAGAGGTCGGACCCTCCGCTGTCGTTGTCCGAGACGACGGACGTCGAGATGTCGACCTGCACGTCCTGGGACGTGATGCTCGCGCCCGAGATCGACTGCTCGTCCGTGAACTCGTTCTCCCAGATCAGGGAGCCGGCGAGTGCCGAGCCCGGCGCCAGCAGCGCCACGACGGAAAGGGCGGTCGTGATGGTTCGTCGCGACAATTCGTGCCTTGAACCAGTATTTCGACCTGCGGCGAAGCGCACTTGAGCTGGCACCCTGACGGGTCTCGACACCGACGCGCAACTCGCGCGCAACTCGTTCGCAGCTTCCGCGCAGGCGGGAAGGGCGACCCGTGGTCGGTGCGCTCGACCCGGGCGTTCGAGTAGCCCGCGCCGCGCGGATGCGCTTGAGCTCCGGCAGCTCGCTCGACACGTCGTACGGGCTTCGTCGGACCCTCATCGCGCGCCCTCGAGAGATCTAGACGCCTGGTCAGCTGGGCGCTGATCCTCTCGATGACTGCGGTCTGGCTCGCCTCCCTTCGGGCGGGGAGCTTGGCCCTCGCTGACGGCTTCAGCCTCATGCTCTTTGTGTCGGCGAGCCTGCGTGGGCAGCTGCATGAGGTCCAGCAGGAACGGGACCGCCACGTTGATGCTCCCGAAGGTGCTGGCGATGCCCGCGGCCGCGAGCGCCCGGTACTGCGCGAGAGGAACCGCTGTGTCCACGAACCGCCCTGCGAAGACCACGAAGGAGAGCGTCAGCACCTTGGCCGCGCGGCAGTCCCATCACCGGTGCGCGCGCCCCTTCCGCGCCCCGATCTGGTCTTAGAACTCGTTGATCTTCCCGATTTCTTGGTGCCCTGGCGCCGGGTTCGTTGGTTCATGGACTTCCGGGCGTTGGTTCTGTCGAGGAGCCTGTAGGGCTGCGGGAGCGAAGTCTCGAGGCGTCGGGCCAGGCGCTCAGCGTCGCGGCACGGCGGCGACGCGTTCGTGATCGCGCAGGACCCAGGCCTCGTCCCACTCGGCGCCGCGCACGTCGAGCTCGGAGTGCACCGGAACGCCGTCTTCACGCCGGGTGGTAAGGCGCCGCGAGTAGGGCCAGCGCAGTGGACGGCCGTCCTTCATCAGCAGGATGCCCGGCGCGTCGGCGCGGTCGCCGCCGCGCCAGCGCGCGATCACGCGTGCGCGCTGGTGCTTCGCGTCCAGCAGCTCGAGCGTGCTCTCGCGCTCCCGCGAGGTCTCCACCTGGAAGCCGCCGACGCCGTGGAACTTGCCGTCGCCGTCCAGCAGCCCCCACGGCTTGGACAAACCGCGCGCAAACGCGGGAAGCAGCGCCAGGGTGCGCCAGCCGATGCTGGCCAGTGTGCCCAGGTCCGACAGGCGCGGCTTCTCCGGGAACCAGCCGCGCATGCGCTCCCAGGCGCCCGACGGTATCAGCGACGGCAGCGCGGTCAGCACCAGACGCGCGTCGGTCTCGGCCACCAGGCTGCCGCCCAGCAGCGCGTTGCCGCGCATCTGCGCCACCAGACGCAGGCTGCGCAGCGGAATCGGGAAGGCGGTCACCTCGAACAGGCACTCGCCGGACTCCAGCTCCAGGGTGCCGTCGCGCCAGGTGCCGTCGAAGGCGGATCACTTGCTCGCCCTCGCGCTTGAGGATCCCGATGTCGATGCTCAGGCTGGCCAGCCCGATCTGGTCGAAGCTCGGGACGATCGAAGGCGCCTGCACCGAGAGGCGCGTCGCGCGGAAACCCTCGGAGAGCGGCCCTTCCCGGCTCTCGACCCAGGGGATTTCCAGCTCCTGGTCGAACTCGTGCTCCGCGCCGCCCACGGCGTAGCGGCCACATACTCGTACGGCCTTGCCCGGCTCTGCCTTCACGTTGACCTGGCTGCCGTCCGGGCACAGCGGCGCGTTGGCCGAGAGGATGTGACCGGGCAGCGTGGAGCCGCCCTTGCTGTGCAGCACGCGCACGCCGACGGTGTCGCCGGGGCCCACGGGAGCGCCGGCCGCGCCCGTGGGGCTGCACACCACCAGACGCACGCCGTCGGGCTCTGGCTCGGCGGGCGGCGCATCGGGGACCGCGCCCCAGGGCACGTACACGATGTCGCCGCTGGCCGACGCCGTGGCCAGCCCGTGACGCCCCAGCGCCACCGACGCGTTCAGGTTGCAGAGCGTATCCGGCCGGCGGGTGTCGTGGCGCCACTTCACCGCGCCGTCGCGCTCCAGCGCCGTCAGCCAGCCGTCGCCGCCGGGGACGTACAGGTGCTCGCCCACCGCCACCGAGCCGCGGATCGCATCGCCCAGCCAGCGAGTCCAGCGCACGGCACCGCTGCGCAGGTCCAGCGCGTAGACCACGCCGTCCGCGGAGCCGACCACCACCTGGTCATCGTCGATCGCGACCGACGCGTAGACCGGCCCTCCGGTGGCCGTGCGCCACACCACCTCTCCATGCTCCGCGTCCACGGCGATCACGTGGTGATCGAAGCTGCCGAGGATGACCAGCCCCTCGGCCACGGCCGGCGATGACGCCATGAAGTTGCCCAGGTTGCGGCGCCAGCGGACGCGGCCCGTTTCCAGGTCCAGCGCGTAGAGGCAGCGGTCGAACGACGGCACGAAGACGCGGTCGTCTGCGAAGGCCGGCGCGCCCCAGATGTGCAGGCCCGTGGGCGTGGCCCAGCGCACGCCCTGGTAGGGCTCGATGGCGTACAGGTAGAAGTCGTCGTTGCCCGCGTAGAGCCAACCGTTGGGGCCGAGCACCACGTTGCCCTCCCACCAGTAGATGGTGGAAGGCGTGACGCGCGTGCGGTCGAGCATGCGGTCGTAACGCCAGAGCTCCTTGCCGTCCGCGTCGAAGCCGTAGATGCGGCCGTCGCCGCCGGGCACCCAGACCGTGCCTTCCGCGTCGATGCACGCCGCCGAGTCGATGATCTCGTCGGTCTCGACGCGCCAGACCACCCGGCCGCTCTCGGGATCCAGGCGGTAGAAGCAGCAGTCCGCCGAGCCCACGTAGATCTGCTCGTCGGCGCCGATCACCGGGGTCGAGAAGACCGGGCCGCCGGTGGGAAAGACGCGGACCGGCCAATCGCGCGGCTCCGGCGCCACCCGCGCCCGGCCCAGGTTGGCCGGACCGCCGCGCATGGAGGGCCAGGCGACCGACGCCGTGGGGGGGGCGCTCATACACGGAAACATAACGAGTTCCGTCGGGCGGCGGTGGTATGGTGGGTCGGCAGGCAGGAAGCGGGAGCGTGGCCGAGAACCCGACCCAGCGCGTCATCACCCTGGACATCGTCCGGGGACTGGCCATCCTGGGGATGGTCTTCCTGCACAACGGCGCATTCCACTTCGCCAAGGTGGAAGAGGCGCTCGAGTCGCCCCCGCCCTGGCTGATGGCGTTCGGCTTCCTGCTGCTGTGGGCGGGCCTGTTCGGGGTGGTGTCCGGGGCGGCCAACGCGACCACCGCGCTGCGGCGGCTGGGCCGGGAGGCCAGGCAGAAGGACGGACCCTGGCGCTACCCGCGCTCGCTGGTGGGCGGCGCGCTGCAGACCTTCGGCATCCTCTTCGTGCTGCACTGGGTCTGGACGATCGGCGTGGGAAACTCGGCGGTCACGCAGGACCTGAACGATCCAACCCTCCGCGTCACGCTGATACCCGGGCTGATGTACTACGGCGCGTTCCCCCGCATCCACCCGGAGAGCTGGGTCTTCGCCAGCGCGCTGTGGATGATCGCCTCCAACGTGCTGCTGGTCGCGCTGACGTTCCGCTGGATCTACCGGCGCCACCCGCCGCGCGAGCGCGATGGCCTGACGCGCAAGCTGCTGCTGATCGGCGCCGTGGTCCTGCTGGCCACGCCCGTGCTGCGCACGCTGCTGTTCCCGCCGATCACAAGCTTGGTGGCGGGCGGCGGAGCATCGATCGCGGCAGCGGTTCCGCTGGCCCTGCTGGTCAACGACCCGAACCCGGTCTTCCCATTCTTCGCCTACGGACTGCTGGGCGCCATCGTCGGTGCGGCGCTGGCACGGGGCGAGCCGCGCGGTCCGCTCTACACCCTGATGGGACGCTGCGGCCTGGTGCTGGTGGCCCTGGGCGCGGCCGGCCTGGGGGCCAGCGGCGGGGTGGTCCTGGCCGGACGCGAGGAGATCTGGGGCCAGTCCGCCCTCTACTTCAGCTCGCTGGCGTACCTCCTGCTCGGCGTCTTCGCCTGGCTGCTGATCGGCCTGCTGGCGGCCTTCGACCCCCCGGCCGACTCCGGGCGCACCCCGTGGCGTCCGGCGTGGCTGCCGGCGCTGCTTCGCTTCGGTCGGCTCAGCCTGACGGTGTTCATGCTCGAGGGCATCCTGGGCATGGCGCTGCGCATCGGCCTCGACGCCCTGAACCCGGGCTGGAACGACGTGCTGTGGCCGGTGCTGCTCTTCGCACTGGGCAACCTGCTCGGCTGGCACGGAATCCTGGTGCTCTGGGAGCGCGCCGGCTACCGCGGCTCCCTGGAGTGGTGGCTGGCGAAGATCCGCAGCACCGACGACCGCGCCCAGGCATTGCGCTCCGCGGGCTAGCCCGCCGGCGGGATGTGACCCCACTTGTCACATCTCTCTGCAACCCTCTCTGCAGATCGAGCGCCGGGAGGAGTATTCTCGCCCGGCGCCGCGTCGCACCGGACGCGAGGCGCTGAGGTTTCCGATGGAGCGCATCTTCCTGGGCTGGGACGGCATCCCGCTGCAGCGGGCGGCGGACTGGCTCGTCGAGCGCTTCGACGCGGACATGGAAGACGTGCTGGTGGCGCTGCCCGGCGCGCGCAGCGGACGGCTGCTCGTCGAGCGGATCGCTCGGCTGACCGGCCCCGCTCTACGCCCGCCCAAGGTAGTGACCGCCGGCCTGGCCAGCGATGCGCTGCTCGACGTGGAGGGCGCGCCGGCGGGCCGGCTGGTGCGCACCCTGGCCTGGAAGGAAGCCCTGGCGACCCTGGACGCCGGCAGCCTGTCGCGGATCGTCGCCCGGGCTCCCGGGCGCGACGACCTGGCGGGATGGCTCCGGCTCGCGGAAGAGGTGCGTGGGCTCTTCGGCGAGGTGGCCGCCGAGGGCCTGCAGTTCGCCGACGTGGTGGAGAACGAGGTCCTGGCCCCGCTCGAAGGCGAGCAGCGGCGCTGGCAGGCGCTGGCCAGCGCCCAGGCGCGCATGGCCGAGCTGCTGGCGAAGGCGGGCTTCGTGGATCCCCACCTCGGACGGCTCCAGGCGATCGAGTCGAAGAGCGTGCGAAACGTGGGCGAGATCGTGCTCGTGGGCGTGACGGAGATGAACGCCCTGCTGCGCAGCGCGTTGGACCTGTGCGAAGCCACTGCCAGCGCCCTGGTCTTCGCGCCCGACGAGCACGCAGAGCGCTTCGACGCGCACGGCGCGCTGATCCCGGAGGCCTGGAGCGATTTCGAGATCGGGCTGGACGCCGAGTCCCAATGGTTCGTCGCGGACCGGCCGGTGGACCAGGCGGAGCAGGCCGTGCGGGTGATCGCCGGCTGGAACGGAGACTACGCGGCCGAGCAGATCAGCTTGGGGCTGGCCGACCACGAGGTCGCGCCCTACCTGCAGGGCAACCTGACCGAGCGCGGGGTGACCGCGCGCGACGCGGCGGGCACGCCCATGGGACGCACGCGGCCGGTCCTGTTGCTGGAGGCCGTGAGCCGTTTCGCCGAAGGCCGTCGTTTCGCAGACCTGGCGGCGCTGGTGCGACATCCCGACTTCGAAGCGGCCCTGCGCCGCGACGATGCGGAGCTCGAGCCGGTGGATCTGGTCGATGCCTACCACAACGCCCACCTGCCCTGGCGGGCCGACGGGAACTGGCTGGCCGACCCCGAAGACAAGCGCGACCGCTTCCTGAAGGCCGGGATGTCCCGTGTCTGGGGCGCCACCGAGAAGCTGCTCGCCGAACTGCTCGACACCGGCGAGCGCCCGGTGACGGCCATCGCCCCGGTGGTCCAGAAGTTCTTCACGGCAGTCTATGGCGAACGGGACATGGATCCGGCGCACGAGTCGGACCGGATCTTGATCGCGAGCCTCTCCCGGCTGGGCGAGGCCCTGAGCGAGCTGGAGAGCCTGCCCGAGGCGATCGCTCCGGTCGGCAACGCCGCGGCGACGATCTCGCTGCTGTTGCGCTCGGCGGCGAGCCACGAAGTGCCCCCGGCCCCGGCCCGTGCGGGCGAGCCGACCGTCGAGATGCTGGGCTGGCTCGAGCTGCCGCTCGACGACGCACCGGCGCTGGTGGTCACCGGCTTCGAGGATGGGCGCATTCCCGAGTCCGTGCGCGGAGACGCATACCTGCCGAACCGGCTGCGTCAGAGCCTGGGAATCGTGGACAACGCCAAGCGGCTGGCCCGAGACCTCTACGCCACCGAGCTGCTGCTGCGCTCGCGCGAGCAGGTGGCCTTCGTCAGCGGGCGCCGCAGCCTTGCGGGCGACCCCCAGCTTCCCAGCCGCATCGTCTTCCACTGCCCCGAAGAGCAGGTGGTGCCGCGGGTGAAGCGCTTCATCGGCGGCTCCAAGCCGAGCGTCCCGCGCGTGCAGGTATCTGCGGACGCGAGCCGGGCCCTGCCTCGCCTGGACGTCACGCCCGAGATCGAGTCGATTTCGGTCACCGCGTTCGGGCGCTTCCTGAGCTCGCCCTACCAGTTCTACCTGGAGCGGGTCGCTCGGCTGGAGACCCTGGACGACCGCACGCGCGAGCTGGACCCCCTGAGCTTCGGAAGCCTGGCCCACGACGTACTGGAGTGCTTCGGCAGGGACGAGCAGGCGCGGGACCAGGGGGACGCGGACAAGATCGCGCTGTTCCTGGTGAGCACGCTTCGGCGAATGGGCAGCGAACGCTTCGGCAAGCAGCCGCTTCCCGCCGTGCAGCTTCAGCTCCAACAGCTCGAGCACCGCCTGGAGGTGTTCGCGGTCGTCCAGGCGCAGCGCCGCCGGGAGGGCTGGGAGATCCGCGAGACGGAGTGGAAGCCGGCGGACGGCGGCATCGAGTTTGCGGTGGACGGCACGCCCATCCGCTTGACGGGTCGGATCGACCGCATCGACTGGAACCCCGGCACGAAGCAGTGGGCCCTGTGGGACTACAAGACCGGCGAGAGCGTCCGCAACCCCCGCACGGTGCATGTGGCCGGCGACGGCAGCTGGCGAGACCTGCAGCTGCCGCTCTACTGCCTGCTGGCCGTCGAGCTGCTCGGCGACGCGGAGCCCGCGGAGGTCGGATACATCGCGCTGCCCCGAGATCCCAGAGGCATCGAGTTCATGGACGTGGATCACTGGGGCGGGACCAAGAGCGATCCTGTGCTGCTCCCCGACGCGCTGGAAGGCGCCCTCGAGGCAGCGCGCGACGTGGTGCGCCGCATCCGCAAGGACGACTTCTTCAGCGCGGACGGCTTCGATCCCGGCGACCCGATCTTCGAAGCGATCGGCGGAGTCGGCATCGTGGCCGGCGCCGAGGAGGACGGAGACGAATGAGCGCGCCGGCCCACAAGCTCATCCTGGCCTCCGCCGGAACCGGCAAGACCTACCAGCTCACCAACCAGTTCCTGGGCCTGCTCTTCCGGGGCGTGGAGCCCGAGCGCATCCTCGCTACCACGTTCACGCGCAAGGCGGCGGGCGAGATCCTGGATCGCGTCCTCTCGCGGCTGGTCGAGGCCGTGGAGACTCCCGCGAAGCGCAAGGAGCTGGCCACCGCGCTGGGCATGCCCGGCATCGGCGCCCAGGACTGCCGCGCGCTCCTGGCCCGACTGACCCGCAGCCTGGACAGCTTCCAGGTGCGCACCATCGACTCGTTCTTCGTGCACCTGATCCGGCTCTTCGCCCTGGACCTGGAGCTGCCTCCCAACTGGGGCATCTCGAGCGAGCGCGAGGACGACGCGCTCCAGGCCGAAGCCATGCACGACCTGCTCGCAGCCCTGCCCTCGGCCGAGGCCATCCAGCTGCTGCGCGAGCTGGACTCCGGCCGCATCGGGCGCGTGGTCCACGACAAGCTGCTCGACCACGTGGGCCGCATGCGTCCGGTCTTCCTGGAGAGCGCCGACGGCGCGTGGGAAGGCGTGAGCCCGGGCGGCAAGCCTTCGGATGCGGACGTTGAGCGCGCGCTCGGATCCGTGCTGGAGGCCGAGCTGCCGACCACATCAGTGGACTCCCAATCGGCCTGGAGCGCCTCGACCGCCGCCACTGCCTCGGGTTCGAGGAGCGCGCCAGGTTCGTCCGCGGAGAGGATCAGGCTGGCGCCGAACGTGCCCGGGAGCCGTTCGTTGAGGGCGGTGGTGGCCTG
>CAMYOO010000193.1 GCA_947260035.1 uncultured delta proteobacterium
TCGATGGCCAGCAGCCGGTCGCGCTCCGGCCCAGCGGCGGGCAGCAGCCGGGGAGAATCGGGGAACTGCTCGTCCAACCACAAACCGATGGGCGTGGAGTCCCCACGGCTCTCACCGCCGATGCTGACGACCGGGATCTGCAGACCGACGGGCAGGTCGCGCTTCACCCTCAGCGGGTTGATGTAGAAGCACTCGAAGTCCAGGTCCTTGTAGAGCAGGAAACAGTGCACCTTCGCGGAAAAGGGGCTCATCGCGTAGCTGTTGAGGCGAATGGGGCGTTTCGACTCAGTATTCACGATGCTAGCCGCAGGATACCATGCGAGCTGACGGGGTCGCTTCCACCCTACGTGCCCCGCCTGCAAGGAGTGCACTTCATGTCGATCCTGATGAGCAACACCGAGACGATTCCCGGCAAGACGATCGTGGAGTTCTACGGCGTCGTGAGCGGGAACACGGTTCGCGCCAAGCACGTCGGCCGCGACATCATGGCGGGCTTCAAGAACATCGTCGGCGGCGAGCTCAAGGCCTACACGGAGCTGCTCAGCGACTCGCGCCAGGAGGCGGTCGCTCGCATGCTGGAGCAGGCCCAGTCCATGAATGCCAATGCGGTCGTCAACGTGCGCTTCGCGACCAGCTCGGTGGCCCAGGGAGCGGCGGAGCTCTTCGCGTACGGCACCGCCGTGCGCGTGCAGTAGGGATCCGGCCATGGAAGCCCTGATCCAGCTCGGCATCACCCTGGCGGTGCTGACTTTCGCCTACCTCATGGGCAGCATCATCGAGCGGCGCCACTTCGAGAGCCTGCGCGAGCGCGAGGCACTCTACCGGGAGTTCCCGACGGTCAGCTTCGAAACGCTTCCGGAGGGCTGGCGGGTCGCCGCATCGGGGCTCGCGGTGGGCAGCACGGTCGTATCCCTCGACTACTTCAAGCGCTTCCTGGCGGGTCTGCGCGGCATCGTCGGGGGGCGTATCCGCTCCTACGAGCCGTTGCTGGACCGCGCCCGCCGCGAGGCGCTCTTGCGGATGACCGAACAGGCCGTAGCCGACGGGTACGACGCGATTTTCAACGTGCGGCTCGAAACCTCCAGACTGGCGTCGAGCCGCGGCGACGGAAAGGGCACCTCCGGGGTCGAGATGCTTGCGTTCGGCACCGCGGTCAAGCTCGTTCGCTCGCCGTGAAGTTCAAGCCGCGCGCTCCGCGCGAGGGGATCAACGTCAGCTCGACGCATCCCCTGCGCGAAGCCGCGCTCCTCATCGGCGGCGTATCGGCGATCTTCGCGACGTTGATTCTCGTGATCGGCTGGAGCGTCGACCTGGCGGTTCGCTGGATTCCGCCGGAGCTCGAGGTGCACACCTTCGGAGACTGGGCGTACGGCCTGGGCGACCCGGAGCACGAGCCCGAGCGGCTCGCCGCCGAAGTCCTGGCTCGGCGCCTCGCCGCGCACTGGCCCGAGGCGCCCTATGCGTTCCAGGTCATCGTGACCGACCACCCCGAGGCCAATGCCGCGGCGCTGCCGGGAGGGACGATCCTCGTCACGACGGGCCTGCTACGGGGCCTGCAGAGCGAAAACGAGCTGGCATTCGTGCTCGGCCACGAGCTCGGGCACTTCCACGGCCGCGATCATCTGCGCGGGCTGGGGCGCGGGATCCTCTACCAGCTGACGGCATCCGCGCTGTTCGGCTTCAGCGTGACCGCCCCCGACGTCACGGCCTTCCTCGGCAACATGACGGCTCGGGGCTTCGACCGCGGACAGGAACGCGCCGCCGACCGCTTCGGCCTGACGCTGGTCCAGGCCAGGTACGGCCACGTGGCCGGCGCCGGCGGCTTCTTCGAGCGCCTCGCCTCCGGCGCATCGGAGCTGGACGAGCTGGCGGCCTACGCCTCGACCCATCCGGCCAGCAGCGACCGCCTGGAGGATCTCGACGACTACGCGGCCCAGCAGGGTTGGAAGCGCGATGGCGAGCTCGACCCCTGGCAGCGCTCGAACTAGCCGAAGGCCCGTGGTGCGGGCTCAGCGGCGCAGGACCTTCAGGAACGGCGCCAGGCGAGCGCCGCGCGCCACGATCTCCGGCTGGGTCGCGCGCCACACGTGCTCCACGACCCCCTGGCCCTCGCGAACGGGTGCGCCGCCCTGGAGCGCGTAGGCGACGTGGGTCTCCTCGAGCCAGACATCGCCGCGCAGGATCGGGAAGCTCGCTATCGCTTCGGCGTGCAGACGGTGCGTGTGTCCGCCTGTCTCGACGATCTCGATCTCGGCTCGACCCATCCGGTGCTCCTGCTCACCCCATTCGTACTGGATGCGGGCCCGCTCGATGGGGTGGTTCTGGCCGTCGCGAAAGACGAAGCCGTTGTCCAGAGCTTGGCCGCCTTCGATCGTCTGCATGATGTTGAAACTCCACTCCGGCCCGAGCTGGCCGGCCAGCCAGTTCCAGCCCTCGAGCCGATCCCAGTCGCGGACGCCCCACGACTTGTCGCGCTGGCCCAGGGCGTCGATCTCGTGGCGCTCGGGACCGAAGTGGGTCCAGCCCGTGACGCGCCCGGACTGCTCGAAGTGCGCGCCCGTCATGGTGCCGGCCAGCCGGGCGCCGCTCCCGTGGTAGTCGTAGGCAGGGGTATGCGCCGTGAAGACCACGTCCATGCCGCGCTCTCCTTCGATCTGCACGCGCCAGCGCCGCAGCGGCTCCAGCATCGTCACCACCAGGTCGCCGGCCCGCATTCCGGCGGCCGGGTCCTCGTCGCGGCAGTCGCCCGGGTGATCGAGGTCTGCCGGTCCGTAGAAGAGCTCCAGGGCTCCGTCGCGCAGCGAGACGACCAGGCCGTCGATCTTGCGGGGATGAAAGCGATAGCCCGTCCGCGCCAGGGTGAAGCTGCGGCGCTCGGCGTCGGCCCAGTTGAAGTAGAAGCTCTCCTGCCAGGCGGGGTCGTCGCCCACCGGGTGCAGCCACTCGTCTCGTTCTTCGATCATCGCGGGCACCGCTCCCTGCCGCCTAGAGTAGGCCGGGAGGGCCTGGAGGGCCTGCACCGCCGCGCCGAGCGCTTCCGCGGACGGCCGGGCGGCAATCTTCCCGGGGCGGCGGAAGACACGCGGCGGTGATGGCTGAGCGCCGCGAAGGATGCCAGACTGGGTATCCGAGATGTCCCACGCACCCGACCCCAAGTCGCTCGAGTTCTTCGGAATCAGCTTCAACCCCGAGGACCGGAGCACCCGCCGCTTCGACCACAAGGACCTGGAGCGCGAGGCGGAGGATCCGTCCATCTTCTGCTGGATCGACGTGCAGGCGGACGACATCAGCGTCCTCAACGATGTCCTGCGTCGCTGGGACATCGACCTGGAGCTGATCGGGCACTTCGACGAGCCGGAGGTCCTGCCGCGCATCGTGGAACGGAAGGACTGCGTCGCCTTCTACCTCTACCAGGTGATCGACCCGGAAGAGCACCTCGACACCGCGCGCACCATCGAGGAGATCGATTTCGCGCGCATGGTCCTGGTCCTGGGCGCGGACTTCGTGATCACCTTCCATTGCCGGTCGATGGTCGTCGTGGATGACGTGCGGGGCTCCTGCGTCGATTCCTTCCGCCTGGCGGGACAGACGCCCAGCTTCATCTCGTTCCTGTTCCTGGAGCGCTGCCTCTACGACTACGCCCACCTGAACCTGGCGAATGACAACTTCCTGGACGTGATCCAGGAGCACGTCTTCGACGGCCACCAGGAAGAGCTGGCCATGGGCCTGGCCGTCGCAGGCCGCAACATCCTCACCCTGAAGAAGCTCACCGCAAGCGCTCAAATCGTGCTGATGTTGCTGGCCACCAAACAGAATCCGTTCATCAGCGCGGCCGCGCGCAGCTTCTTCCGGGAGATGCTGCAGAACGCCCAGGCCGTCCGCGAGGCCGTGGACTCCTCACGGGATCTGCTCCACGGTCTGCTCGCCAGCATCCAGGCCGCCGCCTCGAACCGGATCAGCGACGTGGCCCGGGTGCTGACGGTCCTCTCGGGCGTCCTGCTGCCCCTGACGCTGATCACGGGCATCTACGGCATGAACTTCGAGAACATGCCGGAGCTGGCTTGGCCCTACGGCTACTTCGGGGTGCTCGGATCCCTCGGCGTGATCGCCGGCGGGCTGCTCCTGGCGTTCCGCCACTTCGGCTGGCTGAAGGGCGTCAGCTCGCTGTCGCGATCCTCGAAGCCTCCCGCGCTGCCGGCGGCGCAACCCCCCGCACGCACAGCGCCCAGCCGGATGCACGCACCGCCGGACGCCTGAGCCGGAGCGACCGCCCGGCTCAGGGCACGACGACGGGGCCGGATTCGAGGAATTCGACGCTGCTGCTCGCAGGGCCGTCCCCCTCAGAGACGTGCACGACCCTCGCGTTCAGCGCCACCGCATCGGGATCACCGCCGGCGAAGTCGGTGACGAGACGCCGCGTGACCACCGGATCCAGGCTCGCCGCCTCGCCACTGGCGCCGAGCACGCTCAGTCCGACGGGAATCTCGACGTCGGCCGGCTTCGCGACGGCCGGCGGCGCCGAAGCGGCAGAGACCAACGCCACTATCGCGACGGCGCACGGGACTCGGGGAACAGAAACGGGTAGTCGCACGCTCTCTCCGCGGCGGGTGCCGCCACGAAGCCAGCCTTCGGAGCGTTTCCACGATGTCACCCGACCGACCGGGACCGGGGTCGTGCCGCCAGGGGAACCTGGAGTCCGCCCGGCGACACGCGACAAGCTAGTGTTGCGGCGAATGCTGCGAGTCGCGCTCGGTTTTTCGCTGGTTTCCGTACTCGGTGTCGGTCTCCTGGCGTAGGAGCTGCGGCCGCCGCGTCTCGCCGTGCCGGATGCCGGCATGGTGTTCCACGACGTCACGCTGATCGATCCGGGACACACCCGCAGGCCGGGCCGGACGCTCGCGGTGAGCGGCGACCGCATCACCGAGATCGGCGACGCCCGGGGCGAGCGCGGCCCCGGCGATCTTCCCAGGCGATCATGGCCCCCTAAGGCCCCAAGGCTATCGCTCGCCGGCGTATCGCGACGCCTCACCGCTCCTGCGGTTGATTCAGGAAGATGGGCGACGACCAGGCGCGCTCGGACGCCGACGCCAGGCAGTCATCGTCGGACGGCGTCCGGTAGTCGCCGTAGCACGGGCGCGTTCGCACGGCAGTGCCGTCGGCATCGAACTCGGTCCGCAGGGTACCTGCGTTGACGGCGGGGGTCTCCTCCTGGATGGCGCGGGCGTAGTAGAGGACGTCGCGCCCCGAAGCCGCGTAGTCCGGGTCTTCGAAGACGACCGAATCGAAGACGACCGAACAGCCTGCGTCGTCCGGCGCGCAGTCGAAACGCAGCCAGGGATCCTCGATCAACGCGTCCACGGGCTCGCCGCGGTACGCCTGGGGCCGGATGCGCACAATCTCGACGGCGGAGATCGCGTGTCGCTCGTTGCCCGGGTGGTAACACTCGCCGCGACAGAGTCGCTCGAGCCGCTCCGGCGAGAGCCCGCGAACGCTCTCCTCCGGGCAGCCGGGCTTCTGCTCCAGGGCCCCCACTGCGCGGACCTCGAAGCGGGGCGTGTGCGCGAGGGCGTGCTCGCTCCCCATCGGGGATACGCCCTCGGGGCCGTTCAACAGGTCGAACCAGAGCAGGATACGCGGGCCGCTGGTGCCGTAGACCTCGCGTCGCTCGAGGGCCTGCCAGATGGACGAGCCATCCATGCGGTCCGCGTGCAACGCAACCAGCCCTCCGGTGTAGAAGAAGCTGGCGACGCGTTCGGTCTCGCGGGCCTGGAGCCCGCTCCGGGCCGCCACCGGCTGGGGCCGGCGGGGATCGGCGTCGCCTACGCCCGCGAAGCGCCGATTCAGGTCGCGATAGAACTCGGAGCGGGTCCCCGCCATGTCGGCCATGAGACGTCGCTCGTACTGCTTGTATCCCGTGCCCGGGCGCGCCTTGTGGTTGTCGCTGGAGGCGATGAAGCCCCAGCGGAAGCGCAGCGGCTCGCCGTCGTCGCCCGCCGCGTCGAAATCCGAGAGGGCCATGCCGTACTGGACGGTCTCGCGAGGGCGCTGGGAGAAAGCCGGTTTGAAGCAATCGCGGCACTGCCCGCAGTCGAGCCAATCCTCGACCTCCGAATCGGGGAAGACGAGATGGGGCGATACGTTGGCTTCGAGCGTGAGGCGCCGGGCCTCCTCCACCCGCGCTTCACACTCCGGGGCGGGCAGGTCGCCGCAGCGTTCCCGCATGATCTCGCCGGCGCGCCAGCAGCAGGGCAGATAGTCCGGGGTCGGCTCCGGACAGATCCGCTCGCCGTCCGCCCCCAGCTCGAACTCGCGCCACTCCCGGTACTCCTCGGAGTTGCCGTGGCCCGACATGATCTCGACCAGCGTCTGCTGGCTCGGGTCGTGCTGACTCGACGTGAGCTGCTTTTCCAGGGAGACGCCGGGCGGAGCGTAGACGCCCCAGGCCGTCCCGTGCGGGATCACCAGCGCGCCGAGATCCCATTGCGAGAGCTTCTCGAACAGCTCGGCGGGGGTCGTGGCGGCCTCCGCGCAGTCCGGCGGAAGCGCCCGCACGTCGACGCCCTTGGGGCAGCGCGGCACCGCATCGAGCGCATCCAACAGCCACACGAAGTCGGCGTACTCGCGCCAGTTCAGAGGATCGATCCAGCGGTAGAGACGCGCGTCGTCGAAGCCCGCGACCAGCCCGCCCTCCCCTTCCACGGAGCTGATCGGCCGGGTCGGCAGCTCGGCTTCAGAGGTGCCGGGGAAGATCACGTTCCGGTGCCCCCAGTGGGTTTCCGGCGTGAGCCCGACCTGGCTCCACTCGAAGCCGGTGAACGCCACCAGGTCCGGATCCGAGGGGCCTCCCGAGCGGGCGTTGCACTGCCGCGTGGTCTCCTTTACCTCGGCCCAGTGGGTCGGAGTCAGGTTCTCCGCATGATCGGTCAGCGAGTAGAAGTCCAGGGCCGAGCAGTAGCGGGCGAAGTCGCAGGCGTCGGCGGCCGGGTGCGCCCCCTCACCCGCGACCAGGGGCAGCGAGTAGAGGAACGCATCCAGCGAGTACGTGGAGTGAACGTGCAGATCCCCGAACAGGATGCGCTTCGAGCGGCGCGTGTCCGACGGCGCCCGGGAGTCCCGGGAGACCGCGTCACGGGCGACCGCCTGGCGCGCCTCAGCCGCGTCGAGCGAAGCCTGGGGCCTGCGGGGCCCCTCGACCGTCCCTCCGGAGCGATCCTCGCCGCCGCACCCCGGCAGCCCGAGAAGACCGAGCGCCACCAGGCAGCCCGCGATCCGCGCTCGGGCCACGCTCATCCGTCCGGCCTCGCCAGGACGTGTTCAGGCCGGCTCATCGAGTCCCCGTTAGACAGCCGCATGCCGAAGCGGAGGGTACCAGCCCGTCCCTCCACGCCCCACGGCATGAGCGGCGACGCAACGGTCCAAGATCGGCGGCCGCGCTACCGTCATCCGGCATGAGAGTCGCCATTGTGGGAGGCGGCGCGGCGGGCCTGGTGAGCGCCTACCTCCTGAACGGCCAGCACGAACTCACGGTCTTCGAGGCCGGCAGCACGCTCGGCGGCCACATACGGACCCTGCACGGGAACGTACCCTGCGAGGCCCTCTCCCCCCGGCTCTTCCTCGACGCCGGAGTGATCGAGTTCGACGAGAACCATTTCCCCACACTGGGTCGGCTTCTCGACGACCTCAAGATCGAGCGACGGACGGCGCCCGGCACCACCGCGCTCTTCCTCGCCGACGGGCGGCGTTTCCGCTCTCGGGGAAACATTGCGCTCGGAGGCGGCGGCCGCTTCGAGCGCCTTGCCGCGACCGCACGCTTGATTCCCGTGGCTCTCGAGAAGCGCCGCTTCGATCGACGCACCGAAGGCGTGTCGATGACAGAGCTCTACCCGCGCTCGATCGGTGACTACCTGGACGCCGGGCCCTACGCAACCTGGCTGCGCATGCTGCTGATGTACGCCTACTCCACCCCGTATCCGGAGACGGCGGCCATCCCCGCGGCCTTGGCCGTCCCCGTCCTGCGCGCGTTCACCACCACCGCGAAGTGGACCGCCGTCCAGGGCGGAACCTACGGCTACCTGCGACGCATCACCGAGGCCATCGAAGCGAGGCTCGTACTCGATGCCCGGATCGAGGCCATAACCCGGCCTCAGGGCGGCGCCCGGATCCGGCTGCAGACCGGTGAGGTCCTGGATTTCGATGCGCTGGTCCTGGCTGCTCCACCGGACCAGGTGCTGAAGCTCCTCTCGGACCCCACACCCGCCGAGACCCGCCGCTTCTCGAGCTGGCGCGCAAACCACATCCACACCGTGATTCACACCGACACCCGTCTCTACGAGCATCGTCGGGCCGGCTACTACTCCGAGTTCGACCTCTTCGAGGGCCCCGACGGGAGCGCGGGCTACAACGCCTACCTGAATCGCCTGTCCGGCCTTCCGTCGGACCATGGCACCCACTACTTCCTGGCCTATGGGCTCGATCACGAGATCGACCCGGCCCGCGTCGTCCACGAGCAACCCCACCACACGCCTCTCTACACGGTCGAAGCGCTTCGCCACCGGGAGGAGGTGCTCGAGACCCAGGGCGAGCGGTCCACCTTCCACGCCGGCGCCTGGCTCGGCAACGGCCTGCACGAGGGCGCCTTGGCCTCCGCCGCGGACGTCTCCCGGCGACTGGGCGGACGCCGGCTGTGAGCGCCGGCGCGAACGGCTAGCCGAGCGATCCTCCGCCGAGGCGCTGGTAGAGCCGGCAGCCGGTCCAGATCGTGCCGGCGAAGCCCGCGTAGCCCGACGACGCGTTGCAGAAGTGGAAGTTCGCCAGCGAGGTCCTGTGGTCCAGACGACCGGGGCCGATGTTCTCGGGGGTCATGTTCGAGCCGTACGAGTGGCCGGCCGGGCTCCAGCAGAAGCGCTCGTTGGTCGTGGGGCTTCCGGTCATGCTGAAGACCAGATGGTCGCGCAGGCCCGGCACGTAATCCCGCTCCATCACGTCGAGGATCGCGTCGAAGACCTCCTTCTTCTTGGCGCGGTAGGCCCTCGGATCCGAGAACTTCAGGTCCCGGAAGCGCGCGTAGTCGGCGACAGTCAGGAACTCGATGATCTGCTGGCCCTCCGGGCAGTCGCCCTGGACGTCGGTGAGAAGGCCCGGCGTGGTGACGGCAAAGCTGGGCCGCGAGTAGTCCCCGCGCCGCAGCATGTCGTGAAACCCCTGGTTCAGGTCGGGATGGTCGGTGTGAAAGAGATTCCAGCGGCCGAACCCGTGATCCCGCAGGTCGAGGCCCTCGACGACGCAGTACGCCATGAAGTTCGACGGAGAGTAATCGTAGTCGAGCTTGCGACGGACCGAGCTCGAGAAATGCCCGAGACCGATCATTTCGGCCGCCCGCCGCGGGTCCATGTTGCACACCACGTCGCCGGCGCAATGCTCGGCCACGTTTCCCGTGGGCACGCCGCGACGATCGATCTCTTCGGCCACCACGCCTCGCACACGATCGCCCTCGACCAGGAACTCGATCACCTTGTGGCCGGTGCGCACCTCGCCGCCGTTCTTCTCGATCACGCGGACCAGCGAGTCGATCACGTGCTCGAAGTGACGGGTCGGGTAGTAGGCGCCGCGAGTGTAACCCACGAAGAGCATCACCCAGGCGAAGAAGGAGAGCTGGCCCGGCGGCAGCAGGAAGTCCGGCCATTGGAGCGCCAGCAGGGTCTGCGCTTCCAGGGGCAGCTCGAAGCGATCGAAGACCTGCTGGAGCGTGGCCCTGCGGTAGCGCAGCAGCCGCGTAAACTGGTGGAGCTTCGGCAGCAGCGCCAACGGGCGAAGCGGCTCGGGCAGCGCGTCGAGCTCTTCGGCGGTGCGCCGCACCTCCGCTACGAAACGCGCCAGGGGACCGGCGTGGCGGGGGAAGAGCCGGCCGAGGCGCGCGGATAGCTCATCCAGGTCGCAGGGGATGTCGAGCGCGTAGCCGGGCATGCGCATGTGGTCGAAGCCGTCCCGGTCGTACTCCTGGAACGTCACCTCCTCGGCCAGCCCCAGCTTGGTAAGGAAACGGTGAACCGTCTGCCCTTCGCCGCAGTTCCACACGTAGTGGAGCTGGGCGTTGAAGCGGTAGCGCCCGCCTACGTCGAAGGTGTGGCCGTATCCCCCGGGCAGATAGTGGGCCTCGAGGATCCGCACCCGCTTGCCGGAGTGCGCCATCAGGGCTCCGAAGGAGAGCCCCGCCAGGCCGCTGCCCACGATCACGTAGTCCGGCTGCATCGTCCCGAAGCTACCCCAGCCGCCGGCGCGAGGCGCGCTCCTCACTCCACGATCACGCGGACGATCGAGCCCTCTCGCCGCCGTAGCGTCGATAGCACCAGAAGACCAGCACGCTGAACACGGGCACCATCAACACCCAAGGCAATTGCGTCTGAAACGTGATGGACCGACCGTTGATCTCGAAGAGGACGAAGTTGAACCACGGGCCGGTTGGAATGAGCGGCGCCCAGGACAGGGGCAAGCCGGGCTTCACCTGATCGTGGATCACGTACTCCACGTAGACGTTCTGTCCCACGAAGAGAGCGAAGAGCGCAGCCAGGGCCGGCCACTTCCAGCGTTTGAAGGCAGCGTCCGTGAACCCGTAGATCAGCCAGATCAGGAACAGCCCGATCACGCAGATGGCCGCATCGAACAACGACGTCAGAACCCAGTTCAGATGCTGGGGAATGGCTTCCGACAGGGCCGCTGCGCGGCGCTCATTCACGGGAAGTCCGCCCACCAGGCCGTACGTGTACCAGATCTCCCAACCCAGCGCGCAGATCAGGAAGGAGTACGCGTAGACCGCCATCACCCAGCGGGGCAGCCTTCCGAGCAGATGAAGCACGATCACGATGGCGAGCGGAACGAGGGCCGACAGATAGATGCCCCTCACCACGAAGGCTTGCTGCTCGGTCAGCTCCATCGGTCGATCCTGCGGATGGTTGCGTGCGTTGCGGAGGTCTCGATGGCCCTGCTCGGATCGAAATGCCGGATCAGGTCCAAGGCGAGTTGCTAGGATGCAGCAGGCGGGTATGAGATTCCATGTTCGAGTTCGATCCCAATCTCCAGTACATGCTGCCGGCGCACTTCGGATGCGCGTGGCCCGAGAAGTCTCCGCCGCTGTACCTGGACACCACCACCTGGGAGAAGAAGCCGCTGCGAGCGTTGCGCTGATGGGCCGGCTCGACGGGAAGGTGGCTCTCATCACCGGGGCGAGCAGCGGCATCGGTCGGGCCAGCGCGCGCCATTTCATCGAAGAGGGTGCGAAGGTCGTCCTGGCCGACATCCAGGACGAGGCGGGACAGAAGCTCGCGGCCGAACTCGGCGAAAACGCCGCCTACGTGCACGCCAACGTCTCAAGCGAGCCCGACGTCCGCGGCATGATCGAGTTCGCGGTCGGACGCCACGGCCGGCTCGACTGCCTGTTCAACAACGCGGGCTTCGGCGGCGAGTGAGCGGCCATCCACGAGCTCGACACCGGCGAGCTGTTCGATCGCACCGTGGGCGTTCTCTTCAAGGGCGCGTTGCTCGGCATGAAGCACGGCGCCCCGGTGCTGCGGGAGCAGCGCTCCGGGTGCATCCTCACCACCGCCAGCGTGGCGGGAATCAGCGCCGGCTACGGCGGGCACGTCTACACGGCGATGAAGGCGGCTGTGATCAACCTGACGCGGGCCGTGGCGGTGGAGCTGGGGCCTTTCGGGGTTCGCGTCAATGCGATCTGTCCGGGCGGCATCGCAACGCCGATCTTCTTCGGAGGCGGAGGAGCCCTGGAGCCGGGACAGGAGGAAGCCGCCCTCCAGCAGCTGCGCGGGTACCTGGGCCGAGCGCAGCCGATCCCGCGCGCCGGCGAGCCGCTGGACATCGCGCACATGGCGGCCTTCCTGGCCGGCGACGAGGCGACCTTCATCTCCGGGCAGGCGATCGTGGTGGACGGAGCGCTGCTCGCCGGCAGCGGAAGCCGCGCCATGGCGTCCCTGGCCGCGGAGGGCAGCGCCGA
>CAMYOO010000194.1 GCA_947260035.1 uncultured delta proteobacterium
CATAGGCCGCCTCGACCTCATGCCCGAATACGAAGCCGAGCAGCGGTCGGCCGAAGAGGACGAGAGAGATGACCAGGACCGCGCCGGCCCCCGTCATCAGCGTCATGGACCGAAGCATCAGCTGCCGGATGGTTCGCAGGTCGTTTCGCACCCACAGACGCGCGAACTCCGGGTAGATCGCGGGCTCCATCAGCCTGGCGAAGCGGGTCAGCAGCAGCGTGACCTGCCGCGAGACATCGTACAGCCCGGCCGCCGCAGGATTGAGGAGAAGCCCCACGACCACGGTGGCCAGATGCTTCATGCCGGTCGAGAGCGTCGTATTCGCGTGGGTCGTGAGGACGAACGAGGCGATGCTCGGGTGTCCGGATGCCAGCCCTCGGTACCCCAATCGGGGTCCTCGGAGCAGACCCCGTGCCGACAGCGCTCGCAGCGCGTGGCCGATCAGCCAGAGCCCGCTCGTCATCGTCGACGTGAACCAGATGATGAGCAGGAGTTCCAGATCCCCTCCATGGACCCACACCCAGGCCGCGCCAACGACCCGAACGAATGACCCCATCGCGTGCGATACCGAGAGCAGATCGAAGCGATCGAATAGACGCAGCAGACCCGTGGGCGTCGCCGTGACCATGAAGAGGATCGAGAGTGAGTAGAGCTGAACCGCGGGCACCAGCTCAGGAGACCAGCCGAGGCGCGGTGCCAATAGAGGCGCGGCTGCGACGGCAATCGCCATGCCGACCAGAGCACTGCTCAGGTCGAGCAGCACGGTCAGCTTGACGAGTCGCCTGAACTCCGCGACGCGACCCTTCTCGAGCGCAGGCGTTCCGTAGCGGAGCACAGCTTGCCAGGACTGGAACTTTGCGACGTCGCCGATCGTTTGGGTAAACGCGTGGACCAGCACCAGCAATCCGAACGTCTCGAGCCCGACGACGCGCACGATGACGGCCATCGCCGAGACGCTCAAGAGGCCGTTGAGGGAACGTCCTCCGACCAGCAGCGAAGCGTTGCCGAGGAGTCGACGGAGTGGCCCGTCCGCAAACCAGCCCTGCGTGCGCTCCGCTTCGTCTTCGGCGTCGCTCACCGCTAGATCCCCCAGGGACTTGTACCAGATTCGCTTCGCCCTCTCGATCACGAGCAGCAGACTTCTGAAGTGGCCGCTCACATCGAAGCCGCTGAAGTGCCCCTGGATGAGCCTCGTGAGCTACAATGCTCTGCTGTGCGGATCAGCGCGCATGGGACGACTCGGAGGTGCGTCATCCGGGTGGAGAAGAAGAGTCAGGCTCCGTTCGAGCGGATTCCCGCCCGCTACTCGAAGGGCGGGCACTCCTGGCGCGAGGGCGAGCGCATCGATCCGGAAGGTTCGCTCGCGTGAGCGCGCCGATCCCGCGCGAGACGGCCGCGATGCCCCTCTCTCCGACCGCCGTGCACAAGGGCTTTCCCGACGCGTTCGATGCGCGGCCCGCAATCTACTGGGCCGACCTGCTGGGCTCCGCGGCCCTGGGCTGGACGGCGTTCGCCGTGGCCGGCACGTCGGCGCCGGGTTCGTGGCGCATGCTGGTGGCGGGCGTCGTCGCGACCCTCGCCCTGTATCGAGCCGTGCTCTTCATCCACGAGCTGACCCACCTGAAGCGCGGGGCCGTGCCCTACTTCAACGTGGTCTGGGATCTGCTGGTGGGCTTTCCGCTGATGGTGCCGAGCCTGATGTACGTGGGCTCCCACGCCGACCACCATCGACCGGGCATCTACGGTACGCCCCTGGATCCCGAGTACGAGACCATCGGCCAGTGGAGTGCGGCGCGGATCGTCGCCTCCTTGTTCACGATGCTCGCGGTGCCAGGCCTGTTGGCGCTGCGCTGGGGGATCCTGGGTCCCGTCTCGTACCTGGTGCCTCCGTTTCGACGGGTGGTGGTGACCTATCTCTCGACGCTGGTCATCAACCCGTCCTACGCGCGCCGCGCGCCGCGCGGACGCCAGGCGCGGCGCTGGCTCCTCGAGGAGACGGGCGCGGCGTTCACCTTCTGGTGCGGGGTGGGGGGGATCGCCGCGGGCTGGATCCCGCTGCACTGGGCGGTGCTCTGGTACGGCGTCGGTAGCGGCCTCCTGTTTCTGAACCAGCTGCGCACCCTCGCCTCCCACCGCTACGCCAACACCGGGCAGCCCCTCGACGGCGAGGGCGAGCTGCTGGACTCGGTCAATCTGCTGGGACGCTCGACCGTAATCGCCGCGCCGGTCGGCCTGCGGTACCACGCGTTGCACCACTTCCTGCCCGCGCTGCCCTACCACAGTCTCGGACGGGTGCACCGCGGGCTGGTGCGGGAGCTCGCCGAGAGCTCGCCGTACCATCGGACCGCGTCCACCGGGATCCTGGCGACCCTGGCCGACCTGCTGGCCGGGAAGCATCGGGCGCCCCCGACGGCGGCGCCCGGGCCGGGCGCCGATCACACGGAGCCGTCGTCGCTCAGCGCAGCACGCCCCTCCGCAGCAGGCGAAACAGGATCGGCCACCCGAGCAGAAGCGGGTGGCGGCGCTGCGCCTCGCTGACCTGGATCCGCTCGCCGCTCTGGCGTTCGAGCTTCCAAAGCACGTAGGAGACCCAGTCGTCGAAGGTGGCGGCGGTCTTCACGAGCCCCAGCACCGCCCGGGTCTTCGCCAGGGGGCGGCGCACCCGCCAGGCGAGGCGGGCGCGGGTCCGGGCGCCGCGGGGGTACTCGAGCTCGAGCATCACGCCGGCCTCTCGCACGTGCACCCGCCCCGCGCACTCCAGGTCGCGCAGGGCTTCGCGGATCACCCGCTGGTAGCGTTCGGGATCGCCGGCCGCGAGCGCCTCGATCACCTCCGGCCGCTCGCTGCGCAGCTCGGCCCGGTAGGTCTCGCGGAAGGCTGCGGTCCAGAGCTCGACCGCCGGCACCCGCTGCACCGCATCGGTGCTCGGCCCCCACGCGCGCATGCGATCGACCATGGTGCGCGTTGCACACGCCACGGCGTCGATCACCTCGCGCCGCGTCTCCTCGTCCCGCACCCAGGCCAGGACGGCGGGCTGGCAGAACCGCGCCCACACGCGCGAGTCCAGGGAGCGGCGCGACGCGGCGCGTGCGAAATCCTCGAGGGTCATCACGGCGCATTTGGCTCGGAGCGTCGATTCCCCGGCTCCGCTCTCGCAGTACAGGACATTCGGGGGCAGGAGGGCGCCGAGCAGCGCCCGCACGCTCGAGCCGTGCACGGCCCGGTACGAGTCCACCAGGACGTAGAAGTCGAGGACACCCTCCGCGGAGCCGCGGCGCAGGCAGGAGCCATAGAACAGGATGGCGGCCACACCGGCGCCGTAGCGCCGGCGGATCTCGTCGGCCAGGATTCCAGCGGGCTCGCCGGCGGGTCGGTGCAGCTCCTCGGACAGGATGGGATCGAGCTGCGAGGCGGAGCCGCCCACGGGACTTCAGGCTCGGACGAAACGGACGCGATCGGCGCAGCTCAGGGTCACGAGCCGGCCGGATTCGGGTCCGAAGAGCTCCCCGTCGAGCGTCGTGCCGCAGTCCAGGCGGAGCGCCACCTTGTGGACGTTCCGGCTGGTGAACCCGGCCTCGGGGGTAGCGTGGCTGGGCGGGCGGCCGCGCAGGATGCCTGCCACGGTGCTGGAACGCAGCCGCGCTCCCGCGGCAATGGTGGTGATGCGGATCGGGGCCGGCTCGACGCCCCAGAAGGGACGCATCCGCAGAAACAGCCTCTCGAGGGTCGTCGCCATGGCCAGGATGAAGCCATCGGGCGCCAAGGGCGTCTCATCCAGCGCGATCTGCATCTTGTCGGCATCCAGGATGCCCGCACGGTCTCCAGTGGCGGCCCGGGTCACCAGGGTGCCGGTGACGATGCCGGCTCCGAAGACGCCCTGGGCCTTGCCCTCCGGGAAGGCCCGATGGGTGGCGTGGATCGCGCGGTAGAGCATGCCCACGCCGAAGAACATCCCGTACTGGATCGGAAGCTCGGGACCGAGGTCCACCCGCAGCACCTCACGCTGCACGATGCGCTCGGCCACACGCCCGGCACGCGCGTCCACGATGAGCTCCCGCAGCGCCCGGGCCGGATTGCGCCGCGCGCCGAGATCCAGGGCGACCATGTTGGTGCGGCCGCCGCGAATCGGCGCGATCAGGGGGAGCCAGCTGCGGCGCGGTGAGGAGAGGATCTCGGTCAACGCGTGCTGGACGGTGCCGTCCCCTCCGTTCACGACGAGCAGCTCCACGCCCTCGTTGGCGAACTGGTCCAGCGCGTCCGGGACCAGCTCGCTCGAGTTGGCCTCCAGGTGGAGGACGTCCGGGTGGCGCTCGAGCTCGCGCAGCACCTTCTCCACCCGCGAGTGGTCGCGGCCCGCGCGCAGATTGCTCAGGACACCGATTCGCATGCTCATCCGCCGGCCCCCCGCAGCGCGGCGCCGGCGGAGGCCGGACACGGCTTTGAGCAGGTCACGTTGACAACTCCCCTCCCGCAGATGCGCAGAAGCGGCTCACGTGGATCTTACCACGCGCACGCGACGCTCCAGCACGATCCGGCGGCGCGCCGCAAGGATCCAGAAGGCGAAGCCGTTCTCGCTGGCGGGCAGCCAGCGGTTCGCCGGCGACGTCTCGCGTGGGTCGGCTCACGCAGCGCCCGCCTGCCAGCCCCGCACGACGCCACCGCCGCGGCGCTCCGCCAGGCTCATGCAGAGGCGAACCACGTGGAACCCGATGCACAGCACGGTCCAGGCGGCGACGGCCGCAAGTCCCAGATCGGGGCGACCGGCCAGGGTTCCCAACGTGAGCAGGATGAGGTTCGGGTTGCGGCGCGCGGTCACGAGTCGGAAGCGGGAGTCGAGCTGACGCCAGGAGTGGATCTCGAAGCCGAAGATCAGCAGGAAGATCCCTTCGACGGCCCGGCCCACCACGTAGCCTACGACGCTGATCCAGGTGGCCGCGGCGATCCAGGCGGGCGCCGCCGCAGCGGCGAGGAGGGAGGCTCCCCATGCGTAGTACCAGATGGGCGGGTGCACCAGGTCGAGGCCGTGGTCCAACACGTGCCCCACGCGACTCGACGTGAGTGTCACGCGTGCGAGCTTGCCGTCCACCGTGTCGAGGAACGTCATCAGCCAGGCGGCCACCAGACCCACGCCGTAGGCGCCGCCCGCGAACGCGACGGTGGCCGCGGCCACCAGGATCCAGCTCGCGACGGTCACGCTGTTGGGCGAAACGCCCCTGGCGGCGAGGACGCGCACCACGCGCAGGGCCGGGGCGGGCCACACGAACCGGGTCACGAGATCGGTCACGCCCTTGTAGGAGGAGGCGAAGAGCTGCTTCTCCAGCGTGGCGCTCTCGCCCGGTCGCAGCGGCAGCGCGAACGGGGGCTGGCTCTTGCGCAGGGTGGCGGTGTAGCGCGGAACCAGATCGTCGGGCGCCGCGGTGCGCAGCCCGCTGCGCGCGGCGAAGGCGTCGCTGGATTCGTCACCGGCGAGCCAGGCAACCGTGTCCTCGAGACGTTCCGCCGGGACGCGGGCAGCGGCAGGCTCCCCCTGCCCGGTCACCAGCAGGATGTCGCGGGTCTCGAGCAGGGCGGCCACCAGCCGTTCGTCGTAGACCACGTCCGCGCGCAAGACCGCCACGGCTTCGCCTTGGGCGGCGGCCGGCGGCTTGGGCCCCGCGTGGATCCGGTAGGTTCCGTCTCGCGCCAGGCTGCGGCGAAGTCGCTCCTCGGGGGTCAGCCCGAACACGCGCAGCGGGACGGCTGAGGCGGGGGTGGCGATCCACACGCGAGTGGAGCGACCTGCCTCTTCGGCCGGCACCGCCGAATCCCCCCTCGAATCGGCCAAGGATCCCGTCCTCCTAGGATCGGCGGGCATTTAGGATACCATTGCTCACCCACCCTGCAGGGCATCAGACCTGTGGTGATATAGCAACTGTGATCGTTCTGGCTCACGTCTCGGATCTCCACGCCACCCGGCCCCGGCTCCGGCACCCGGGCGAGATCCTGAACAAGCGCGCCCTCGGGCTCCTCTCCTGGCTGGTGCGACGTCGTCGGGAGCACCGCCCCTACGTGCTCGAGGCGCTGATCGACGATCTGGAGCGGACGCAGCCCGACCACGTGGCGGTGACCGGGGATCTGACCCAGCTGGGACTGCTGCGCGAGTTCGAGCAGGCGCTGGGCTGGCTGCGCCGCCTGGGCGATCCGGTCCGGGTCTCGCTGGTGCCCGGAAACCACGACGCCCAGGTTCGCAGCCGCCAGGCTCGGAGCTGGCAGCACTGGGGCGAGTACATGCGTTCGGACCCGGGCGCCGACGCGAAGGTCGTCTTTCCCAGCCTGCGGATCCGAGATGGACTGGCGCTGGTCGGCGTTTCGTCGGCCGAGCCCAGCGCACCCTTTCTCGCCACGGGACGCGTGGGTCGATCCCAGCGCGAGGCGCTGGAGGAGTCCCTCGGCAAGCTATCGGGTCGCGGTCTCTTCCGGGTGGTGTTGATCCACCACCCGCCCACCGACGTGGGACTCGCGCAACGGCGCCGGCTCACGGACGCCAGCGCCGTGAGGGATGCGATCGCTCGCGGCGGCGCGGATCTGGTGCTTCACGGACACACCCACCGGACCGCCGCGTCGGCGATCCCCGGCGCGAACGGACCCATCCCCGTGGCCGGAGTGCCCTCGGCATCGGCGTTGGGGCGACGCGGGGACGCCCGTCGCGCCCGCTACCACGTCTACCGGATCGAGCCGGGCGAGAGCGCGGGCTCGTTCCAGATCCGACGGGAG
>CAMYOO010000195.1 GCA_947260035.1 uncultured delta proteobacterium
CATGGCCGCGCGGATCTCGTCGGTGGCCTCGTAGATCACCCGGTAGAGCCGGATGTCCACGCCCTGGCTCTCCGCCTCCTTGCGCGCCGCCGGATCCGGACGCACGTGGAAGGCCACGATGATCGCGTCGCTGGCGCGTGCCAGCATGACGTCGCTCTCCGAGACCGCGCCCACGCCCGAGTGGATCACCTTGACCTTCACCTCGTCGGTGGAGAGCTTCTCGATGGTATCGCTCAAGGCCTCGACGGAGCCCTGGACGTCGGCCTTGATGACCACCGCCAGCTCCTTGGGGCCGGTGCCCTCGCCGATCTGGGCGAACAGCTCCTCCAGGGTGCGGCGCGGCCGCGCCGGCTCGCCGGCCCCGATGCGCCGCTCCGAGACGCGATGGCCGACCACGTCCTTGGCAGCCCGCTCGTTCTCCACCCCGTGGAAGGGCTGACCGGCTTCGGGGACGCCCGACAGGCCGACGAGCTGCACCGGCATCGACGGCCCGGCTTCCTTGAGCGCCTGGCCCTTGTCGTTGAGCATGGTGCGCACGCGGCCGATCTCGGTTCCCAACACCACCACGTCGCCGCGCCGCAGGGTGCCCTGCTGCACCAGTACGGTGGCCACCGGGCCGCGACCCCTGTCGAGCTCGGCCTCCAGCACGACCCCGCGTGCACGCACGTTGGGGTCCGCCTTCAGCTCCAGGAGCTCGGCCTGCAGCTTCAGCATCTCCAGCAGCTTGTCGAGGCCGGTCCCCTGGGTCGCCGACGTCTCCACGCAGATGATGTCGCCCCCGAACTCCTCGGGGATCAGGTCGTGCTCCATCAGCCGCTGGCGGGTCTGCTGCGGATTGGCGCCCGGCAGATCGCACTTGTTGACGGCGACGACGATGGGAACTTCGGCTGCCTTGGCGTGTGCGATGGCCTCGACGGTCTGGGGCATGGCCCCCTCCGTCGCCGCCACCACCAGCACCACGATGTCCGTGGCCTGGGCGCCGCGGGCACGCATGGTGGTGAAGGCCGCGTGACCGGGCGTGTCGATGAAGGTGAGTCTCTCGCCGCTCACGGTCACCTGGTAGGCGCCGATGTGCTGGGTGATGCCGCCGGCCTCGCCCGCCACCACATCGGTCTTGCGCAGCGCGTCCAGGATCGAGGTCTTGCCGTGGTCCACGTGCCCCATCACGGTGATCACCGGCGGGCGCGGCACCAGGTTCTCCAGGGCGGCGGCCTCTTCGGTGATGCCCAGGACCTCCTCTTCGCGGAAGCCCACGTCCTGGACCTCGAAGCCGAACTCCTTGGCCACCGTGGCGGCAGTCTCTGCATCGACGGCCTGGTTGACCGACGCCATGGTGCCTAGGGCCATGAGCTTGCCCTGCACCGCCGGCGCCTTCTGGCCCAGCTGCCGCGCCAGCTCGCCCACGGTGACCGAGCCCTCGATGCGGACCACGCGCTTCTCCTTCTTGGGCTCCGCGACCGCTACGGGCTGCGGCTTGGCGGGCGCGTCCCGGCGCTTGCGACGCGGGGACTGCATGGCCCGCGGGTCCACCGACACCGCCCGCCGCACGATGGTGCGTCCGGAAACCTGACGCGCGATCTGCTCCTGCTCCTTGAGGTTCACGACCTCGCGCACGCGCTTGCGCTGCTTGCCCTTGCCCGGCGGCGCCGGCGCCTCGCGCGGCGCCCCGGGAGCCGCGGGACCCGAGGGCGCATCGCGGCCGGGACCCGGAGCCGGCGCGCCGGCCTCTTCGGGGGCTCCGGGCTCGGATTCGGCCTCGGGCTCTTCCGCCCCAGCGGCGGCGTCAACTCCATCGGCTTCGGCCGCGATGGGCTCCGGCTCGGCCGCGGGAGCCTGCAGCTCTTCGACGCTGGGCTCGGGCGCAACCGCCGCGGGCTCCGGCTCGGGTGCGGGCTTGGCGCGGCGTCGGCGCCGGATGACCTTGCGGCCGCCCTCGGCCTCGACGGTCTTCTCCGTCACCTCTTGGCTGGGTCCGCCGCCGAACTTGCCGCGCAGGCTGCCGGCGGTCTCCTCGTCCAGGGAGGCCATGGCGTTCTTGAGTTCGACGCCGAAGGCACGCGCCTTCTCGACGAACTCGTTGCGGTCGATGCCGAGCTCCTCGGCGAGCTTGTATGCCCGGATCTTCGACATGGGGGTCTAGGGGGTCTCCTCAGCGGGCGCCGGCTCGGCGGCTTCGCCGCTCTCCTCGGAAGCCTCGCCGCTGTCCTCTGCTGCTGCCGCCGCCGCCGCCTGCTCGGCGACGCGCTCGGCAACCAGCTCCTGAGCCAGACGCGCGGCCTCCTCGGCCGCCTGCTGCTCCTCTTCCTGGCGCCGGCGCTCGTCCTCGGCCGCCTTCTCCACCGCCAGCACGGCGGCCTTCTCCTTGATGGCCTGGGCGCCCGCCTCGTCGATGCCGGGAAGCTGGGTGAGCAGGTCCGGCTGCACGTCCGCCAGGTCTTCCAGCGACGTGATGCCCTGCTGCAGCAGCACCTCGCCCTCGGGTTCGCCGCAGCCTTCCACCACCGAGACGGCGCGGGCCAGCCACTCCGCCACCTCGCGCATGGCGGCCTCGCTCTTGATGTCGATGCGCCAGCCGGTGAGCTGCACGGCCAGGCGGACGTTCTGCCCTTTGCGCCCGATCGCCAGTGAAAGCTGGTCGTCGGGGACGATCACGTCCATCGACTTCGCCCCCTCGTCGATGATCACCTTCGAGACGGCGGCGGGCGAGAGCGCACTGCACACATAGCGCGCCGGATCGGGGCTCCAGGGAACGATGTCGATGCGCTCGCCCCGCAGCTCCTGAACCACCGCCTGCACGCGGCTGCCCTTCATGCCCACGCACGCACCCACCGGGTCCACGTCGCTGTCGCGCGAGGCCACGGCGATCTTGGAGCGGCCGCCGGGCTCGCGAGCCGCGGCCTGGATGGTGACGATGCCCTCGTACATCTCGGGCACTTCCTGCTCGAAGCACTTGATGAGCAGATCCTTGGCCGCGCGAGACAGGATGATCTGCGGCCCCTTGGTGGCCTTGTTGACCTCCAGCACGTAGGCGCGGATCCGGTCGCCCGGGCGGTAGTTCTCCCGCGGCACCTGCTCCTTGACGGGCAGCATCGCCTCGGCGCGGCCCAGGTCGACGATGATCGAGCCCTTCTCGAAGCGGCGCACGATGCCGTTGAGCACCTCGCCCTGGCGATCCTGATACTCGTCGAAGACGATGTCGCGCTCGGCATCTCGGACGCGCTGGATGATTACCTGCTTGGCGGTCTGAGCCACGATGCGGCCGAACTCCGCCGTGTCCAGCTTGACGCCGATCTCGTCGCCCACCTCGGCCTCGGGGTCGAAGCCGTGCGCCTGTTCGATGGTGATCTGGGTGTCCGGCTCGGTGATGGCGTCCACCACCATCTTGAACTCGAACAGCTCGATCTCCTCGGTCTCGTCGTTGAACTGGGCCTCGATGGCGCGCTCCAGTCCGTACTTGCGGCGAGCGGCCTGCTTCAACGCCTCTTCGAGGGCGCCGATGATGACCATGCGGTCGATGCCCTTGTCCTTGGCGACCTGGTCGATCTCGCGCTTGAGCCCTTCGAACATCATGGCTGCGCTCCGCTCCCTAGCGTCCGCGTCCGAAGTCGGCGGACGAAATCTCGTAAATGGCGTTGGCCTTGGCGACGTCGGCGAACGGGATGGCCACCGGGCGGCTGTCCACCTCGAGCTGCGCCTCCACCCCGTCGAACGCCAGCAGGCGCCCGCGGAAGCGGCGGCGACCGTCGAGCGGCTGCCGGGTCTCCAGCTTGACCTCGCGACCCACGGCAGCTGAAAAGTCCTTCTCGCGGCCCAGGTGCCGATCCAGCCCCGGGGAGGAGACCTCCAGCCGATAGCGCCCGGAGACGGCCTCGGTCGCGTCGAGCGAGGTCTCCACCTCGCGAGACACGGCGACGCACCCGTCCACGGGAACCAGTCCGTCCCCATCCGGCGTATCGATGTAGATCCGCAGCACCTGTGACCCCTGACCTCCGAGCCGCTCCACGTCCACCAGCTCGAACCCGTGCTCGGCGACGATCGGCTCGATCAATTCCCGAAGCTCTTCGGGGATATCCCCGTACAACGCCTGCCTCGAACCTCCTGTCCCAGAAACAAAAAAAGTGGACATGTCGTCCACTTTCGAAGGCCCTCGCAGCCAAAGACTCCGGGACCCACACAGCCCGGTCATGTCCGTAACCGGCCTGCGCAAAGCCCGCGTAAACTATCCGAATTCCTCGCACATTGCAAAGCGGCGAGGTGCCCCAGCAGCCTCTCCGAGAGGCCCCGCGGGGCGGAATGAGGCGCTTCTCTAGGCGCTCGGAAGTGCGTAGAGATTCTGGGCCCGGCGGCGGCCCCGGATCGGCACATCGGACCGCATTTCGAAGCCCGCGCCGGCCCCTTGCGCGCGCTCCCACGTCGCCGGATCGATCACGAGCGACGCGTCCAGCTCCCGCGTCAGGCTCTGGAGCCGCGCCGCCAGGTTCGTGGTGTTGCCGATCGCGCTCCAGATCATGCGATCCACGGCCTGGATGTTGCCCACGAAGGCCTCCCCCGTGGCGATTCCCACCCCGACCGCGAGCCTGGTGTCCCCGCCCGAGCTGCCTTCGACCGTGAGCGCGGCGACCGCCTCCACGATCTCACGCCCCGCCTCGACCGCAGCCCGCTCCTTGTGGGCCAGCTCCCGGGGCGCCCCGAAGACGGCCATCATGCCGTCTCCGTTGAACTCCACCACGCTGCCCCCGTGACGCTGCACGATCTGCGAGACCGTCTCGGTGTAGCGGTTCACGGTCGAGAAGATCTCCTCCGCGCCGCGCGTCTCCGAGAAGCTCGTGTAGCCGCGGATGTCCACGAAGAGCACCGTGACCTCGCGCTCGCCGGAGCTGAGCTCTGCTCCGCTCGCAAGCTGCTCGGCCACCGCGCCGGGGACGTAGCGGCGCAGGGAATCCTGCATCTCGTGCGCCTCGCGGATCGTTTCCTCCTGGTCGAAGCGGCGCAGCTCCCGGGCCACTGTCTCGGCGACGGCCGTGAGCAGCGAGAGGTCGGTGGACGTGTAGACGTCCCCGGAACGCTTGGGACCGAGGCACAGGAAGGCAGTGAGGGCTTCGTCCTGCCTCACCGGCACGACGACCTCGGCCCCGAGCGTCTCCAGCGCCGCACGGGCGAAGGGCCCGAGGGGAGCTTGGTCCGGGCGGCGCCCGGCGTCGCTGAGGGTCAGCGGCGCGCGGCGCCCGCGCAGTGTACCGACGAGGGGGCTGTCCGCCTCGAAGGCCGGCGGCACCGCCCGTCCTTCTGCGAAGACCGGGACGTAGCTCTGTTCCATACCGGCATAAACGACGCAGGTCTCCGGCCGCAGCAGGCGTTGGAGGCCGGCACCGGTGCGCTCGGTCAGCTCACGCATATCGGAACAGGAAGAGAGAGTGGGCAGCAGCTCCGCGATGCCATGGTCGAGGGCGTAGCGCTCCTTGAGGAATACGCGGTCGATCTGGGGGCGGAGCCGGCGATGAGCCGGGATCGCCAGAGCGGCGAACGCCAGCGAGAGTACGACTTGGCCGGTCCCTGGATCGACTCCCGCGAATGCGGACGCGACGCCCGCGAGACGCGGCACCGCAACAAGCGTTCCGGCACCCAGGACGAAGGCGAGGATGTTGTAGGAGGCCGTCACGGAGAGGACGCGGTCGATGTCGAAGAGGTTGAAACGGACGACCGCAATGACGATCGAGAGGGGAAGGAGCGGCGCCGCCAAGAAGCTCACCCAGAAGAGCCAGCCGAATCGCGAGTCAAAGTTCGTCAGGATCGACGCAAGCAGCGGCGGCAGTGCCGAAGCGTAGATCCCGAGCAGAACCCACTTCATCTGTCGTCGGGCAACGAGGTCTGCGCGGCGGTACTTCCACGTCGCCACCGCGAGCAACCCAGGCGACGCGATGGCAATGGTCGCGAAGAACCCTCTCATTCCGATCCTGAAGTGCCCCAGGAACTGGACAGCCAGGAACAGGCCCAGGACGGCGAAGGACCACGGCCAGATGCGGTGCCATCGACTCTCGGGGACGCAGTCGTCCGGGAACCGGAGCACGAAGCGGAAGGCCAAAGGGAAGTACAGCGTGGCCGAGGTCCAGAACACAGCGAGCCACACGTAGAGTTGGAGCCCGCCTCCTGGAAACTGGCTGCGGAAGAAAGCCAGGCACATCGACGAGTAGAAATAGGCACGAACCGTAGGCGTGGGTCGACCGCGGAGCATGAGGAACAGTGCGGCAGCGATGGAGGCGAAGGAGCTGAGCAGCATGGGACGGATGAAGGCAAGTGAGGCGGTTGGGAGGGATGTCGGTCGCCGCACGCCATCCCGCTCGAACACCACGGGGACGCTGAACTCCTCCCCCTCGTACTGCGCGACTCTGGCATAGAAGCCGATGCTGCCGACGCCTTGGAGGTCCCTTCCCGCCACACTCACCAGCGCGTCACCCGCACGCAGGCCCGCCGCCGGGAAGGGATCCGTCTCGTAGATATAGGTGAAGTACTCGCCCGTGAGCACGGGATAGCTCTCGCCAGCCTCAACCCGGAGTTCCACGCCGCCGATTCCGAAGCCCTTGACTTGGGTCCTCAAGGCGAGGACGAAACACACGATCCAGATCGGCACAAGGATCAGGACCAGAGCCTTGTCGAGCGGTGCGAGGCGGCTCAAGCGGGCGGTCTCCCTGGGACTCGGGGCTGGCGAAACCGAGCCGTGTCCCATGGT
>CAMYOO010000196.1 GCA_947260035.1 uncultured delta proteobacterium
TGGGGCGGCGCCTGCTGGCCCCGGTGGTGATCACCGGAATGACCGGCGGCGCGGAGCGCGCCGGAGAGATCAACCGCGCGCTGGCGGGAGTGGCGCAGAAGTTCGGCCTCGGCATGGGGCTGGGCTCCCAGCGCGCCATGCTGGTGGACCCGGCCTCGGCAGCGACCTACCAGGTGCGCGACGTGGCGCCCGACATCCTGTTGCTGGCGAACCTGGGTGCCGTGCAGGCCCGTGACGCGGGGCCGGAGCGGGTGGCCGAGCTGGTGGAAGCGGTGGGCGCGGACGCGCTGTGCGTGCACCTCAACCCCGCGCAGGAGCTGGTTCAGGACGAAGGCGACCGCGACTTCCGCGGCGCATTGGACGCCATCCAGGGCCTGGCCGCCGCACTGCCGGTTCCCGTGGTGGCCAAGGAGACCGGCTGCGGTCTCGCTCCGGGCACGCTGAGCCGCTTGCGTGGGGCGGGCGTGGCGGCCGTGGACGTGTCCGGCCGGGGCGGCACCACCTGGCCCGGCGTCGAGGCCCAGCGGGGCTCCGAGCGCCAGCGCGAGCTGGGCCAGGCCCTGCGCGAGTGGGGCATCCCGACCGCTGCTTCGGTGGCTTTTGCTCGCCGTGCAGGCATTCCGGCGCTGGCCTCCGGCGGCATCCGCACGCCCCTGGACGCGGTTCGCGCCCTGGCCCTGGGGGCCGAGGCGGTGGGCCTGGCACTGCCCTTCCTGCGAGCCTGGAGCGAGGGCGGCTCTGCCGGCGTCACCCTGGCGGCCGAACGCCTGGTGGAGGGCATCCGGGCGCTCATGCTCCTGGTGGGCGCTCGCAACATCGCGGACCTGCGCCGTGCACCCCGGATCCTGGGCCCCAGCCTGCGCGCCTGGATGGATCTGGAGGGACCCTGGGGGACGACTCCCGGGCACCCCGAGGACTGAGCGGTGTCCTCGCGGCGTTCAGGTGTACGGGTTGTCCCCGGCAGGGCGTTGTGTGATGGTCGCAGCGCCACGGAGGGTGCCCCTCCGGGCTCTTGCGACGTTCGTCGGGAAGCGGAGAACCGGAGTGGAGCAGGGCGCCCGGACCAGCGCTGCGAAGCGGTCGGCAGCGGGCCGCAAGGCCGAGACGCAGGCTCGGATCCTCGACGCGGCGATCGCGCTGTTCGCGACGCGCGGCTACGAGCGCACCAGCATCTCCTCGATTGCGGAGCGGGCGCACGTCAGCCGGTCGGCCGTGTTCTGGCACTTCGGCGACAAGGAAACGCTCTTCCAGGAAGGGTTCCGGCGCATGCTGGTGCCCTTCGTGGAGCAGTTCAAGGCGACGCTCTCGCACCTGGGTGCACGGGAGAGGCTCTTCGAGCTGTTCGACGTCTACGAGGATTTCGTCTCCGAGCACCGCAGCGAGATCGAGCCCATCGTGCGCTGGGTGGGCGAGTCGCCGGCGTTGCGGTCGTCGTTGCGCAAGCCGCTGCTGGCCCTGGTGGATCAGTTCGTACAGGACGTGTTCGACTCGCTGCAGGAGCTGTGGCCGGACCCGCAGGAAGCACAGGCCCTGTCGGCGGCGCTGGTGTCGCTGATGAGCGGGAACCTGGTGCTCTCGTTCCTGGACGCGAACCCGCGCAGCGCCGAGCGGCGCCGGGCCGGGATGCGCCTGCTGGCGGAGAAGATGCTCGAGGGGCTTCCGAGCTCCTAGCCGACCCGGTTCTCGCGCCCGAGCGCATCCTGGCACGCGCCGGCGGCGAGAACTTCCCGGTGTCCCTGCGGCTGCTTCCCGGCCGTCTGCGCCGCGACCTGATGGCGCTGTACGGCTTTGCGCGGCTCGCCGACCAGGCCGGCGATGCCTATCCCGGCGAGGGGGGCGATCGGCTGCGCGTGCTGGACGCCCTGGAGGACGACCTGGGCCGTGCCTTCAGCGGCACGGCGCGCCATCCGCTGCTGCGCGACTTGACGCCCGTCCTGCAGCATCGCGAGCTGCCGCGCGAACCCTTTGCGCGCCTGATCGAGGCCAATCGCCGAGACCAGCAAGTCACCCGCTACGCCACCTGGGCCGAGTTGCTGGACTACTGCACGCTGTCGGCGAACCCGGTGGGTGAGTTGGTGCTTCACCTGGCGGGCGCCGCCACGCCCGAGCGCCTGGCCTGGTCCGACGCCGTCTGCACCGCCCTCCAGGTGATCGAGCACAGCCAGGACGTGCTCGAGGACTGCGAGGCGGGTCGTGTCTATCTGCCCGGCGAGCTGCTGGCCGCCGAGGGCTGCCCCGAGGCGGATCTCGTCAAGGCACCGGCGTCGCCGGCGCTGCGCCGGGTCCTGGCGCGGCTGGCCGGACGCGCGCGCGCGCTGCTGCGCAGCGCTGATCCGCTGGTGCCGAGCCTGCGCGGCCCGGCGCGACTGGCGGTGGCGGGCTTCGTGGCGGGCGGGCACGCGGCGCTGGATGCCCTGGAGGCCGCCGGCTTCGACGTGACCAGCGCGACCGTGGGACCCGCGCGCGGGCGCGTGGCGCGACGTGCGGTGAGCGCATGGGCCGGGAGGGCATCGCGATGAGCGCCCCGCACGTGGTGGTGGTGGGCGGCGGTCTGGCCGGCTTGCAGGCGGGATTGGCCTGCGCCGACGCCGGCGCGCGCGTCAGCCTGTTCGAGGCGAGGCCGCGCCTGGGTGGCGCCACCTGGTCTACGAAGCTGAAAGGCCTCAATGTGGACAACGGTCAGCACGTCTTCCTGCGCTGCTGCACCGCCTACCGCGGCTTCCTGGAGCGGCTGGGCGTGACCGACCGCATCGAGTTGCAGCGGCGGCTGTCGGTCCCGGTTGCGTCGCCCGACGGGCGGCGCGCCTGGCTGCGGCGCAATGCGCTGCCCGCGCCGGCGCATCTGGCGGCCAGCGTGCTGCGCTTCGCGCATCTGTCCCTGAGCGAGCGGCTGCACGCCGGGCTCACGGCTCGACACATGGGCGCTCTGGATCTGCGCGATCCCGCGGTAGACGCACAGAGCCTGGGCGGCTGGCTGGCCGCCCGCGGCGAGAGCGATGCGGCCATCGAGCGCTTCTGGGATCTCCTGGTTCGCGCCACGTTGAATCTGCCCGCGCGCGATGCCTCGCTCTCGCTGGCGGCCAAGGTATTCCAGACGGGCCTGCTGGAGCGGGCCGACGCCGGCGACGTGGGCTGGGCGCGGGTTCCCTTGGATGAGGTGCACGCCGCGCCGGCGGCCGCCGCGCTGGCGGCCCGCGGAGCGCGGGTCTGCACGCGCACGCCCATCCAAGGCGTGGACGTCGCGAACCCCGAGCGGCCGGCCGTGCTGGTGGACGGTGAGCGCGTGGAAGCCGATGCACTGATCCTGGCCGTGACCCACGACGTGGCCGCCGACCTGCTGCCGGATGCGGCGGGCGTCGATTGCGAAGGCCTGCGCAAGCTGGGCGCCTCGCCCATCGTGAACCTGCACGTGGTCTTCGACCGCCGCGTTCTGGACCTGCCGTTCCTGGCAGCGGTGGACTCGCCGTTGCAGTGGATCTTCGACCGCAGCGAGGCGTCGGGTCTGGAGCGAGGCCAGTACCTGGCGGTCTCGCTGTCGGGCGCGGAGCCGTGGGTCGGGCGCTCGCGCGCGGATCTGCAGCGCGTCTTCCTGCCGGCCTTCCACGCCGTGCTGCCGGCCTCGCGCCAGGCCGGGGTCGAGCGCTTCTTCATCACCTGTGAACGCGCCGCCACGTTCCGGCAGGCTCCGGGAACGGCTGCGCTGCGCCCGGGGCCGCGCACGCAGAGCCCGCGCTTGTTCCTGGCCGGCGCGTGGACCGACACGGGCTGGCCGGCCACGATGGAAGGCGCCTGCCTGAGCGGGCTGGCGGCGTCGCGCCACGCCCTGGCAGCGGCCTCCAGCGGGGCCGCCTCGGCGGCGTTGGCGGCGTAGCTCCGGCCTTTTGATTTCAGGCAGTTGCAAGGAGTCTCCAAGATGTCGCTCGAACTCGCCCACGAAGCCGCCTTGCCGGCCTCCCGCGCCCTGGAGCGCGGCGTCGGGCGCCTCCTGGAGACCCAGAACCCGGATGGCCACTGGCGCTCGGAGCTCGAGACCAACGTCACCATGGAGGCCGAGGACCTGCTGATGAGGCAGTTCCTCGGAATCCACGATCCGCAGCTCGCCGCGCTCACGGCCAACTGGATCCGCTCCAAGCAGGGCGACGACGGTGGTTGGGCCATCTACCACGGGGGTCCGTCGAACGTGTCGGTCACGGTGGAGGCGTACGCCGCGCTGCGCCTGGCCGGCGACCCGGCCGACGCCGACCACATGCAGCGCGCTCGGGCCGTCGCCGTGGAGCTGGGCGGGATCGAGGCCACGCGCGTCTTCACGCGCATCTGGCTGGCGCTGTTCGGCGAGTTCTCGTGGGACGACCTGCCCGCGCTGCCGCCGGAAGTGGTCCTGCTGCCGTCGTGGTTTCCGCTCAACATCTACGACTTCGCCTGCTGGGCGCGTCAGACGATCGTTCCGCTCACCATCGTGGCGGCGCACCGGCCGCAGCGCGAGCTGGGCTTTACGTTGGACGAGCTTCACGTCGGCGAGTACGCGCCGGAGAAGCTTCCGCTCTCCACGTGGGGCGGGCGCTTCCAGCTTCTGGACAAGTTCCTGCACTTCCACGAGCGCCATACCATCGGGCCGCTGCGCCGACACGCTTTGAGCGTGGGCGCCGAGTGGATCATTCGCCGCCAGGAGGCGGACGGCTGTTGGGGCGGCATCCAGCCGCCCTGGGTCTACTCGCTGATGGCGCTGCATCTGCTGGGCTACCCGTTCGATCATCCGGTCATGGCCAAGGGCCTCAAGGGGCTGGAGAGCTTCACCATCGTCGAGGGTGACCACCGTCGGCTGGAGGCTTGTCAGTCGCCGGTCTGGGACTCGGCGCTGGCCCTGGTGGCGCTGCGCGACGCGGGCCTCGAGCCGGGTCACCCGGCGCTGGTGCGTGGCGGGCGCTGGCTGCTCGATGAGGAAGTGCGCATCGCCGGCGACTGGGCGGTGCGGCGCCCCGAGCTGGAGCCCGGTGGCTGGGGCTTCGAGTACGAGAACGACAACTACCCGGACACCGACGACACCGCCGAAGTGATCATGGCCATGCGCGCCGCCAGCTTCGACAAGCCCGACCGCGCGGAGGCTGCGCTGCGCCGCGGCGTGAACTGGACCTTCGGCATGCAGTCGAGCGACGGTGGCTGGGCTGCGTTCGACGTGGACAACACGCGCGGGCTCTGCGAGGAGCTGCCTTTCTGCGACTTCGGCGAGGTGATCGACCCGCCCAGCGCCGACGTGACGGCGCACGTGGTCGAGGCGCTGGCCGAAGAGGGCCTGGCCGATGACCCGCGCACCCAGGCCGGCGTGCAGTGGCTGCTGCGCGCCCAGGAAACGGACGGGTCCTGGTTCGGGCGTTGGGGCGCCAACCACCTGTACGGCACGGGCGCGGTGGTGCCGGCGCTGATCCGCGCGGGGGTGGAGCCTTCCCACCCGGCCATTCGCCGCGCCATCGGCTGGCTGGAGCACTGCCAGAACGAGGATGGTGGCTTCGGCGAGGACCTGCGCTCCTACGAGGACCCCGCCTGGCGGGGCTGCGGTGAGTCGACTCCCTCCCAGACTGCGTGGGCGCTGCTGGCGCTGCTGGACGGCGACGGGTCGCGGGTGGTCGTCGAGCGCGCCGTGGATTGGCTGGTGCGGACGCAGCGCTCGGACGGCGATTGGGACGAGCCTCAGTTCACCGGAACCGGTTTTCCCGGTGACTTCTACATCCGGTATCACCAGTACCGGTTGAACTTCCCGGTCATGGCCCTGGGCCGATACCTGAAGAAGGCCAACCGATGACCGCGATGCTTTCGCCGTCCTCGCAACTGGTCGTGGCGGCCCCGCTGCGTCTGGAGGCGAGTGCGCTGCGGCGCGGCGCTTCGGGGCTTCGGGTGGTTCGCACCGGGGCGGGGCCGGCTCGCGCCCGGCGCGCCGCCGAGGCGTTGCGCCGGGATACGGCGGCGGCGCTGCTGGTGGCCGGCGTCTGTGGAGCCCTGGATCCCTCGCTGGAGCCGGGCGACGTGCTGGTGGCGTCGGAGCTGCGCGATCCCTCGGGGCCCGTACGCGCGTTGGATCACGACGCACTGTACGAGGCGCTGGCGTCGCTGGGCCTGCGGGTGCGGGTCGGTGCGATCGTCGGCTCGGATCACGTGGTCCGGGGGGTCGAGCGCATGCGCCTGTTCGAGACTGGCGCGCGGGCCGTGGACATGGAGTCGCCCTGGCTCGCGGCCGGGGCCGGCGAACGCCCCTTCGGCGTCGTGCGCGTCGTGGTGGACGGTCCCGAGTACGAATTGCTGCGCCCGGCGGCCCTGAGCCGGGGGCTGCGCGCCCTGCGTACGCTCTCCGCCGTGGCGCCGGGTCTTCAACGTTGGGCCGCACGAGTGGCCCCCGATGCACCGGCCTCCGCGCCGGCTCCGAGCGTCTGGCACGCCGCGCTCTAGAGGAGGAATCCGTGCCCGTTCCCATTTCGCAGATGGCCACTGTGGCCAGTTACGTGGTCGGTCAGAAGCTGGCCCGCCGCAAGCGCTACCCGCTGGTGTTGATGCTGGAGCCGCTCTACCGCTGCAACCTGGCTTGCGCCGGCTGCGGCAAGATCCAGTACCCCAAGCACGTGCTCCAGCGTCAACTCTCCTACGAGGACTGCATGCGCGCCGTGGACGAGTGCCGCGCGCCCATGGT
>CAMYOO010000197.1 GCA_947260035.1 uncultured delta proteobacterium
CGGGCAGCGGTCTGATCTTCATCGCGGCCACGATGGACGACTACCTGCGCGCCTTTGACCTGGAGAGCGGCGAGGAGCTGTGGAAGGGCCGCCTTCCCGCCGGGGGCAGCGCAACGCCCATGACCTACCGGGCCGGCGGACGGCAGTACGTGGTGATTGCCGCCGGCGGCCACGGTCGTGCGGGCAACAAGCTGGGCGGTCACTTGCTGGCCTACGCGCTGCCGGAGTAGCTGCGAGAGGGGCGCCGGAAATGGAGCGCCCGGACGGGCTGTGCCGCGTCCGGGCGCTGTCGCCGCTTGTCCTTTGCGTCCCCAACTTGGGGGCGGCTCGCGGGCGGGCAACGAACCCGCGCAAGAACGAGTCTACGCTCGGGCGGCGGAGCTGGGAAGAGAAAAGTGCGCCGGTTTCCGGCGCTTCGCCCTGGAGTCGCACAAGCCATCCGGCTCTTGTCGCCGTTTGTCCCGAGCGAAACCCGAAACCAGATGACGCGCGTTGTCATCTACGTTGGGCCACAGGGGGGAGTCATGCGCAGGGGAATCGCAGCGATCTTCACGGTCGCGCTGGGGCTGCTGACCTCGGGCCACGCTCATGCCGCGTGCTTCGACGAGGCGGCCTGGAGCGGCGTGCTGCAGCGCTATACGGCGCCCGTCCCCGAGGTAGCAGCGGTGGGCGTCGACTACGCAGGCCTGCGCGGCTCCAAGGCGCTGGCCCCGGTGCTGAGCAGCCTGGAGTCCTGCCGGCCCGAAAGCCTGGACGCGGATGCCCGCATGGCCCTCTGGATCAACGCCTACAACGTGCTGGTGGTGGAGATGGTGGTGCGCGAGCGCCCGGAGAAGAGCATCCGCGACCTGGGCTCGCTGCTGCGTCCGGTCTGGAAGCGGCCGGCCGGCCGGGTCGGCGGGCGCAAGGTCACGCTGCACCAGATCGAGCACGAGATCCTGCGCCCGCTGGGCGATCCGCGCATCCACGGCGCCATCGTGTGCGCCTCGCAGTCGTGCCCGTCGCTGCGTCGCGAGTCGTTCAGCGGCGCGCGTCTGGAGACGCAGCTCGACGATCAGATGCGAATCTTCCTGGCCGACCGCCGCAAGGGAGCGCGGCTCGACGGCGGACGGCTGCGGCTCTCGAAGATCTTCGACTGGTTCGAGGAGGACTTCCGTGAGGCCGGGGGCGTAGTCGCCTTCGTACGGCCCTACCTGGACTTCGATCCCGGTGCGAAGCCCAGGCTGGTCTGGTTCGACTACGACTGGTCGCTCAACGTGTGGCCCCGGGGAAACTCCTCGCCGCAATCCCGGCAGTAGCGCGCGCCCTTGGCGTGGCCCTCGCTGAAGCACGCGGGGCAGGTGTGGGTGTTGGCCGGCCGCCGCGCCGCCTGGGTGATCTCCGCAGTCACGATGCCCGTGGGCACCGCGATGATCGAGTAGCCGATGATCATGACCGCGGAGGCGAGGATCTGCCCGGCCACCGTCTGCGGCGCGATGTCGCCGTAGCCCACCGTGGTCATGGTGACGATCGCCCAGTACATGGCGACGGGAATGCTGGTGAAGCCGTTCTCGGGACCCTCGATCAGGAACATGAGGGCACCCATGATCACGACGATGCAGAGGATCGTGCCCAGGAAGACCGTCACCTTGCGCCGGCTTCCGCGCAGGGCGGTCGTCAGCACGTTCATCTCGCCCAGGTAGCGGCCTAGCTTGAAGACCCGGAAGATCCGCAGCAGGCGCAGTACGCGGATGGCCAGCAGGGAAACGACGCCGGGGAAGAGGATCTCCAGGTAGGTGGGCAGGACCGCGGCCAGGTCGATGACTCCGAAGAAGCTGCGGGCGTAGCGTCTCGGGTAGTGGGCGGTCACCAGCCGCAGGACGTACTCCGCCGTGAAGAGCCCGGTGAAGATCCACTCGACGACGTCGAAGGCCGTGCGGTACTCGGCGTGGATCGACTCGACGCTGTCGAGCATCACCACCACCACGCTGGCCACGATCGCCACCAGCAGGACCACGTCGAAGGCCTTGCCGGTCGGGGTCTCCGCCTCGAAGATCACTTTGTAGAGATGGTCTCGCCACGCCGCACGCATGCGCCGCATTGTACGCCGTTGGACGCTGTGATTCGGCAGGGTTATGGACGCCGCCGACCATGCCTCCGGCGCCCGAGCAGCAGCGGCACGTGCCGCCTACATCCCTCGGCCGCGCCTGGCTTCGCTCGGTGCCGCTGTGGTGGACCGCGAGATCTACCTGGGCAACTACCCGCCGTTCCGGCGACCGCCGCCCCGGCCCCGGGATCACGCCTGGGCGCGAGGCGGCGTTTTGGAGCTCTTCTTCGAGGATGGCCGCCCCGAGGAGCGCTTCGATCTGCCCAGCCGCTAGGGCGCGGCGGCGATCAGCACTGGATTCTTCAGCAGAATGTGCTGAATTCTCGGCGCTCATGTTCGAAGCCTTCACCGGCGCGCCTACTGTACTGCTGATTGCCGGCGGGCTGGCGCTCTACATGGCCTGGGCCATCGGCGCCAACGACGTGGCGAACGCCATGGGCACCAGCGTGGGCTCGGGCGCGCTGACGATCCGGGGCGCCATCCTCGTCGCCGGCGTGCTCGAGTTCGGCGGCGCCTTCCTGGCCGGCGGACACGTCACCAACACGGTCCGCAAGGGCATTCTCGACCCATCCGTCTTTGCCCAAAGCCCGGATCTCCTGCTCTACGGAATGCTGGCGTCGCTGGCCGCCGCGGCCACCTGGCTGCTCTTCGCCAGCCGCGCGGGCTGGCCGGTGTCCACCACCCACTCGATCGTCGGCGCCATCGTGGGCTTCGGCGCGGTGGGCGTCGGGATCGATGCCGTCAAGTGGGCGAAGGTCGGGATGATCGTCGCGTCCTGGGTGACCTCGCCGCTCATCTCCGGGACCCTGGCGTTCCTGGTCTTCCGCATCGTGCGCAGGACGATCCTCGATCAGGAGAAGCCCATCGAGCGGGCGCGCGTGGTGGGGCCCTACTTCATCTTCGTGGTGTTCTTCACCCTGACGTTGGTCACGGTCTTCAAGGGCCTCAAGAACGTCGAGTGGTTGAACCTGGATCTGCCCGGCGCTCTCGGGGTGGCGACCGTTCTGGGCTTCGTGAGCGCCGTGCTTGGGCGCCTCATCCTGAATCGGGTTCGTGTGGATCAGGACGAGCGCGACTTTCACTACCGGCGCGTCGAGGCGATCTTCGGGGTGCTCCAGATCATTACGGCCTGCGCGGTGGCCTTCGCCCACGGCAGCAACGACGTGGCCAACGCCATCGGTCCCCTGGCGGCGATCTTCCAGGTCGTCAGCGAGGAGAGCGGGACCAGGGCGGAGGTGGCGCCCTGGATGCTGGCGGTGGGTGGCGTGGGCATCGTGCTGGGCCTGGCCACCTACGGGTATCGGGTGATGGAGACGGTGGGCAAGAAGATCACCGAGCTCACGCCCAGCCGCGGCTTCGCCGCCGAGCTGGCCGCCGCCCTGACCATCGTCATTGCGTCGCGGCTGGGCATTCCGGTCTCCACGACGCACACTCTGGTGGGCGCCGTGCTGGGCGTGGGCCTGGCCCGAGGCATCGGCGCCTTGGACCTGCGTGTGGTCGGGGCGATCGCGTTGTCGTGGATCGTCACGCTTCCGACCGGAGCGGTCTTGTCGATCTTCTTCTTCTACTTCTTCAAGGGCTTGCTGGGGGACTGAGATGTCTTGGATCCAGAATCTCTTCCGAAGCTCGCCGATCAAGCCGATGCAGGAGCACATGCGCGCGGCCGTGGCCTGTGCGGTGAAGATCGAAGAGCTCTTCCATGCGATGACGACGGGCGATCGCGAGGCGATTGCGCGGGTGCGCCGCGAGATCGACGAGCTGGAGCACGAAGCGGATCGCATCAAGAACGAGATCCGCGCGCACCTGCCGGGCCGCCTGCTCCTGGCCATGGAGCGGCGCGACATGCTGGCGATCCTGGACGCCCAGGACGACATCGCCGACATGGCCCAGGACATCGCGGGCCTGGCCGACCAGCGCGGCATGACGACGCCGGAAGGACTGCGGGAGCCGATGCTCGCGCTGGTGACGAAGACGCTCGAGACCTGTCGTCAGGCGGAGACAATCATCAACGAGCTGGACGAGTTGGTGGAGGCGGGCTTCAAGGGCCGCGAGGTGACCAGGGTGGAGGAGATGATCGCCTCCCTGGCCCGGATCGAGAGCGACACGGACCAGCTCGCGGAGGCTGCCAGCCGGCGCGTCTTTGCGCTGGAGGATGAGCTGGGCGTGAGCACGGTCTACTGGTGGCACCTGGTGGATTGGGTGAGCGAGCTGGCCGACGCCGCCGAGAAGATCGGCAACCGGCTGCGCCTGCTGATCGCCAGCTAGGACGCTTTCGGCAGGAGCGCAGCGACCCGGTCGAAGGCTTCGATCTCCCCGGAGACCCAGCGCTCTGCGGACACCGCCGAGAGCACGGCGCCGGGCAGGGCCAGCGCGGCGATGGCGCCCAGCAGGAAGCGGCGCCGGCTGACCCGGCGCAGGGCCAGCGCGCCGGCCCCGGTGGCCGTGGCTGCGATCACGCCGGCGCGAGCCAGGCGTCTGCGGTGCAGCGCATCGGCGCGTCCAGCCGCCAGCAGGGCTCGGGCTTCGGCCACGGCGACGGGATCGGGCCGGCTCGGAGGCCGGCCCGAGGCGATCTCCAGCTCCGCCACGACGCCCGCGTGGTCGGAGAGCAGGCCGCGCTCTGCAAAGACGCCGACTCGCCTGGGCCGGGGCCCCCGGGTCAGGACGAAGTCGATGCGCGTGCCGAAGCTGGAGGTGGGCTCGCGCCGATCCAGCTGGACGGCGGCGTCCTCCAACCCGGTCAGGGCGGTGAGGATCCGGTAGCCGTCCTGGTCCTCGCGCAGGTTGAAGTCGCCCGCGGCCACCAGAGGCTCGTTCAGGGTCCTCAGCGCGGCGGCCAGCTCGACCACCTGGCCCGTGCGATGGCCGAGGAAGGGATCTCGATCGTCCGGGTGGTACTGAGCGTGCAGATGCGTGTTTACGAGCGCCAGCGGGCCGGCTGGGGTGCGCAGGCGCAGGGTCTGGAAGCCCTTGCCGCCCAGGTAGTCGCCCCGGTGGACGTGGGTCGCGATTCCGGCCAGCGTGTAGGGATGGAACGCCGCGCTCTCGATGGGCAGGCGCGAGGTGACCATCAGACCGCCGCCTCCGTGGGCCACCTGCATGCCGGCCGCGGCGGCCGCCTGGGAGAGGATGCGGCGCGCATCCTCGGTCCAGACTTCCTGGAGCGCCCAGACGTCCGCCTCGTCTCCGGCCAGGCGCTGCCCGATCGCGCGCATGCGGGACTCGCGCTCCGGGGCCAGTCCCAGGGGCAGGGCCCAGACGTTCAGTGTCGCAATGCGCAGGGCCACTAGGGTGCAGGCGGAGCCAGATCGGCGAAGAGCGACATGAACTCGCCCTGAGCCGACACCTCCACGCCCTGGAGCTCGAGGTCCAGGAACGTGGGTAGCGGGAACTCCCCCAGGCTCGAGGCCAGCGAGGGCAGGACCTCCGCGAGCACGCCGGGCAGGACGACCGTTTCGAGCCCTTCCAGGTCTTCGATCCCCACGCGGTCTTCCGTGACGACAGCGACCACGTCTCCCGCCAGGGGCGGCGTGAGCTGGAAGACGAGAGATCCCGTCAGATCGTCGAAGGTCATCTCCAGGCCGAGCCGAGCTTCCACGGCTACGCCGAGAGCCACCGCGTCGTTGCCTTCCTGGATGATCTGCGTCACGAGGTGCGCCAGCTTGAGCTCCGCCAGCTCTTCGCTGGGACCCGGCTCGCCTGTGACGATGGGAGCCAGCGTCGGAACCAGCTCGATCCTGAAGAGCGTGCCCGGGGTGAATGCCGCGAACTCGGGTATGAAGAGCGCAAGCAAGTCCGACAAGATCGGAAACGAGCCGCCGCCCAGGTTCAGCCTCGTCAACGTGGTGAGGAGCAGGCCACATTCCGTCTGGGCCTTGAGCAGCTGGTTGAACGCCGACGTCGAGACGCACATCCCCATCCCGAAGGGGCTTCCGCCGGGTGTGAGAGGCCCAAAGGTCGGGAACGCCTCGTCCACGTGGTAGGACGCCGACAGGTCGGGCGCGCCCGCCGGAGGCGTGCAGTCTGCGACGAACGAGGAGTCCGAGCCCAGGGTGATGCCGTCGTCGTCCTCATCCACGGTGAACAGCGGCGCTTCCAGGATGGCGCCCAGGCTCTGGCCGATGGGCCCGGCGATGCTGATGTCCGCCAGCGCGGTCTCGATGCCCTCGGCGATGGGCGCGTCGGCCGGGCCGCTGCCGTCGGGGTCCGCCAGGAAGTCCCGCAGGCCGTTGGTCACGGTGGGCTGGATGTCGCCGATCACCGCCTGGATGATGTCGCCGATCAGAAAGAAATCGCAGACGCCGCCGTACTCAGAGGTGAAGGAGGTGAAGCTGACGCCGGGGCTGCCGAGCAGGTTGACGTCGATGGCCGTCGGGTCGGCGGCGTCGGGCTGGAGCTCGTAGTCGCCCACGATCGATACGGTGCTGGCGCGTACCGTCAAGTCACAATTCACCGAGAGGCCCGACCCGTCGATATGGGTGAAGACCTCGATGTCGTTGATCACCACGTCGCCGGCCACGAAGCCGGTCATGGAGTCCACGTCGAGCCCGAAGCCGGAGAACGACGCCGGCGGAT
>CAMYOO010000198.1 GCA_947260035.1 uncultured delta proteobacterium
TGCCGCCGATCCGAGCCAGGTCCGGTCCGGTGCGGCGCGAGCCGTACAGGAACGGGCGATCGTAGACGTTCTCGCCCGCCACCGTGTACGGCCCGTAGCGGTCGGTCTCCGCCTTGAAGGGCCGGATCATCTGGCTGTGGCAATTGTTGCAGCCCTCGCGGAGGTAGAGATCGCGCCCTTCGAGCTCCAGCGCCGTGGGCGGCACCACGCCGTCCACGGGCACCACGGTGCCCTGCATGAAGTAGGGCGGGATCAGCAGCACGAGGCCGCCCACCGAGATCGCCAGCAGCGTGAAGGCCGTGAAGCGGAAGCTCTGGGATTCCAGAGGTCGATGCCACTCCCATCCCATGGCTACTCGCCCCCCGCAACCGCAGCGGCCGCACCCAGGCCCGGCTCGGGCGCCGGAACTTCCGTGGTGCCCTGCCGTACGGTCATCCATACGTTGTAGAGCATGATCAGCACTCCGCTCAGGAAGAGAACTCCGCCGCCGACCCGAATCACGTCATAGATCTGGATCGCGGCCACGGTCTCGATGAACGTGTAGGTGAGGCTCCCGTCCGGATTCACCGCGCGCCACATCAGACCCTGGGTGACGCCCGAGATCCACATGGACGTCACGTAGAGCACGAGGCCGATGGTGGCGACCCAGAAGTGGACCTCCGCCAGGCGCAGGCTGTAGAGCTTCGTGTGCCAGAGGCGCGGGATCATGTAGTAGAGCGACGCGAAGCACGTCAGCGCCACCCAACCCAGCGCGCCCGAGTGCACGTGACCGATGGTCCAGTTGGTGAAGTGCGAGAGCGAGTTCACGCTCTTGACCGCCATCATCGGACCCTCGAAGGTGCTCATGCCGTAGAAGGTGATGCCGACCGCGAACATCTTGAGGAGCGGGTCGGTCCGCACCCGGTCCCAGGCGCCGCGCATGGTGAGCAGCCCGTTGATCATGCCGCCCCACGACGGCAGGATCAGCATGATCGAGAAGGCGGTCCCGAAGGTCTGCGCCCAATCCGGCAGCGGGGAGTAGATCAGATGGTGCGGCCCCGCCCACATGTAGATGAAGATCAGCGACCAGAAGTGCACGATGGACAGGCGATGGGAGAAGATCGGCCGGTCGATCTGCTTGGGCAGGAAGTAGTACATGAGCGCCAGGATGGGCGTCGTCAGCAGGAAGCCCACGGCGTTGTGCCCGTACCACCACTGGATGTTGGCGTCGTGCACTCCGGCGTAGGCGGAGTAGGACTTCAGCAGCGAGACCGGCAGCGCGAAGCTGTTGAAGATGTGCAGCAGCGCGATGGTCAGGAGCGTGGCGATCCAGAACCAGATCGCGACGTACATGCCCTTCTCGCGGCGCCTGGCCACCGTACCGAAGAAGTTCACCGCGTAGACCACCCACAGCACCGCGATGGCGATGTCGATGGGCCACTCCAGCTCCGCGTACTCCTTGGACGTGCTGATGCCCAGGAGCAGGCTCACTGCGGCGGCCACGATGACCCCGTTCCACAGCCACAGGTTGATCCGCGACAGCGTGTCCGAGAACATGCGCACCCGGCACAGCCGCTGTACGCCGTAGTAGCTGCCGGCGAACACCACGCCCAGCGTGAAGCCGAAGATCACCGCGTTGGTGTGGATGGGCCGCAAGCGGCCGAAGTGCAGGTAGGGAGGCATGTTCGCCTCCGGCCAGGCCAGCTGGATCGCGGCCAGCAACCCGACCAGCATTCCCACCGCACCCCAGATGAGTGACGAGATGGCGAAGCCCCGGACTACCGCCATGTCGTACTGGGTCGAAACGCGCTCGCTCATCGGCCTCCTCCGCCGGCCCGCTTCGAGGCGGGTCGCACGCACATTCGCGAATATGCAGAAACGCTGCCGCCCCGAGACACGATGTCCTTCCAGTTGACGCTCTGCATTAGGGACAATTCGCCCCATATGCCGAGAAAATGAGACAAGTTGACACCTCCTATCTCACTTAGGAACATTCTAGAGCTCCTTCTTGCGGGCGCTAGGCTTTGCGGATGATGCGGCGCATCCTCGGCGAACCCCTGCTCCAGTTCGCCGTCCTCGGCGTCCTGCTGTTCGTCTCGTTCCGGATGCTGGGCGATCCGCGCAACACCGCGCCCCAGCGCGTCGTCGTCACGACGGGCCAGATCGAACGCCTGGCCGAGACCTGGCGACGCACCTGGCAACGAGCTCCCACACGGGCCGAGCTGGATGGGCTGGTCGAGGACTACGTGCGCGAAGAGATCCTCTACCGGGAAGCGCTGGCCCTCGGCCTGGACCGGGACGACACAATCGTGCGGCGCCGACTGCGCCAGAAGATGGAGTTCTTGAGCGAGGACCTGGGCACGCCCGACCCGGCATCCGACGCGGAGCTGCAGTCGTTTCTGGAGGCACACCCCGAACGCTTTCGGGTGGAGGCCCGCCTCTCGTTTCGTCAGGTCTTCCTGAGCAGCGAGCGCCGAGGCGAAGCCAACTCGGTGCAGGAGGCGGCGCGCCTGCTGGTGGCCCTGCAGGACGATCCCGCGGGCGCCGACGCCGATGCGGCCGGCGACCCCCTGCCCCTCCGCGCCGAGCTGAGCGACGCCACCGAGTCCGAAGTGGAACGCACCTTCGGCAGCCACTTCGCCGTGGCCCTTCGCGACGTAGCGCCGGGCCGATGGCAGGGCCCCATCGCGTCCGCGTACGGCCTGCACCTGGTATTCGTACGCGCCCGAACGCCGGCCCGGAAGCCGATGCTGGAGGAGGTTCGCGAACGCGTGCAGTCCGAGTGGCTGGTCCAGCGCCGCCGCGAAGCGAACGAATCGGTGTAAGCGCTACGAAGTCGTGATCGAGGAGGTCGTTGCCTCGGACGGCGCTCCGGGCTCTCCTACGGAGCCGCAGTGATCCGAGCCGTCGGCGCCGCGCTGTTGGCCCTGGCCCTGGCGGGCCCCGCCGGCAGCCACGAAGTGCGACCCGCCTACCTCGAGCTGAGCGAGGCGCCGGACGGAAACTACCAGGTGCTCTTCAAGGTCCCGCTGCGGGGCCCCATGCGTCTCGACCTGCGGGTCCGCCTGCCCGAGTCATGCCGAACCCTGGCGACGCCGGAACGGCGCAACGTGAGCGGCGCCAGCCTGGAAACCTGGCGGACGCGCTGCGAAGGCGGGCTCGCCGGACGCACGCTGGGCGTGGACGGGCTTTCGACGACACTGACCGATGTACTGGTTCGCATCCAGGGTGCCGACGGCACTGTGCAGCTGGCCCGCCTCACGCCGGCGGCGCCCTCGCTGCGGGTCGAAGAGGTCCCTGCGCGCGGCCAGGTGGCGACCACCTACTTCCGGCTGGGCCTGGAGCACATCCTGCTGGGGATCGACCACCTGCTCTTCGTAGCGGCGCTGCTGCTGCTGGTGCACGGCTGGCGTGCGCTGGCGGCGACCATCACGGCCTTCACCGTCGCCCACAGCCTGACGCTGGCGGCGGCGACCTTCGGCTGGGTCCGGGTCCCCGGCCCCCCGGTAGAGGCGGCCATCGCGCTCAGCATCGTGTTCGTCGCCGCCGAGATCCTGCACACGCGCCGCGGCCGCCCGGGCGCCGCCGCTCGCTGGCCCTGGCTGGTGGCCTTCGCGTTCGGGCTGCTCCACGGCCTGGGCTTCGCCGGGGCGCTGGCCGAGATCGGCCTGCCCCAGGCCTCCATCCCCCTGGCCCTGCTCTTCTTCAACGTCGGGGTCGAGGCCGGCCAGCTCCTGTTCGTGGCGGCTGCGCTGCTGGCCTGGCGTGCGGGGAAGGCGCTCGGCGCCCAGCGGGCGGCGCGGGCGGCGCGGGCGGCGGACTGGGCGACCCCTGCGGCCGCGTACGCGATCGGATCCCTCGCGGCCTGCTGGACCCTGGAACGGGTGCTGGGCTTCCTGCGCTGAGCGCGCCTCCCTCCATCGCCACCCCCCCACGGCGGGTATCATGTGCCGACCCAGCCCGGAGGCGCGCATGGACTACACGGTGATCCTGACCGACGAGCCCGCACCCAACGTGCGGCGCATCACGCTGAACCGACCCGACAAGCGCAACGCACTGAACCACGACATGCGCGGCCAGGTGATCCACGCCCTCGAGGCGGCGGATGCGGACCCCGGGATCCACACCATGATCGTGCGCGGCGCCGGCAAGTGCTTTTCGTCCGGCTACGAGCTGGGCAGCGGCAACGAGGGCCAGGAGCACCCTTGGTACACCGCAGGAGGCGACGGCCATTGGCCGCGCCATGTGGTCGGTGGCTGGATGCGCATCTGGGACCTGGCCAAGCCGGTGATCGCCCAGGTGCACGGCTACTGCCTGGCCGGCGGCAGCGAGCTGGCCACCGGCTGCGACCTGGTCTACGCCGCCGAGGACGCAAAGATCGGCTACCCGGCCGTGCGCTTCGGCGTTCCGGATATGCAGTTTCACGCCTGGCTTGTCGGGATGCGCATGGCGATGGAGATGATGGTGACGGGCGACTCCATCTCCGGCATCGAAGCCGCCCGCCTGGGCTGGGCCACGCGGGCCTATCCGGAGGCCGAGCTGGGCGAGCGCGTCCTGGAGATGGCCGTGCGCATCGCCGCCCTGCCGCCGGACCTGGTGCAGCTCAACAAGCGCACGGTGCATCGCCAGATGGAGATCATGGGCATGCGCACCGCGCTGCGGGCGGGGTCGGAGCTCTGCGCCCTGGGAACACACCAGAAGAGCTTCTTCGAATTCATGAAGAAGCTCCAGGGGGAAGGCCTGAACGAGGCGCTGCAACAGCGCGACGAGCCCTTCGGCGACTACCGGGTCGCCGAGCGCGACGACGAGGCCTGACACTCCCGCCGCTGCGCGCCGTCTCCTTCTCGACGGAGTGTCGATTCTGGGGCACGCTCGCGCCGCTTTGATCGACCTCTCCGAGACCCAAGTGCGTAGCCCCGCAATCGACCCCACCCGGGCCTACCTGATCATCGTCGGAGTGACCGGCGCGCTGGCGGTGAGCGCGAATCTCTGGATTCCCGCCACGCGCCCCTATCTCGCTCACGAGGGCGGGATCGTCGAGAACCTGTCCGCGGTCTTCTACCTGTTCGGATTCCTGGTCGGCGCGTGGGCCTGCCGGGACGCGCTCCGGGATCCGAGCATGCGCCGCTACCTGGCCATTCCCGTCCTGAGCGCGCTGAGCTTCTTCGACGAGATCGGCGACGGCATCTTTTCGGACCCCCCGCCTCAAGTGTACGGGGTGAAGGTGACGGGCCTCCACGAGTTCGCCCACGTAGCCGTGAAGCTGTGGCGTGACGCTTCCGGCTCGCTGCAGGTGGCATCGTTGCTGGGGATCGCGGTTCTCGGCGGCGCCTTCGCCTGGCGGTTCGGGCCGCGCCTTCTGGCCCTGGTGCGCGGCGAGCGTGCCTATCGCTTCGTCGTGGTGTGGTTCAGCGTGGCCGCGGTGGCGCTGGTGCTCGACGCCGACAAGGGCGACGTGCTCACCTTCTACGAGGAGTGGCTCGAGATGAACGCAGCGCTGGCGCTGCTCTTCGCAGCGGCCGTAATTCCCGCGCGCGACGCCGCGCCGACGGGCCTGCGCCTGGCCTTCTGGATCTGCGTGGCCCTGGCCAGCGCAGCCGGCCTGGTCTTCGCCTGAGCGCTACGGGCTCGCGGGAAGCGAGCCCGTCACCGTCGGTGCCAGCCGGCCCATCTCGTGCAGCAGCGAAGCCCAAAGGTCGAAGCGCGTAAAGTAGGCATTCGCCGCCTCCTCCGCGTCCCGAGCCGTGCGCTCGCGAGCGGACAAGGCCTCCTCCAGCGTGGCGCGCTGCGACTGGAGCCGCAGGTCCGTCAGCCTCTGCCGCTCCCTCGAGCTCTCGGACCGGCGCTGGGTCAGGATCGAGCGCTCGGACGCGGAATTGAGGCGCCGGGCCAGCTCTCGCACCCGCGCCTGCTTCAGCTCTAGCTGCGACTGGTAACGGAGGCGCGCGATCTGCACACCCTTGGTGGCCCTGGCCACGGCACTGCGCGCCTCGAAGCCGTCGAAGATCGGCATCGAGAAGTCGATTCCCACCCGCACCTGGTCCTGGAAGAGGTCGTAGCGATCCGCGCCGTAGTGCGAGTAGCCGGCCTTGAAGCCCAGCGTGGGCAGACGCCGTGCGGACGCCGCCTTGGCGGTGGCTTCCTCGACGCGCTGGCGCAGGTTCAGCGCCCTCAGCGTCGGAGAGCGCGTGACCGCCTCCTCGGCGCCGGCCAGCGACAGAAGAAGCTCGGGCTTCGGCAGACTGCTCGCCGCGACGCTGGCGGGGATGCCCGCGCGTTCGCCTCCGGCGATGGCCAGCCAAAGGGCCTCCAGGGCCTCGCGCGCCTCCGCGCGCCGGCTGCGCGCCTGCATCTCGCTCTCGGCCAGGCGCAGCGCCACAGCCTCACGATCGGACTCGATGGAGCGCCCCGCGTCGAAGAGCTTGCGCGCCTGGTTGTCCAGTTCGCGCGCATCCTCCAGCGCGATGAGCGCCAGATCCGCCTGCCGCTCCAGGCGCACCACCTCCGAGAACTTCGCGGTGACGTCGCGAGCCACGCGCTCGCGTTCCTCGCCTTCCTGGATCCGCGCCAGCTCGGCGCTGATCTTCTCGCGCTCGATCAGGCGCCACTGCCGCATGTCGAAAACGAGCTGCTCCACGAAGATGTTGAGCCAGCCTTCGTCGGCAGCCAGGGCCGCGATGCCGTACTCCTTGATCTTGCCGTTCTCGTTGAAGGCGATCAGCTTCTCGTCACGCCGGTTGGAGGTTCCCGCACCGCTCGTGGCGTAGAGGTGGGGCAGGTAGGCGCCGCGCTTCTCGCGGTAACTGTCCCCCGCCTGCCCGGCCGTCAGCGCCGCAATGCGCGCGCTGTAGCCGTCCTGCAACGCGCGGGAAACCGCATTCGAAAGGGTGAGGCCCTCGTCATCGGCGTGCCCGATTGGCGGAGCCAGCAAGAACGCAAACAGGATGAGTGCGGTGAGCACGCCTACTCGGCTTAGCGACCTCGGCAGTTCCATCTGACAAGCTCCCGGAGTTGGCCCGCTTTTGCTGCGCGGACACGACTGCGCGGGATGCTAGCAGCCGTGTCGGGAGGCCGACCATACACACCCCGCGGGGTTCATGCCGGCATTCAGTGCATTCAGGGACTGCATTGAGGGACGTTCCTGCATACTGCATTCGGGGTCAGTCCTAGTCGCCCGGACTGGCACTCCGTGCACGCCGCTCGGTGCAGGCTGGCTAGTCGAGGTAGCCCAGGGCGCGCAAGCGCTCGCGCTGGTCCCGATCCAGGTCGGCCGTCTCGTCGAAGTACGGCACATCCTCGGACCAGGCGTCCAGCTCTCGGGCCAAACGCAGGGTGACCTCCGGGTGTTCCCCCGACACATCGCGTGTCTCTCCGGGATCGTTCGCCAGGTCGTAGAGCTCTCGCCGCGTGGTGCCGTCGGGCATGCGCCGGTCCACCAGCTTGAAGTGCGGCGTGCGCGCGGTTCGCTCGCGGGGTTCGGGCTTGGCCGACGAGCCGAAGGCGATCGGGCCGCTGTCCGGTCCGCGAGCCACCGCCCCGCGCATCCGTGCGGAGAGATCCACCCCGTCGGTAGCGGGGCGCTCCGGACCCGGGACCTCCAGCAAGCCCAGCACGCTCGGGACCACGTCCTCCAGACGAATGGCGCCGTGGTCCACACCCGGCGCAACCCCGGGGCCCGCCACGATCAGGGGAACCCGCAGGCTGGCATCGTGGACGTTTTCTCCGTGCTGATAGAAGCTGCCGCCCTCGCCGAAATTCTCGCCGTGATCGGCGGTGAAGACCACGTAGCCGTTCGCCAGGCGGCCCTGTCGCTCCAGGCCCGCCAGCAGCTCGCCCACTGCGGCGTCGGTGTTTGTAATCTCCGCATCGTAGAGGCGTTTGCAGGCATCGACGGCGCCCTCGGAGACGCCGTCCTGGTTGCGGATCACCGCAATGCGCGAAAGCGCTCCGCTGTCACGCGCGGCCATCAAGCGGCGGCACGGGTCGGCCTCGGGGCCCGGATCCAGGTGGTCCGGCGGTCGATAGGGCCAGTGGGGCTCCATGTAGTGGACCCACAGGAAGAGCGGCTTGCTGCGCGGAACGTCGGCGGCGCGCTCCAGCGCCTCGCCGGTCACGATCTTCGAGCGCCAGTGCTCCAGCTCGGACTTGGCCACGAATACGTCGAAGCCCTGGTCCAGCTTCTCCTTGCGCCCGGCCACGCGGCTTGCGCTGACGCCCACCGAGACGTAGCCCAGCGGCTGGAGAAGCTGGCCCAGGGTGCGGCCGTGCTGGAGCGGGATGCCCGCGCCGCGAGCTCCGTGGTGATGCGGCCAGAGTCCGGTGAGCAGCGTGGCCAACGCCGGCGTCGTGCGCGGATAGGGCGTGGTGGCGTGTTGGAACGTCACTCCCCGCTGTGCGAGCGCGTCCACGTGGGGTGTGCGCGCCGCGGCGTGCCCGTAGGCGCCCAGGTGATCGGCCCGCAAGGTATCTACGGTGATGAAGATCAGGTCGGGACGTTCACGAGCGGGCGCGCAGCCGACGGCGAGCAACACAAGCAGCGGGAGCGCCGCACCCCAGCCACGGCGGCGATTGAAACACTTCCTCATGGAGAGCGCGGAGTATCGCACGCCTGTGGTAGCTTTCGCCCGCATCGCGGAGGGGCCATGCATTCGAACCGACGCAGACTCGTTTCCTGCGCAGGGCTACTGGTCCTGCTGCCCGCGCTACTGCTGGGCTGCGGCCCCAAGGCCACCGTGGGCGGGCTTGCCGGCGGCGCCGGCGGCGGCCTGTTGGCCGCGGCCATCACCAGCAACCCGGCCGGCATCGCGGCCGGCGTGATCCTCGGCGGCCTGGCCGGCGGCGCCATCGGAGACGCCCTGGACCAGCGCGACAAGGAGCTCGCCATGAAGGCGGCCCAGCAGAGCCTGGAGGCCAAGCAAACGGGATCGACCCAGGCCTGGAAGAACCCGGACTCGGGCAACTCCGGCAGCTTCACGCCCACCCGCACCTACCAGGACGGGAGCGGCCAGTACTGCCGCGAGTACCGCCAGACGATCACCGTGGGCGACAAGACCGAGAAGGCATTCGGCACCGCCTGCCGTCAGGCCGACGGCAGCTGGAAGGTCGTCAAGTAGCGCGCGAGCGCGCCTCAACGGGTACGAACGGCCTTGCCCTCGACCCGCATGCAGTTCCGGTTGTAGAACAGCGTGAAGATCTGATCGACCGTGAAGCTGGCGTGCACCAGCGCGTCCGCACCCTCCGCCTGGCCCAGTGCGTCGTCGATGGTGGCATCGACCGAGGGTGTCGTATTGCCCACGGGCACCAGCAGCACCGAGACACTGCAGTCCT
>CAMYOO010000199.1 GCA_947260035.1 uncultured delta proteobacterium
GATCTCCACCTGGATCGAGGAGCTGCGCGGCGCCTCCCTGCGCATGGCCTACGTCCTGCGCCGCGACGGCGAGGTGGTGGCCAGCGCGGCCACGGAGCACGCCCTGGTGGACGAGAATGGCCGCCCCCGGCGCATCCCGCCGGATCACCGCAGACGCCTGCGCAACGCCGTCGGAACCAAGTAAGGGGACGGTCCTTGGAAACCAAGTAACTCCGGGTTACTTGGTTTCCAAGGACCGTCCCCTTACTTGGTCAGAGGCCGAAGAGGCGGCGGAGCGGGTCGGCGAAGCGCTGGCGGAACAAGCCCTGGGACCAGTCGATGGCGTTCTGCACCGCCTCCAGGGCGTCGCCCTTGCCCGACCAGTGGGAGCGCACCACGTCCGGGTGGACGTCGTTCATCAGGCGCGACAGCGCCATGCTCACCACCAGCAGGTCGTCCACCAGGCCGATCGGACCCAGGATGATCTCCGGCAGCAGGTCGATGGGCGACAGCACGTAGCCCACCCCCACCAGAGCCACCGCCTTGGAACTCAGCGGCACGCGATCGTCGCGCATCAGCCGCGCCAGCAGCACCGTGAGGTCCGGCAGCAGCAGGAGGATGTCGCCCACGCCCGACCCGTCGCCGGGTCGCGAATCCACCACCACGGAGCGCAAGCGGTCCCACAGGCGCCGCTGCGGCGGATTCAGCTCGATCACGACGTTCTGCTCGCTCATGCCGGCTCCTCGGAGAATGCTACGGACCGCAGCCCGCTGCCACCGTCGTAGTGTTCCACGGCCAGGACCGGCTCGCCGGGCGCCAGCACGCGGGGCAGCAGCTCGCGCAGGTCGGGCACCAGCGCCAGCTCCGCCAGGCCGGACTGCGGCTGCCAGGCCAGCTCGTGCCCAGGCGCGGGGTGCAGCTCGCGTGCTGCGCTGCGGCCGCTGAAGAAGAAGACCACGTAGGCGTGGCCCAGCATGCCGCTCTCGTGGACCACCGCGCGCAGGCGCAGGCCCGGCAGGTCGAGGCCCGTCTCCTCGCGGAGCTCCCGTCGCGCCGCAGCGCGCACGTCCTCGCCCGCCTCCACGTGCCCGCCGACCCCGTTCCACAGCCCGGCGAAGCGGTCCGACTGGGGCGGGTGGCGCAGCAGCAGCACGTCGTCGCCGCAGGTGACGAAGGCCACCGTGGCCAGGCGAGCCACATGCCGCTCGCTCACGCGACGATGTCCTCGCCCCCGTCCACGTTGATCACGTTGCCGGAGATCCAGCCGCTGCCTTCATCCGCCAGGGTCACCAACGCACCGGCCACATCCTCCGGCGTGGTCAGGCGCCCGCGCGGATTGCGCTGGCGCGCCATCTCCAGCATGCGATCGCTGCCGGGGATCTTGGCCAGCGCCGGCGTCTCGGTGACGCCGGCACACACCGCGTTGGCGGTGGCCTCGAAGGGAGCCAGCTCCAGGGCGAGCTGGCGCACCAGGGCCTCCAGCGCCGCCTTGGCCGCGGAGACCGGGCCGTAGGAGCTCCAGACCCGGCGACCGCCGGCGCTGGTCATGGCGAAGACGCGGGCGCGGCGCTCCAGCAGCTCTGCCGCCACCAGCCCCTGGGCCCAGTCCACCAGGCTGGTGGCCATCACATTCACGGTCATCGCCATCTGCGCCGGCGAGACCGCTTGCTTGGGCTCCTGCGAGACCAGCGGCCGCAGGGTTCCGAACGCCAGCGAATGCAGCAGCACGCGCACCCGGGGCCCGCCCTCGCTGGCCTTGGCGACGCCCTCCAGCACCTCGGCCCGCGCATCGGCATCCACCGCGTTGACGTTGAAGAACAGCGCCCGGCGCCCGCGCGCCTGCACGTCGGCCCTCACGGCCTCGGCGTTGGGCAAGGTCCCCTTGCGGTCCAGGTGCACCCCGGCCACGTCCAGGCCCGCGTCGGCAAAGGCGCGGGCCGCCGCGGCCCCGAAGCCGCTCGAAGCTCCCAGGATCACGGCCCAGCCGGGTTCAATCGCCACCTGCGTCCCCCCTCGTGCGTTGCGCGGCGGGCAGGTTCAGCGCCCCGACCAGCGCACGCCCGTCGGCCTCGTCCAGAGGCACTCCCAGCAATCGGGCCACCGTCGGAGCCACGTCGATCTGCCGCAGCCACGGGATGCGCACTCCTCCGCGCACGCCACTGCCCCAGGCGACGAAGCCCGGGCTCATCGCCGAAACGTCGGAAAGATACCCAGCGCTGCCCAGCAATGCCGACGGCACCGGACCCACGACCGCCGCATCGTCGGTGAAGACGTAACCCACGCGCGCCTCGAGCCCGAACCAGGCCTCCGGATCCGCACCCGCATCGAGCAGCTCTTCCGCCGGCACCACCCGGAACTGCCCGGCCTCGGCCCGCGCCTCCAGCTCGCGGCGCGCGCGCAGGGCGTCGCCCTCGCTGCGCGCATACACGAAGGCGGAGCCGCCGTTCGAGCGAGCCAGCGCGCGCCAGCCGCGCAGCCCGCGGCCCACGGGAGCGCGCGCCAACAGCCCCTCCTCCTCGAGCCAGGCGTTGGGGGAGATCACGGTGTGCACAGGGACGACGCCGGTGTCGCCCACCACCACCAGCGCCGAGCTGGCCAGCCGACCCTCGTCGCGCAGGCAGCCGAGCAGGGTGCCGAGCCGCGCGTCGACACCCGCGTACGCTTCGCGGGCGGCAAGCGTGCCGGGGCCGAAGCGCGCCACCGGAACGCGCGGCTGGGCCAGGTGGAGCAGCAGCAGCGAGGGGGGCGCCGGCGAGGCGATCACGTCGCAGGCCACGCCCACCAACACCCCATCGCGTGCCGCGCCGGGAATCGCCGTCTCCGGATCGTCACCCCCGCGGCTCTCTGCCCGCTCCAGCAGCCACGGTGTGGACTTGTCGGCCAGCGCCGCCAACCAGGTGGCGCCGCCCGGCGCGATGCCCACGTCGGGCAGCAGCAGCGGGATGGCGGCGCCCACGGTGGTGGGCCAGCCCAGCACGGCGACGTTGAGGCGCCGCTGCGCGCTCACCGACCACAGGCTCGGGCTGCGCAGCTGGCTGGCGTGATCGAAGCCCGCGCGCCGTACGCCGCGGTCCCCGAGCAAGCGCTCGGAGGTGACGCGGTGCTGCGCCGGCTGGCGGCCGGTGATCAACGAGGCGTGGGCCGGGGAGCTGGAAGCCGGAGCGACGGGCTCCACCCGATCCGCGAATGCCCCCGCCCGGGCCATACGGGCCAGCAGCGGCATCGTGGGCAGCGGGCCGCTGTAGGCCTCCGGGCCGAGCCCCGCCACGGACACCAGGACCACCAGCTGCGGAGCCGTGGGCTGCACGGAGAGCGGCGGAAGCTCCAGCCCCCCAACCGCCTCCTCGGGCCCGGCGCCGGTCCGACAGCCCAGGGCCACGGCGGCCAGCAACAGCCAGGCCCAGCGGTGCGAGACGCGGCTCACACGGCCTCGTGGCGCGAGCGGCCGTCCATGGGGGCGCCTGCCATCAGGAGAAGATGCCGCTTCGCTCGGCCAGTCCGCGCTCGAACATCGAGTGGATCGAGTCGCGCACCACGGCGACGCGCTCCTGCATCACCGCATCCTCGTCCGAGGGATGCCCCTCGAAGGTCAGCGGCTCGCCGAAGTAGATGCGGTACTTGACCGGGAGCGCGAACAAGAGCCCCGCCGGGCCCAGCAGCGGGAAGCTGGCCGTGATGGGAAGCGAGGGCAGGCCCAGCGTGTCGGCCACGCCCTGGAAGTTCGCAAAGCCCGGCTGCTGCTCCTCGCTGCCGACGACCGCGACCGGCACGATGGGCGTCTGGGTCTCGAGCGCCAGGCGCATGAAGCCCAGCCCGAAGCGCTGGAGCTGATACGCCTTGGAGTACGGCTTGTTGATCCCTCGAGCGCCTTCGGGAAAGACCATCACGCACGCCTCGCGCTCCAGCAGCGCGATGCAGTTCTCCGGCGTACCGGACATGGTGCCGCCGCGCGCGGCGGCGACGCTCATGAAGGGCATGCGCCAGATGAAGAACTCGCCCATGCCCCGGCAGACCCGCGGAGGATTGGCCTCCAGCAGCATGGCCGTGCTGAGCATCATGCCGTCGTAGGGCATCTGTCCGGCGTGATTGGCGATCAGCAGCACGCGGCCCGATGGAACCCGATCGATGTCGAAGCTCTCGACCCGGAACCAGTACTTGTACATCAGCACCGCCGGAAGCAGGCTCTTGGCCGCCTCCTGCGGGTTGAAGCCGAAGGGGTCGAAGCCGTACTCGTTGAGCTGGATCGGCGCCTTGGCGAAGCGGTCGGCCAGCTCCGCCTCGATGTCGCGGACCGAGAGCGGAAGCATTGCCCCGGTCAGGTCGCGGAGGGCGTTCTGAACTCCGGACAGGATTCCCACGTCGACGCTCCCTAGCGATGCACGCTGTGGAAGATCTCTTCCAGCCCAAACAGCGGCCGGAAGCCGGTGGCGTCCACGAAGCGCTTGCCCGACAGCGTGACCGGAAACTTCAGGTAGTCCAGGGCCCCTTCCGGATACGGCCACAGGCCCCAGTCGAACAGGCGCGCCAGCAGCGGGCGCACCAGGGGCTCCGGCAGCGAGAACTTGGTGCCGCCGGTCTCCTCGATGGCCGTGTGCAACGGCACCTCGCCGGGCCCCACCACGTTGAAGACGCCCTGCAGCCCGTGCTCCAGCGCCAGGGCGATGGACTCGGATACGTCCTCCTCGTGGATGAACTGCATCATCGGGTCGAAGCCCATCATGGTGACCTGGCGCGGCAGGCGCAGGTACTCGCCGATCATGGAGTGGGTGAAGGAGCCCACCACGTTGACCGGACGCAGCACGCAGGTGCGGATGTGCGGGTACTTCCAGATGAAGGCGCTGGCCAGGGTGTCCACCTCGACCAGATCGCGGATCTCCGGGTAGGAGCGGCTGGCCGAGAGCGGCTGGTCCTCGTCCATGTAGTACGGGTTCTCGGGGAAGGCCCCGTAGACGTAGCCGCTGGACACCACCACCAGCTTCTGGACGCCGTAGTGGGTGCAGTGGTCCAGAAGCTGCTTCGTGCCCCGGACGTTGACCTCGTGGCGGACTCCGGGGTCGCTGCGAAAGTGGCGCACGAAGCCCATGTGGACGATGGCCGTAGGCAGCTCGGTCCGGATCACGTCCTCGAACTTCTTCTTGCGCAGGTCCACCGTGTGCACGGCGATACCCCGGGGGCGGCCTTCCCAGGCCACCTTGTCCACGCCGCAGACCTCCCAGCTCTCTACCAGTCGGCGTGCCAGGAGGCGTCCCTGGCCGCCCGAGATCCCTGTGATCAGGACTTTTTCCATCGCTACCCCGGGGGTTTACGGGATCAGGCTAGCACTTCACCTGCCGACTCGTGCTATAAAGTGCCGCCCCGGAGGGAACCCTTGGTCGAGCCGGCCGCTCGCTTCGAAGACGTCGAGATCCCCGTCCCCGATGACGTATCGGGCGTCGGCTCCGTGAAAGGAGTCCTCGGCGTCCCGGAATGGTGGCCCACCGGCTCCCGTGTGGGGATTGTACTGGCCCACGATCGCTCCACCGACATGAGCGACCCGGTCGTGGCCGGGCTCCACCAGGGCCTGACCGAGTGCGGCTTCCTGTCCCTGCGCTTCAACTTTCCCTTTGCCGAGTCCGGCAAGCGGCGTCCCGACAAGGACATGGTGCTGGACCGGGTCTTCCTGGAGGCGGTTCAGCTTCTGGGACGCGACCCGACGGCCGCGCCGGCGCACCTGTTCCTGGTGGGCAAGGGCATCGGCGGCAAGGCCGCCGCACGCGTGGCCCAGAGCCGCCTGCGCGTGGAGGGCCTGGCCTTCCTGGGCTTCCCGCTCCACGCGGCCGACAAGCCGGAGACAGCCGAGCCGGAACAGCTCTACCGCATCATCGCGCCCACCCTCTTCTTCCAGGGCTCGCGCGATCGCTACTGCGACCTGGACACCCTGCGCCGGACCCTGGTGCGCATGGGAGCTCCCAAGGCGCTGCACGTCGTGGCCGAGGCCGACCACCAGTTCAAGGTGCTCAAGAAGTCCGGCCGCACTCCGGCAGAGATCCAGGCCGAGCTGCTGAGCACCTTGGAGACCTGGATCAGCCGGGTGTTGGAGGCTTAGGGACCGTGGCCGACCTGCTCGGCGAGCGCCTGGCCCGGGTAGCCCGCCTCGACGCCAGCGTGTTCGAGGAGGTGGCCGCAGATGAGGCCGCCACCGGCTCCGCGCTGATCGTGCTGCTCGCTGCCTGCGCGCTGGACGCCCTGGGCTCCGGCGGGGGGATCGAAGGCGTGCTGCTGGGCCTGGCCGCGGCCGCCTTCCACATGGGCCTGTGGATTCTGGCCATCCAGGTCGGCGCCCGCGGCCTGGACCTGGGCGGCGCGCTCGCCCCGCTGTTCCGGGCGCTGGGCTTCGCGGCGGCGCCGCTGGCCCTGGGCCTGCTGCGGCCCCTGCCCCTGCTGGGCGAGCTGGCCGGCGTCGCGCGCTGGCTGCTGGTGCTGATCGCCTTCTCCCTGGCCGCGGGACGCGTGCTGCGCAGCGAGGGCGCCACGCCCTGGGTGCTGGTGCTGACGGCCTTGGTCGCGGCGGCGCT
>CAMYOO010000200.1 GCA_947260035.1 uncultured delta proteobacterium
GTGGACAACCCCTGCTCCCGCCTGCTGGCAACGCTGCTGGAGCTGGCGCCGCCGGGCGCAGCGTGAGCCACGAGTTCGTGCGCGTGGATGGCGGCATGTGCGCGTGACACCCGGACGCATTGCCGCGGCCATCGCCGCGCTGCTGCTCCTCGCGGCCAGCGGCTGCGCGAGCCTCTTCCCGCGCCAGCATGCCCTCGAGCTCTCCCACGCGCTGCTCTGGCAAGCCACGCCGCCCGGGACCGGATCCGGCGAAGTGCTCCTGCTGGGCTCGATCCACGCCGGCAATGAAGCCCTGGAGCTGTCTCCGTCTCTGGAGGCCTGGTGGCGCACCACGAGCACCCTGGTGGTGGAGGTGGACGTCGCCGAGTTGAGTGATGCCGAGACCGGGGCGGCCATCCTGCGCCGCGGCACCCTGCTGACCAGCACGCTTCCCGAGCACGTGAGCCCGGAAACCTGGCAGGCGCTGGTCGACTTCTCCCGGGCCCACGACATGGACCCGCTCGCCTTCGCCCACGCCCGCCCTTGGATGGCGGCCATGCTCGTGGAGCAGATCAACCTCGAGGACGCGGGCATGAGCAACGAGTTCGGCGTTGAGGCTGCGCTGATCGCGCGGGCGCGGCGCGAGGGGCGGCCGGTCGAGTCATTGGAGACCATCGACGAACAGTTCGAAGCGTTTGCGCGCCTGCCCGATGCGGTGCAGGAGCAATACCTGGTGGACGCCCTCTCGCCGGACGCGCCCGCCGCCATGCTCGACTTCGCCGCGCTGTGGAAGCGCGGCGATGCGGCGGCCCTGGAGGCCCAACTCGCCTCGGACGCCCGCCCGGAGATGAAGCCCTTCTACGATGCCCTGTTCCTCCAGCGCAACCGCAGAATGGCCGAGCAGTTGGCCCAGCGGGTGCACGACGGACGCGCGCGCTTCGTGGTCGTGGGCGCCGGCCACGTGGTCGGCGAAGGCTCCCTCCCCGCGCTGCTCTCCGAGGCGGGTTGGTCCGTCGAGCGCATCGATGCCCCACCCCCGCAGCAGCCGCCTATACTGACGCCATGAGTACGGGCCTCAAGATCGCAGCGGGAGTCGTGGGGGGCGTACTCGTCCTGGCGCTCGGCGTGCTGGCGGCTTCCGAGCTGAAGGAGGTGGTGGTGCTCACCAGCACCGACGCCGACGGCGCCTCCCAGGAAACGCGCCTGTGGGTGGTGGACGACGCGGGCGCGGTCTGGTTGCGCGGCAGCCCCGGGCGTGGCTGGGTGACCCGGGTGCAGGCGAACCCCGAGGTCGTGCTGGAACGCGGCGACACGCGCACGCCCTACACCGCGGTGCCGGTGGACACGCCCGAGCAGCGCGAGCGCATCGAGCAGCAGATGCGCGATAAGTACGGCACGACGGATCTGCTGATCATGATTCTGGAGGGAAGCCCGCAGGCCTTCCCCGTGCGCCTGGAGCCGCGCGCGGCCCGCTAGTCGTCGGGCGGCTTGCTCAGGCCGCCGATCATCTGCTCCTCGGTCTCTTCGTGGCGCGCCAGGCGCACCACCAGGGCGTCCAGGAACTTGGCGCCGGCCTCCAGGTCGCCGCTCTTCAGCTGCGCCTGGACGTCGTCCAGCGCCTTGCGCATGACCTTGTGCTCCTCGATCAGCGCGCTGAGGCGACTCTCCAGCTCGGGCCGCAGCCCGTGGAAGGCCGGGAAGTGCACGTCGTCCTCCATGGCGAAGTGCGCCTCGAGGGCGTCGCGAAAGCGCTCGAACCCGCGCCGCACGGCCGCCAGGGGCTCGTGCTCCAGGGCCCCCAGCAGCAGCCCGTAGAGCTCGTCCAACTGCCGGTGCTGCGACGAGATCCGCCGCGCTTCGATCGCCAGCCGGCGACTGAGCCCATTCTGCTTCAAGGCCATGGTCCCATTATTACACGGCGGCGCGCCGCGACCACAGGCTGGCCAGCAGCGACCCCGTCAGGTTGTGCCAGATGGAGAACAGCGCCCCGGGCAGGGCCGCCAGCGCCGAGAAGTACTGCACGGCCAGCGCCACCCCCAGCCCGGAGTTCTGCATGCCCACCTCCACCGCCAGAGTGCGGCGCACCGGCTCGGGCATTCCCAGGAGGGCCGGCACCGAGTAGCCCACGGCCAGCCCCAGGGCGTTGTGCAGGGCCACCGCCAGCACCACCGCACCGGTCAGCTCCCCCAGCCTCTGGTGGGAAAGCGCCAGGACGATGGCGATGATCACACAGATGGCCGCCACCGAGACCAGCGGGAAGACCCGCTTCAGCATGCCCAGGCGCGCGCCCAGCCATGCGTTGACGGCGACGCCCAAGGAGACCGGCACGATCACGATGCGGAAGATCGACGCAATCATCCCGGACACGTTCACCTCGACGGCCCGCCCAACGTAGAGCTCGGTCAGCAGCGGCGTCGCAACGACCGCCACGCAGGTGGAGACGGCCGTCAGTGTGATGGAGAGCGCGACGTCGGCGCGGGCCAGGTAGCAGATCACGTTGGACGCCGTACCTCCCGGGCAGGCGCCCACCAGCACCAGCCCCGCGGTGAGTTGGGGGTCCAGGCCCAGGATCCGCGCCACCACTAAGGCGATCAGCGGCATGGCGCCGAACTGGAGCGCGGCGCCCAGGCCCAGCAGCGCCGGCCTGCGCGTGGCCCGCGCGAAGTCGGCCGGGGTCAACGTGATGCCCATGCCGAACATCACCACGCCCAGCAACGGCACGATCCCGCTGCGCAGCGGAGCGAAGACCTCCGGCCACAGCCACGCCGCTGCAGAGAAGAGCAACGCCCAGACGGGAAAGAGATCGGTGGCGCGTTGCAGCGGAGTCCCTCGTGTTCCTAGTCCGTCGCCACCGTCACCAACAGCACCTGACGGTCGGTGCCCCGGCGGTTGGCCGCGCCGCGGCTCCCTTGCATGCGCATGTCCACGTCCTGCCGCATCCCGCCCACGACCACCGTCTCGCCCGGCCGCACCACCACCACGGTCTCGGCGCCCTGCACCGCGATGCTTCCGTCGGCGGCGGGCTGGGCGCCGTAGGGGCGAAGCTCCAGGCGCACGCTTCCGTCGCCCAGGATGCGGGGTCGCACCTCGAAGCCACTGGCTGCGTTCACGAACTGGGTGCTGGGATTGCGCCACCCGCCCGTCTGGTAGGGGATCTGTGTGCCGGTCTCGATGCGCCCGGTCTGGCCCTCCAAGACGCGCAGGGTGCCCCCTCGGTGTCCGCGCTCATCGCGGGCGCTGGAGGCGGCGCGCAGGTCCACGCCGGGCGCGGGGCTCGCCACGTTGCCGATGCGCACCGGGCCGCTGCCGGCGCTCCAACGCACGTCCACGCCCGCCGCGTCCAGCTCGGCGACGCTCTCCTCGCGGTACTGGATCACCACACTGCGCATGCGCTGGTCTTGCTGCGCCAGCAGGGCCAGGGCCTCGGCGATGGCCCGCTCGCTGCCCAGGATCACCAGCGAGTTGGTGCTGGGATCGATCACCACGTTGCCCTCGGCGCCCACGGCGGCCTGCGCCAGCGGCAGCAATTCCTCGGCGGTGCGGTGCTGCGCCTTGTAGACGCGGCTGGCCGCCGCAGCGGGTACGGCCAGGCCCAGGAGCCAGAGCGCGGCCAGCACGGCCGCCACGCTGCGCAGGCGCTGCAAACTCACGCGCCCAGGGTAGTGCGCGCCCGGCGGCAACGCCCGGTAGACTGTGCGGCTCGACGGGAGCAGCCCATGTCCGACACGGTCCTTAAAAAGAGCTTGGATGGGGTTACCCTGCTGACCCTGAACCGCCCGCACAAGAAGAACGCCTTCAACGGGGAGCAGTGGCTCGCCCTGACCGCGGAGTTCGACGCCGCCCGGGACGACGACGCCGTGGGCTGCCTGGTGGTGACCGGCGCCGGCAACGCCTTCTCCGCCGGCCAGGACCTGAGCGAGATGACCGGCGAGGGCGGCTCGGGCGCGGCCTTCCCGCGCTTCATGGAAGCGTTGGTGGCCTACGACAAGCCGCTGGTGGCCGCGGTGAACGGGGTGGGGGTGGGCATCGGAGCCACCCTGCCGCTGCACTGCGATGTGGTCTACGTGGGTGAGAGCGCGCGGCTGCGCTTCCCCTTCTCGGCCCTGGGCCTGGTCCCCGAGGCCGCCAGCAGCTTGCTGCTGCCCCAGATCATCGGCCCCCAGCGGGCCGCCGAGGTCTTCTTCACCTCGGAGTGGATCGACGCCGCGCGCGCCATCGAGCTGGGCCTGGCGACGCGACTGCTTCCCGACGCGGAGCTCCTGGACGCCACACTGGAGAAGGCGCGCGAGATCGCGGCGCGGCCGGTGGGATCGCTGCGCGCCATCAAGCGGCTGCTGCTGGAGACCCGGGGCGACTCGGTGCGCGAGACCCTGGACCGCGAGATGCAGTCCATGGCGTCACGGGTCGGGACGCCGGAGAACCTGCAAGCGCTGAAGCACTTCTTCGCCAAGGGAGGCCGTTGATGGACGCCGATCGCATGAAGGAAGCCGCGCGCAACATCGCCGGCACGCTCAACGGCACCATGACCGCCGTGATGATCCACCTGGGCGATCGCATGGGCTTCTACCGCGCCCTCGCCGACGGCAACGCGCGCAGCTCGCAGCAGCTGGCGGACGAGCTCTCGCTCGACGAGCGCTGGGTACGCGAGTGGCTGCACCAGCAGGCCGCCGCGGGAATCCTCCAGCACGAGGACGGGAGCTTCCGCCTCGACGAAGAGACCGCCGTGTTGCTGTCCAACGAGAGCCACCCGGCCTTCCTGGGCGGCAACTTCAGCCACCTGCCCCAGCAGATCGCCGTGGCCGACAAGCTGCCCGAGGCGTTTCGCACCGGGCTCGGTCTTCCCTACGACGCTTTCGGCCCGGAGGGCGCGATCGGGGTCGAGCGCGGCTTCGCCCCCTGGTTCCGCAGCCTGCTGGTCCCCATGGCGCTGCCCCGGCTGCCCGGCATCGTGGAGGCGCTGGAGAGCGGGGTCGAGGTGGCCGACGTGGGCTGCGGTGGCGGCGTGGCGCTGCTGGAGATGGCCAAGGCCTTTCCCAACTCGCAGTTCCACGGCTTCGAAATCTCGCTGCACGCCCTGGAGCGCGCGGCACAGAACCGACGCAAGGCCGGCGTGAAGAACGTCACGTTCCACGATGCCCGGCGGAACCCGCTGCCCGACGACGGCCGCTACGCCTTCGTCACCACCTTCGACTGCCTGCACGACATGACCGACCCGGCCGGCGTGATGCAGACCATCCGGGGCGCGATCCGCGACGACGGCCTCTGGTTCATTGCCGATATCAAGGCCCGCTCCACCCTGGAGGAGAACGTGGAACGCAACCCCATGGCCGCGATGATGTACGGCGTCTCGGTCCTGTCGTGCATGTCGTCGTCGCTGTCCGAGCCGGGAGGCGCCGGCCTCGGCACCCTGGGCCTGGACGCGACGCGCCTGGAGGCCATGGTGAAGGACGCCGGCTTCTCCAGCCTGGAAGAGGTGGACCTGCACCACCCGGTAAACGCATTCTACGCGGTACGCCCTTGAGCGAGCCGGAGGCGCCCCCTGCCCTGGTCGAAGCCGGCCGCATGATGGTGGTGCCGGGCGTGTACGACGCCCTCTCGGCGCGCATCGCCGCCCGCGCCGGCTTTCCGGCGGTGGTGCTGACGGGCTACGGGCTGTCTGCGGCGCACCTCGGCGAGCCCGACTTCGGCCTGCTCAACGCCGCCGAGGTGCTGGACGCCGCGCGCCGCATTCGCGCCGCCACCGACGTGGGCTTGATCGTGGACGGGGACACGGGCTACGGCGGCCCGCTCAACGTGCAGCGGCTGGTGAATGAGCTGGTCGGCATGGGCGCGCGCGGTGTGATCCTGGAGGACCAGCGCTGGCCCAAGCGCTGCGGCCACATGCGCGGCAAGGAGGTGATCGAGGCGGAGGAGCACGCCGCCAAGATCCGCGCCGCCGTGGACGCGCGCGGCGACGCACCCTTCGTCATCACCGGCCGCACCGACGCCCTGGAGACCCACGGCCTGGACGAAGCCATCCGTCGGGCGAAGCTCTACAAGGAGGCCGGCGCCACGATCCTGTTCGTCGAGGGCCCGCGCACCCGCGACGAGATCGAGCGCATCGGCAAGGAGCTGCCAGCGCCCCTGGCCATCAACCTGATCGAGGGCGGGCGCACGCCGCTGCTGTCCCTGGAGGAGCTCCAGTCGCTGGGCTTCTTCAGCGTGGGCTTCGTGCTGACCGGCCTCTACGCCGCCGCCCGCGCCCTGGACGACGCCTACCGCGAGATCCGCCGCAGCGCCTCCAGCAGCGCCCTGGCCGAGCGCAGCATGGACTTCGCCGAGTTCAACGCCCTGATCGGCGCCGACCAGCGCATCGCCGAAGACGACCGCTACAAGCCCACGGCAACCAAAGGGACAAGGCAACTAAAGGGACAGTCCCGTTAGTTGCCGCCACGTTGCAGGGAGCACCCTGCTGGTCTTCGGCAACTAACGGGACTGTCCCTTTAGTTGCCTTGTCCCTTTAGTTGCGGTGGAGCGGGGCGTGGGGGAGGTGGGGGAGGA
>CAMYOO010000201.1 GCA_947260035.1 uncultured delta proteobacterium
TCACTTTGTGAGCGGAAACTAAAGGGACTGTCCCGTAGGTTGACTACTCGACGTTGCGGGGGCGGACGGCGTAGAAGAGGCAGTCCAGCTGGGCCACCGAGGGGTCGGTGGTCATCATCATGGGGACCAGCTCGCGGCGGGTCTGGAGCATGCCGTCGCGGGCGATGAAGAGCTGCTGGGAGATGTCCACGTCGTCGGCGCCGTGGGCTTCCACCGGCCACGGTGAGCCGTCGCGCAGCCAGCCCACCGGGGTGCCCGGCGCCACCGTATCGAAGTTGTGGCGGTCGATGTCGCCGGCCACGGTGAAGTCGGCGCCGGGCTGCGCTGCGTCGCCGAAGGCCACCTCGGTTCCCGGCGCCAGGCGGATGCGCACGGGCTCGTGCAGGATCTGCAGCGGCCGCTCGTGCTTCCACGGGATGCGGTCCGTCTCGAAGTAGCGCGACACCAGGTCGAAGGCCGCCGCGTCGGCCACCGGATCCCCGGCGCGGCCGCACTCCAGCGCGATGCCCGGGAAGTCGTCCTCGGTGGCCTCGGTCAGCGTGCCCAGCCGCAGGTTGCAGTCCACGAAGCGCTCGGCGAACCAGCCGCACAGGGCCAGGCGCTCGGGGTCGGTGCGCGTGGCCACGGCGTAGGGCGGGTTGTGCCCCGTGTTGTTGTGGACGTCGACCAGCGCCTCGCAGGAATGGGCGCGCAGCCGGCGCAGCAACGCTTCGGCCAGCTCGCCCTCGGGGCCCTCGTAGGGCGCCACGAAGCAGCGGTTCAGGTCGCGCGCGCCGTGCAGCATGCGCTGGGCGAAGCCGTGCGCCGCCCGCGCCGCATCCACCGCGCCCACGAAGCACAGCATGTCCACCGCGGGCTGGGCGTCGCTGCGCAGCCAGCGGTGCAGGGCCCGCACGCCCGACGGCTCGTTTCCGTGCAGCAGCGTCGAGAAAGCGCGAATCCGGCTGCGGTCGCGGCCCGCCAGGTGCAGCAGGGTCGGTCCGCCCAGGCGCGCAAGGAACGCCTCCACCGTGTCGGGCAGGGCATCCCGCGCGGGCGCTTCCAGCACGCGCAGCGTCGGCCGCTCTTCCTCGCTCACGAGTCCAACGACCAGCGGTGCACGGGCTCGCCGGAAGCCGCGTTCTCCAGATAGCGGTCCAGCATCGCCGCCAGCGCGGCCTCGCGGGGGCGGTCGCGCTCCAGCCGCTCGAGCATGCAGCGCTGCCAGTGCGCGCCGGTCTGGCAGGTCTCCAGCCGCTCGGCCACCACGCCCAGCAGCAGGTCGGCCTCTTCCGCATCCACGCCCACCACGTCGAGGCCGGCCCGCGCCGTCGGCAGCAGCTCGCGCAGCAGCGCTCGCGCTGGTATCGGTTGGGGCGAGGGCGGCGTGCGCGACGGCCACAGCAGCATCGCCTCCAGCCCGTGCTTGGCGGCCCGGTAGCCGTTTTGCTCGGCGTTCTCGAAGGGCAGGGCGGTGGTCATCCACTCCACCTCTTCGCGGAGGCCGAAGGTCAGCCCCACCAGCAGCGCCATGTTCGCCTGCATGTCGATCACCGACGGGCCCGACGGCAGGCAGCGCAGCTCGATGCGCAGGTGGCCGCCTCCCTTCGGGTCGTAGATGGCGCGGTTCCAGCGCCACACCGTGCCGTGGTGCAGGCGCAGCTCCTCCAGGATGGGCGTCTCGCCCCGTCGCACGGCAGCCACCGAGTCCTCGTGCCCCGCCACCGGCAGCAGCGGCGCGTGCAGCGCCACCGTCTCGGTGAAGAGCTCCAGCGCGCCCTCGCGCACCCAGCCGGTGCCGAACGAGACGCGGGCCGGACGCCAGGACTCGGTCACCTCGTCGCGCTCGTCCACCGCCTGCTTGAAGAGCGGGATGCGCGTCTCCTCCCACAGCCGGTGGCCCAAAAAAGTGGGGCTGTTCCCGGCGATGGCCAGCACCGGCCCCGTGGCGATCTGCGCCGCGTTGAAGGTGGCGGCGAACTCGTCGGGCGACACCCGCACGTGAAGCTGCAACGACGTGTTGGCGCCCTCGAAGGTCACGTCGTCGCAGGTGATGTCCAGCGGGTCCGGCCCGTCGATCACCACGTCGAAGTCGCCGTGGCGCAGGCGCCGGATCCCCTTGGACAGCGCGCGGAAGCGCGCCACGTCGGTCATGGCCTCGGACTGAACGTCCTGGGGGCGCAGGGTCGGCAGGATTCCCACCGCCGCCACGCGCCCGTCGTGAGTCCGGGCCGCCCGGTTCAAGCGCTCCAGCAGCTCCTGGATCTCGGCGCCCAGAGCCGTGAAGGGCGAGCCGGCCAGCGGGCGCGGCGTGGTCATGAACTCCACGTTGAAGCGGTTCAGCTCTACGGTGACGCGCTCGTCGTCGCAGGCCTCCACCACCTCCAGATTCTTCAGCAGCGGGCGCCCGTCCGGGTTCACCAGGCAGAGCTCCACCTCCGCCCCCACCGAGGGCGGGCCCACGCCGAAGCCGGGCCGGGCCACCAGCTCTCGCAGGGCCTGGAGGTCCTGCTGGAGCAGCTCGACGAAGTGCTGGTAGTCGGCCTCGTCGAAGTCTTCGCGGTCGATGTCCTGGCCCATCGCGACGCACGGGTAGCGCCCCGGACGGGCGGCCACCAGCGGTGGCCGTTGAATCCCCGCGGGGACCCAGCTCCGGCCCTGTGTCACAAGATCGTATCACGACGTGTTGCATTTCGTGATACAGCGTGATACAAACCCCGTCATGGACTGGGACAAATTCGAAGAACGCCACAAGGAACGAGAAGAACGCCGCCGCGAGCGCAGCAGCCGCCGCGCACGCCACCGGGCCCGCCGCCGCCACCGGCACGACGACCCCAAGGAGCGCGTCTTGCACACACGCATCTCCGAGCAGCTCTCCGACGACATCCGCAGGGTGGCCGAGGACCTCCGGGTTCCGGTCTCCAACCTGGTTCGCAACGTGCTGGAGGAGGCCTTCAGCGTCGCCGAGACGGTGAGTGAGAACGTGGGCGACCTGCTGGGAGACGTGCTCGACGAGGCCGAGGTGGTGCGGCGCCGCTACCGCGCAAGCCGGCGCGACGGGGCCGCCGACGACGGGACGCTGGACGATGACGAGGAGACGGCCCCCGACTACGGGGCCGCCGCCGACGAGGAGATCGCCGACACCGCCCGCACCGACGCCCCCAGCGAGCCCGAGCGGCCCGCCTTCGCCGAGGTGCTGGGCTGGCAGCCCATGCTGCTCAACCGCACGGCCGAGTGCGCCGACTGCGGCCGCGAGCTGCCCCGCGGCAAGAAGGCCTTCGTGGGCATGACGAGCTCCGGCCTGTCCTCCACGCTCCTCTGCCGGCGCTGCACCGGGGCCCGCAGCTAAGGGCTAGACTCCCGCCCCCATGGGCCTTTCTCGCCTCAGCAGACGAATTGCGGCCATCGCCGTCTTCGTGACCCTGGCTTCCGCCGTGATCGGGAGCGGGCACCTCTACATCGCGCGCCGGCTGGTGGTGGACCCGGAGCTGCCGGAGCCCTGGCGCAGCCTGGGCCTGGCGGTCCTCGCCGCCGGCTTCGGCCTGCTCTTCCTGCAGCCCCTCGGCGAGCGCCTGCTGCGCCCGCCGGCCTCGCGCTTCGTCGCCTGGCCCGCTTCCGTCTGGATGGGCCTGGCCTTCCTCACCCTAATCCTGCTGGGCCTGAGCGACGCCGCCTTGTGGCTGGGCGGCGCCGCGGCCAACGCCGCCGGAGCCGCAGTCCCCGAGGCCGGCTCCACGGCCGGCGCCCGCGCCGCGCTGGTGGCGGGCTTGGCGGGGGGCATCGGCCTGTTCGCCCTGCGCTCCGCCCTGCGGCCGCCCCAGCTCCGGCAGGTGCAGGTGACGCTGCCGCGCTGGCCATCCAGTCTGGACGGCTTCCGCATCCTGCAGATCAGCGACATCCACATCGGCCCCATCCTGGGCAAGCGCTTCGCCGCCGAGCTGGTGCGCCGCGTCAACGAGCGCAGCCCGGACCTGGTGGCCGTGACCGGCGACCTGGTGGACGGCAGCGTGAGCAGCCTGTCGGACGAGGTGGCGCCCTTCGCCGATCTCCAGGCGCGGCACGGCGTCTACTTCGTGACCGGCAACCACGACCACTACTCCGGCGCGCGCCCCTGGGCCGAGCGCGTCGCAGAGCTGGGCCTGCGCCCGCTGCGCAACGAGCGCGTCTGCATCGAGCGCGACGGTGCCGCCTTCGACCTGGCCGGCGTCGACGACTACCACGCAAGCTGGATGGGCGACGGCAGCGGCGAAGACCTGGAGCGTGCCCTGGAAGGCCGCGACCCGGAACGCCCCGTCGTCTTGCTGGCCCACGACCCGTCCACCTTCAAGCGCGCGTCGCAGCAGGTGGACTTCCAGCTCTCGGGCCACACCCACGGCGGGCAGATCTGGCCCTTCGGCTTCCTGGTGCGGCTGGCCATCCCGTTCGTGGCCGGCCTCTACCAGCGCGGCCGGGCGTGGCTCTACGTCAGCCGCGGCACCGGCTTCTGGGGTCCGCCCATGCGGCTCTTCGCTCCCGCCGAGATCACCGAAATCGAACTGCGCTCCGGCGCCGAGGCCTGACCATGCTGCATCGGACCGACGACCTCCGCATCCAGAACATCCGCCCGCTGCTGCCGCCGGCGATCCTGATGGAGGAGTACCCGCTCAGCGAGAAGGGCTCGTCCTGCGTGGCGCGCGGGCGCGAGCAGGCCGCCGACATCCTGCACGGGCGCGACGACCGCCTGCTGGTCGTGGTGGGGCCGTGTTCGATCCACGATCCGGAAGCGGCCATCGAGTACGCCACCCGCCTGCACGCGGTGGCCGACGAGATCTCCAGCGATCTGTTCCTGGTCATGCGGGTCTACTTCGAGAAGCCGCGCACCACCGTGGGCTGGAAGGGGCTGATCAACGATCCCCACCTGGACGAGAGCTTCGTCATCAACGAGGGCCTGCGGAAGGCGCGCGGCCTGCTCTGCCAGGTGAACGAGATCGGCGTGCCGGCCGGCTGCGAGTTCCTGGATCCCATCACACCCCAGTTCATCGCGGACCTGGTGGCGTGGGGCGCCATCGGCGCGCGCACCTCCGAGAGCCAGGTGCACCGAGAGCTGGCGTCGGGCCTGTCCATGCCGGTGGGCTTCAAGAACGCCACCGACGGCGGCATCCAGGCCGCCATCGACGGCATGCGCTCCGCCGCGCACCCTCACCACTTCCTCTCGGTTACCAAGCAGGGCGTGGCGGCCATCGTGGGCACGGCGGGCAACGCCGACACCCACGTGATCCTGCGCGGCGGCGAGTCCGGGCCGAACCACGACCCGGAGAGCATCGCCACCACCCGCGCCAGGCTCGAGTCCGCGGACATGCCGCGGCGCATGATGATCGATTGCAGCCACGCCAACTCCGGCAAGGACCCCGCCCAGCAGCCGGTGGTGGCCGCGGAGCTGGCCGCGCGCATCGCCGCCGGCGGCGACGACGTGATGGGCGTGATGCTGGAGAGCTTCCTGGTGGACGGCAACCAGAAGCTCGACCCGCGCGACGAGCTGGTCTACGGCCAGAGCGTGACCGACGCCTGCATGGGCTGGGACACCACCATGCCGGTGCTGCGAGAGCTGGCAGCGGCCGTGCGGAGCCGACGCTCCTAGACAGGCGAGCTAGCATCGCCGCCATGCGCCATCGGGGGGGTCCATTGGCGCCGCAGCCGCGCGGAGTTCGCACGGCGCGGCGGCTGCTGCTGGCGGCCGCCGGCGCGCTGCTCCTCTACCTGCTGCTGGCGACCAAGCCCTGGAGCTTGGCCGGCGGCCCGGGCTTCTTCGCCACCACCGATCGCCCCATGGTGGACGTCATCCTGATCGGCTTCTGGTGGATGGCCATTCCCAACGCGCTGCTGTGTCTCGCCCTGGCGGGCACGGCCGGCTTCTGGGCCGGCCCCGCGCAGACCCCCGCCTGGCCGGAGGCCCCGGCACAGCCCCGCCGCCGCGGCGTGCCCTTCTGGACGCTGATCCTGCTGGCCGCGCTGCTGGGCGGCGCGCTGCGCTGGAACCTGGCTCACGGCAGCCTGTGGTGGGACGAGGCCTGGACCGTCAAGCGCGCCGTGGTCGGCCACCGCGAGCCCGCGCCCGAGGACCCCACCCAGCTCTCGTTCCGCCAGGTGCGCTGGCACTGGACCTTCTTCCACTACAAGAAGCCCACCAACCACGTGCTCTACAGCGCGTCGGCGCGGGTCTCGAACTCTGCTTGGCGCGCCTGGAACGGTCGCGAGCCGTGGGCCTTCGACGAGTTCGCGTTGCGGCTGCCCGCGTACGTTGCGGCGGTGGCGTCGATCCTGGCGCTGGGCCTGCTGCTGCGAAGCTGGGCCTCGCCGGCGGTGGGCGTGACGGGTGCCTTCCTGCTGGCGCTGCACCCATGGCACGTGGAGCACGGACCGGAGCTTCGCGCCTACGGCTACGTGGGCCTGTTGGGCATCACGTCGTTGTGGCTGCTGGTGCGGCTCTTGCGCAAGCCCAGCCCGGGTCGCATCGCGCCCTTCGCCGTGGTGCAGTTCCTGCTGAT
>CAMYOO010000202.1 GCA_947260035.1 uncultured delta proteobacterium
ATCCGGAGCGTACGGCACCTGCGCCTCGTGCGAAGAGAACGTCGGCTACGCCAGGCTGAAGGCGCGTCCGGAGACTCCATTCTGCATCGCCTGCCAGGCCCGGCACGAGCGACGCTGAGATCGGCCCGCCGCCCGAGTGCGAGCTGGAGAACCGCACCAGCCTGGCCCTCGACGCGACGGGGAACTACTGGGGAGACGCGGCCGGACCCGGCGGCGGCATCTGCAGCGTCGGCACGGTCCCCACGTCGGCGCCGTTCGAGACCCGACCTCCGAAGGTCAAGATGAAGCGCCGGTCGCCCCTCTGAGTCGGCCTGCGAATCCGGACGCTGTAGCATCCGCCGATGCTCGGTTCGGTTTCGCTGCCCCTGCGCTCCGCGCTGCTCACCAGCGTCCTCTTCTGCAGCCTGATTGCGGCCGGGCTCGCCTTCGGATGGTCGGGGGAGCGCGATGCCTGCGCCGAGCCCCCCTACTGCTTCTGTGAGGCGGCCCGACCGGGCGCCGTGGCCCAGCCGGCCAACAGCGGGTCCACCTTCGGCTTCGTGATGATGGGCATCGCCATCGCGCTTCACCACGGCCGGCGCCGGCGGGATCCGGCGCTTGCAAACGCGTCGACCGGCATGTCGGGCGATCCCCGCTATGCCGCCCTCTACGCCGCTGTGGTCGTCTACATGGGACCGGGATCGTTCTTCTTCCACGCCACGTTCACGACTTGGGGCGGGATCGCGGATGCGATCTCCATGCACTTCTTCATCCTCTACGTCCTTGCCTACGAGATCGGCCGGGGCTGGTCGCTCGGCTACGAACGCTTCCGCGCGCTCTACTTCGGACTGGCCGGCTTCTTCGTCTTGCAGCGGCTGATCGACGTACCCGCCACCCAGGTCGTCTTCGCCGGCCTCGTCGTCCTCACGCTGCTGCTCGAGCTCCAGCTCGCCGTTCCCCTCCGGCGACTGCCGGGCCGGCTGGCCCTCGGGCGCCGGCGCGACATCCACGGCTCGCGCGGCTGGCTGCTGGCGGCGCTGGGCTTCTTCCTGGCGGCGCTGGCCATATGGTCGATGTCCGACTCGGGCCGCCCCTGGTGCGTTCCCGACTCGCTATGGCAGGGGCACGCCGCCTGGCACCTGCTCTCGGCCTTGACCGCCGGCTCGGTCTACCTCTACTTCTGCGCCGAGCGTGGCGAGATCGTTCGCGACCGATACCAACACCAGGACGCGGGGCTGACGGGACGACCGGCGCGCTGAGCAGCGCCGAGGCGGAGGGCGCCTGCGCGCTCTACTTACCCTTTTTGGCCAGCTTCTTCTGCTTCTTTTCCTTCGGCGTGAGCTTCGGCTTGTTCGTCTTCGTGGGGCGCTTCTTGTCTTGACCCTTTGCCATGGACCCAGGATACCGCGGCCCCGCGGATCAGCCCGGAAAAATCGGACTGAAGCGCGGTTTCAGGAACCGGGGGAGTCCCCCTCCTCCTGGGATCCGATCTCCGGTTGGGGGGCGTGTCTCCGATCTCTGGGAGTCAGTACTGGATGACGGGCGCCCGGTGGAGCCAGGTGTCGTCGGTGAGCATACGGATCATCTCGTGGGCGCAGTCGGCGGCGGTGATCTTGGAAAGACCACTGTAGCGGTGGAAGCCGACCCGGTACGTTCCGCGCCTCTTCCCCTTCCGCATCTGGAGCGGCCGGATCCCGATCCACTCGACGTCCCGAGCCTCGTTCAGCAGTGCGATCTGGTGGAGCTTGTCGCGGTGCCGCAGCGCCATGAAGGTTCGAGAGAACCAGCCGACGAACTTCGACCCGAAGCTAGCGACGTCTTCATCGCCGACGGTGTTCCCACCGCCGCACCACACGAAGCGCTTGACCCCGAGGCTTCGCATGGACGCGAGGATGTTGCGCGTGACGTCGGTGCACAAGTCCTCGGCGGAGCCTCGGTCGACGCCGATCGCAAAGAGGATTCCGTCCGCAGCGCCGGCCAACGCCCGTTCGACGGCCGCCGGGTCGAGACCGTCGCCCTGGATGACGGTGATTCGATCGCGCAGCTCGGCCGGAAGCTTGGAGGGAGTGCGGGCGAGCACCGTGACCCGGTGTCCTGCGTGCAGGCACTGGGAGAGGCACTCGCGGCCGAGCAGGCCGGTAGCGCCGAAGATCGTGATCTTCATCCGCCCTCCGCGAAGACCGTAGCAGCGGCCGGCTTTCGGATCTCCCGCATCGACCCGGGCCGCAGCATGCAGGCGCCTGGGGATCGACGAGAAGAGCTGCGCTATCGGTTCCATCGACTCGTCGAGATCGCGTCGCCTCGGACGGGGCGAAAGGGGGAGGCCCGATGCGTAGGGAAGGCGGCCATGGGAGTATCGGGCGCCGGCCGCCCGGCTACCTCGCCGCGCTGGATCGGCTCAACCCGCTGCTCGTGGGTATACTTCACACCCCGCTCCTGCACTGGCTCGCGAGCCCCGGCCTCATGACGATTACGCTGAGGGGCCACCGCACGGGGCGCCGCGTTCGCTTCCCGGTGGGCTACCACGACCAGGGTGATGCAGTGCTGGTGCTCGTCGCCAATGCACGCAATCGCCAATGGTGGCGAAACTTCCGCGAGCCCTGGGCGGCCACGCTTCACCTACGCGGACGGAGCCGCGAGGTGATCGGCCGGCTCCTCGAGCCGGGCTCGGAGGAGTACCGCGAGAGAGTTGGGCGGTCCTTCCGCCGGGCGGGCTTCATGCCGCGCATCTTCGAGATCGACTTCGATCGCGAGCGAGGTCTCACCACGGAGCAGATGCGCGCTCTCGGGGACTACGCGGCCGTCGTGCGCTTCCAGGACTCATCGGCCGGCTGATGTGGTTCCGCCTGCGGCCGGTCGAGTTGGACTTCCTGGCGTCCGCCCCGCGACGCTGGGTCGTGGAAGCTCACGTCCGCGCGCCACGCCGGGCCGTGTGGGAAGCGTTCATCGATGCTCCGAGCTGGCCGCGTTGGTTTCCCGGCGTGCGCGAGGCCTCCTACCCCGGCGGATCTCCACCCTACGGCGTGGGCACGCGCCGCGAGGCCATCGTCCGAGGCCAGCGCTGGCGGGAGACCATCCTCGCGTGGGACGAGGGCGCGCGTTGGGCCTACCGGGTGGACGCCGCCACCGTGCCGCTGGCGCGTGCCCAGATCGAGTGCACGGAGTTCGCCGACGACGGACCCGGCACACGCCTGCGCTGGACCCTGGCGGCTGAGCCCCGGCTGCTGCTGCGCGCGACCTCTCCGTTCATGTCTCGCACGCTGGGCGACCTGCTCGAGCGCGCCGCGCGGAACCTCGACCGGGAGCTGGTTCCGGCCCGGCGCGCGTAGGCGGTTCCGCCTTTCGTGCGGCCGCAAAGCCCATTGGAACCGGGGACTTGTCGGGCGTGGTACGCGCTTCGCGGAAAATGGCTTCCCCGCGTGGCGGCAGGGTCTGGAACGTAGGGACCATCTGCGAGGAGCCCCATGACGGGTTCGGCGTGGAGCTCGACTGGGCGCGCCAGCTCTGGGGCTTCACGAGCGATCCGGGCCTCAAGCCGACCCGGCTTCAGCTCATGCAGCAGATCCAGCTCGCCTGGGAGTCGGACTGGAACCTGGCAAACCAGACCGAGAGCATGAACGACGCTGCGATGAGCCTGGCAGGCGGCGCCTATGCCGAACGCTGGCTGGAAACTGCCGAGCAGAACGGCCTCGCCCCCGGGTTCACCGATGATTGCTTCTGGTCCGTGCCCTGCAGCCTGGCGAGTTGCAGCACGCCCTGCACGGTGGGCGACTGTCCGTGCAGCGCCTGCGATCCCTGACCCGGCTTTCGCCCGGTCAGCGTGCGGCGAAGTCTTCGATCCGGTCGGCCACCAGGACGGGGTGGGTGGCGGGAAGAGCGTGGCTGCCTCCCTCCACCACCAGGAGCTCCGAGCGCGGTGCGCGCGCGTGGATCCACTCCCCCACCTCGAGGGGGATCACGCGGTCGTCGTCGCCGTGGATCACCAGGATCGGCCGATCGATCGGCGCAGGATCGGGTCCGTCGAAGCGGAAGCGCGCCGCTTCCTGGCGCCAGGTGTGCCGCGTCGTGGAGAGCGCGAAGTTGGCGCGTGACTGAAGCGAGAACCAGCCGGGCACGGGCTGCTCGCTGAAGAACTGCACGCCCATGGCTTGCTGCATCCCGCGGAAAAGCGGCGGAACGGCGGCCATCCACTCCACAACGGGAGCCGAGAAGAGGATCGAGAAGAGCCGCGACGGCGGCGGCGCGGACTCCCAGAGCCCGGCGCTCCCCACGAGAACCAGGCGTCCGATCCGCGACACATCGCTCAGGGCGGCGGTCATGGCGGTCTTGCCGCCGTAGGACCAACCCACCACCGTGCTGTCGCGCAGGTCTTCCGCTTTCAACAGAGCCAGCAGCTCCCGGGCGTTCGCGTCCACGGAGAAGTCGTCGGCGGACCGGCGGTCCGACCGGCCGTAGCCCACACGGTCGTAAGCCAGCACGCGATGCCCGCGCAGGGCCAAACGATCGCTCACGGCCTGCCAGTTGTACGCCGTTCCGGGCAGGCCGTGGATCAGCACCACGGGCGACCCGTCGCCGCGCACCAGGGCGTTCACGGCCACATCGCCCCCCACCCAGATTCGACGTCCCGGCGCAGGGAGGTCGGGAACCTCGACGGGGAAGAGCGCGAAGAAAAGCGGCGGCGACGCGACGGCCACCGAGACGAGCACCGTGAGTGCGAGAAACCAGCGACGCATGAGTCGTTCCCTTCTTCGCGCGCAGGCTCAGCGGAACTTCGGCGGACGCTTCTCTCGGAACGCCGCTACGGCTTCCGCATGCTCGGGGCTCTTCCAGCACTCGCGCAGGAGTGCGCTCTCGCGTTTCTGGATGGCCTGGAGATCGATGTCGCAGGAATTCTCGGTGAGAAGCTGCTTGGTCATGCGAAGCTGGAGGTCGGGATTGGCGGCCATGGAGCGCGCGATCTCGAGCGCCTTCGGCAGAAGCTGGTCCGGCGGCACGAGGTGGTCGACGAGGCCGCCGGCGTGGGCCTCGGCCGCGGGGTAGAGGCGCCCGGACAGGCAGATCTCGCTGGCGCGGCCGAAGCCCATGCGTTGGACCAGGAAGCGCGTGCTCGCGAGCTCGGGGACCAGGCCCATCTTGATGAAGAGCATGCCCAGCTTGGCCTTCTCGGACGCCACGATCACGTCGAAGGGCAGGATCATGGTGAGGCCGATGCCGACGGCGGCGCCGTTCACGGCCGCGACCAGCGGCTTGGACTCGCGGGCCAGGGCCACCCAGTCGAGGCCGGCCGGCAGCCCCCCGAAGCCGGCCTGGGTGTCGGCGCCGGGGTCGACGCCGTCGATGCGCGATTGGAAGGTGGCGTCCATGTCCGCCCCGGCACAGAAGCCGCGGCCGGCGCCGGTCACCACGATGGCGCCCACGGCGGGATCCGCATTGGCGCGCGTCAGCGCGTCGGCCTGCTCCTCGCTCATGCGCGGCGTCCACGCGTTCAGACGGTCCGGCCGGTCGAGCGTCAGGATGGCGACGTCGCCGTCGGTCTCGTAGCGGATCTGCTGGTAGTCCATCGCGGATCTCGTGCCTCCTGTGTCGCTGGCGCGACGAACAGGATACACAGCCACCGCATCGCCGTCGGCTTCTCTAGGGCGCTGCGCCCGGATCGCGCACGGCCGCAGCACGATCCGAGTCCCCGGGGCCGTCCACCAGCGTCAGAATCGCCGGCAGCACGACTACGTTCGACACCAGCATCAGGACGATGCCGACGCAGAGCATCTGCGCCAGGCTCGCGATGCCCAGGTGATTCGCGAACGCGAGCGTCGAGAAGCTGACGACGGTGGTCAGTGCGCTGAAGAGCACGGCCCGCGCCGTGCTGGTCGCGAGCAGGTCGGATGCGCCGCGCAGACCCATGCGGTGGCGGTGGACGAGATGGATGCCGCTGTCCACGCCGATGCCCAGGATGAGCGGCAGCACGATCACGTTGGCGAAGTTGAAGGGGATGTCCGCGACCACGCTCACCGCCGCCGTGGCCACGCTTCCCAGGGCCATCGGCGCCAGCGTGATCAGGGTGTACTTCACGCTGCGCCAGAGCAGGAGCAGCACCAGGGCGATGACGATCGCCGCGGTGACCAGGGCCTCCCGCAGCGAGGACACCACGGCGCGACCGAGGGCGACGGTGCCCGCCGCCGGTCCTCCGGCGTCCGGCCGCACCGCATGGATCAGGTCCGAGAACCGTTCGAGCTCGCCGCGGTCGTTCAGGTTCGCTTCCGAGAAGATCTCGACGCGGGTGCGGCCGTCTGCGGCCACGTATCGGGCCATGAGATCCCGCGGAAGGTCGTCCAGGGTGACGGTCCGGGTGGGCAGCGCGTCGACGATGCCCTCGATCACGTCGTCGAGATCGCCGAATACATCCGCCTCGAGCGCGTCGAGCTGCGCCGGCTTCAGCGCATCGTCCGACAGCTTCTCCAGCACCCCGGCCTGCGCCGCGCGCAGCCCGTCGGCCTCTACCACCAGGGGCTCGTCC